>NZ_KI911562.1:625833-938750 GCF_000515315.1 Asinibacterium sp. OR53
CACGTAAAAAACGAATTCCTCAAACTCTTCATCGACACACTGGTTTCTTCCCTGGTGGTACTGGTGTTCGGCGAATTCATTCCCAAAGCCATCTTCCGGGCACGTAACGATGCCCTGCTGAGTTTTTTTGCTCCCGTTGCCCAGTTCTTTCATTCGGTATTTCAACCGCTGACCAACACATTTGTAGAAATTTCGCAATGGATACTGAAATATATTTTCAATGTAAGGGTCAATGAAAAAACAGATGCTTTTACCAAAGTAGACCTGGAACATTTCTTCCAGCAAACCAAAGAACAGGATGAAGACAACCAGGAGCTCAATACTGAGCTTTTTGAGAATGCCCTCAGCCTGCCCACCGTAAAGATCAGGCAATGCCTGGTTCCCAGAACCGAAATCGAAGGCATTGAAGTCAATATACCGCTGGAGAAACTGCGGCACCGGTTCATAGAAACGCGGTTAAGCAAACTCGTGGTGTACGACGATACCGTAGATAATATCCTGGGCTATGTGCACCAGATAGACCTGTTCAAGAAGCCTGATTCTATTCAAAGTGTACTGCACCCCATCATGGCCGTTCCCGAAAGCATGAGCGCAGCCGACCTCATCAATAAATTCACCAAAGAAAGAAAAAGCATTGCCTGGGTAGTAGATGAATTCGGCGGCACAGCCGGTATCGTTACCATGGAAGATGTGCTGGAAGAGATCTTTGGCGAGATCAAGGATGAATACGATGTGGAGGAATTCGTGGAAAATAAGCTGGCCGATGACGAATTCATTTTCAGCGGCCGCCTCGAACTCGATTACCTGAATGAAAAATATGATATGGAGTTCCCCGTCTCCGAATCCGAAACCCTGAGCGGGTACATCATCAATGCCCATGAAACCATTCCCAAGCAGAAAGAGACCATTATCATAGGTGATTACCGTTTCGACATCCTCAATGTGAGCGATACCCGCATCGAAATGGTTAAAATGAAAATACTCCGGTAATATATCCTGCTTCCCTTTAACTTTGCCCACTCTTAACAGTCAAAGCAAAGCAATGGCATTATTGGATAGAAACAGGGGTGGCGGATTGGCCGATATGACCTTTATCGATCACCTCGAGGAATTACGGATGCATATCATCCGTTCGGTGCTCGCCATACTCGTCATGGCCATCGTAATATTTGTGTACCGTAACTGGATATTCGATTATATCATTACCGGTCCTATCAATCCCAATTTCATCAGTTACCGGGTGCTTTGCCAGTTCAGCCATTGGGCCCACATGGGCGATGCGCTTTGCATGCCCCCGGTAAAAGTGAACATGCAAAGCAACTCCTTTGGAGGCCAGTTCATTGGCAGCATCAGCATGTCGTTCATCCTGGGATTTATTATGGCTTTCCCTTATATATTCTGGGAATTCTGGCGTTTTGTGAAACCGGCCCTTAAAGAAAATGAACTGCGCACCACCCGCTTTGTGATCTTCTGGGTATCCTTTTTCTTTTTCCTGGGCGCTGCTTTCGGGTTCTTCCTGTTAGGTCCGTTTACCTTTAACTTCCTGGCCGGCTTCCAGTTGGGCACACAGGGCACCCTGGTTACTTTCCCTACCCTTTCAGATTATCTCGATAACCTCACCAATATCATCCTTGGCTGCGGACTGGCTTTCGAGCTGCCGGTACTGGCTTATGCACTCACCCGTATTGGACTGATCACACCTTTTTTCCTGAAGAAAACCAGGAAATACGCTATTGTGGTCATCCTCATCCTTGCAGCTTTTATTACGCCCAGTCCCGACTGGATGAGCCAAACCATTGTATTCCTGCCGCTTTATGCGCTGTATGAGCTGAGCATCATTCTTTCTGTAAGGGTTTACAAGGAAGAGCAGAAGCGCGAGCAGGAGGACGAATGGAGTTAATAATTGAGTAACTTTGCTTTAGAAAAGTAAGAGATCATGAGCTTTGTTTTTGACCCCTCCAAACCGATTGCGATCGGTAGCGACCATGCCGGTGTTGAATATAAGACCGTATTGGTTAAATGGCTGGCCGATAAAGGCTTTGAAGTGAAGGATTTCGGCACTTATACAACCGATTCAGTAGACTATCCCGATTTTGCCCATCCCACAGCCGCCAGCGTTGAGAGCGGCGAATCTTCATTTGGTATTTTATTGTGCGGCAGCGCCAATGGCGTGGCCATCACAGCCAACAAACACCAGCACGTCCGTGCCGGCCTCTGTTGGGAGAACGATGTAGCCCGGCTTGTCCGCATGCACAACAATGCCAACATCATCTGTATCCCTGCCCGTTTTGTAGCCCTGGCCCTGGCCCAGCAGATGATCGAGAACTTTATGTCTACCCCTTTTGAGGGCGGACGGCACGCCACCCGCGTGAACAAGATTGCTTGTGCCTAACAATAAACTACCATATGCGAAAACACTTACTCGTACCTGGGTTGCTGGTCCTTGTCTTGGCCGGCCACGCCCAAAACAATGCCGATCCTGAAAAATATGCTGAAAAGATCACCGCATCAGGTCTGAAAGAAAAACTGACCGTGATCGCCAGCGCTGAAATGGAAGGACGCGAGACCGCTTCTCCCGGACAAAAAAAAGCCGCTGCCTATATTGAAGCCCGTTTTAAAAAAATGGGACTGAAGCCTGGTAACGGTAACGCTTACCAGATGCCCTACCCGGTTTATAAGGATGAACTTACTGCCCAGACCTTTTCTGTAAATGGCAGGCAGTTCAGCTGGGATAAAGATTATACACTGAATATCGGCACTATTGCTTCGGGCGAATGGGCACAACATAATACTGTTTTTGCAGGATATGGTATTGTAGACGATGCCAAAAGCAGGAACGATTTTGCCGGCCTGGACGTAGCCGGTAAAATAGTGATCGTGCTGGATGGTACCGACGATGCCAACCCCGCTCCCGTTGGCAATAGCACACGTGCCCGCAACGCCAACCCCGCTTCTGTTTTTGCGAAAACCAATGCAGCAAAGAAAAACGGGGCCATCGGCCTGTTCGTTGTTACAAAGAATTTTCCGCATACAACTGCTACACCCACCCAGGGTAATATGTACCTGAAGCCCAATACTGCCAGCTTCATCAGCGCTTCTATTTCGGAAGAAATGGCATCTGCCCTGCTGGGAAGGACTTCCCAACTTTCCTCAGATCAATTAAAACAGGTGAATAAAGGAAATTATGTAGCAGAAGTAGCCATCGCCGTTACCAAACACACCGAAACACTCGAAAGCAGTAATGTAGTAGGTATCATTCCCGGTACGGATAAAAAAGATGAATACCTTTTCATCACAGGCCACTACGACCATCTGGGTAAAAAAGGCAATGTGATATGGTACGGCGCCGATGACGATGGATCTGGTACTGTAAGCGTTATGCAGATGGCGGAAGCTTTTTCTGCTGCTGCTAAAAAAGGCGATGGTCCGCGTCGTACTGTTGTGTTCATGACAGTAAGCGGTGAAGAAAAAGGATTATGGGGTTCTGATTATTACTCCGAGCATCCCATCTTCCCCCTTGATAAAACTACTGCCGACCTCAATATTGACATGGTGGGCAGGATAGACACCGAGCGTAAAACAGCCGATACGCTGAACTATGTATATGTGATTGGCCACGATAAACTGAGCAGCGACCTGCCCGTGATCAATGAAGGGGTGAACAACAAATACACCAAGCTGACGCTCGACTATAAATACGATGATCCGAACGACAGGAACTTTATCTATTACCGCAGCGACCATTTCAATTTTGCCAAGAAAGGAGTGCCTATTTTGTTCTTTTACGACGGCATGCTGCTGGCCGATTACCACCAGCCTACCGATACTATTGAGAAGATCAATTTCGATCTGATGGAAAAACGTGTGAAGATGATCTTCCACACTGCATGGGTAATAGCCAACAGAGATGACATGCTGAAACGCGATACACCTTTGAATATGCCGGGCAGATAAAGTCCGCTCCCAATAAAAAAGCCCGTTCGTAATGAATGGGCTTTTTTATTGAATATGGTATGCTGTTACCAGCCCAGTAAATAAGCAAAGATCAACGGCGCTACGATGGTAGCATCGCTCTCCACAATGTATTTGGGTGTGTGTATATCTAATTTACCCCAGGTAATCTTTTCATTGGGTACAGCACCTGAATACGATCCATAAGAAGTGGTGGAATCGCTGATCTGGCAGAAATAACTCCAGAAAGGAACATCATGCCATTCCAGGTCCTGGTACATCATGGGCACTACGCAGATAGGAAAATCACCCGCAATACCTCCGCCGATCTGGAAGAAACCAACGCCTTTGCCTCCGCTATTGGCGCGATACCATTCCGTAAGCATCACCATGTATTCAATACCACTTTTAACCGTACTGGCTTTCAGTTCGTTCTTGATCACATAGCTGGCAAAAATGTTACCGGTGGTACTGTCTTCCCATCCCGGAACAACAATTGGCAGGTTTTTTTCTGCGGCCGCTACAATCCAACTGTTTTTAGGATCGATCTCATAATACTGCTTCAGATCTCCGCTCAATACTGCTTTATACAGGAATTCATGCGGGAAATAACGCTCACCTTTCGCTTCCGCATCTTTCCATTGTTTTACCAGGTGTTTCTGCAATCTGCGGAAAGCCTCTTCTTCCGGGATGCAGGTATCGGTAACACGGTTGTAATGGTTCTCCAACAAGTCCCACTCATCCTGCGGTGTGAGGTCGCGGTAATTGGGAACGCGCTTGTAATGGCTGTGCGCTACCAGGTTCATCACGTCTTCTTCCAGGTTGGCGCCCGTACAACTGATGATGGCAATTTTATCCTGCCTGATCATTTCAGCCAGACTGATGCCCAGTTCAGCGGTACTCATGGCACCGGCCAGGCTCACCAACATCTTCCCTCCTTCCAATAAATGGGCTTCATATCCCTTTGCAGCATCTACCAGGGCCGCCGCATTGAAATGGCGGTAATGGTGTTGAATAAACTGCGAAACAGGTCCTTTACTCATTATTTCCGATTTTAGGGGGCAAAAGTAATTTTTTTGAAACTATTTTTGTTACCTGCCATTCCTGCTCATGAAAAAAAAGGTCTCGATAGTTATACCGGCATTCAACGAAGCAACCAATATTCCAAAAGTTACGGAAGCGGTTGCACATGTCTTCTCTGCACTGGATTATGATTTTGAGATCATTTTCATCGACGATGGCAGTACCGATACATCGGCCAGTGTGCTCAGGCAGCTTGCTGCAGCCAACCGGCAAGTATCTTATATCCTGTTGTCGCGCAATTTCGGTAAAGACAGCGCCCTCAGCGCCGGGTTGTCAAAAGCCCATGGAGATGCGGTGATTACCATGGATGCCGACCTGCAGCACCCGCCAACACTTATCCCTGCTTTTCTGGAATATTGGGAAAACGGCAATGAAGTGGTATATGCCTACCGTGAAAGCAAAAATGAGTACGCCAGCGGGATGAATAAAGTTAGTTCGGGACTGTTTTACAGCATCATCAACAACCTGTCTGACCTGGAACTGGAAGATGGCATTTCCGATTTCAGGCTGCTCGACAAAAAAGTGGTAGACATTTTAAATACCATGTCTGAAGACGAGCCTTTTTTCAGGGGACTGATCAAATGGATCGGTTTTGCCCAGAAGGGCCTGCCTTATGTACCCGAGGAACGCCACAGCGGCCGTTCCAAATACAATACCCGGCAACTGACCAAACTGGCCATCAGGGGCATCACTTCTTTCAGCACAAAACCCCTGTATATTGCCACTTACCTGGGTCTCAGCTTTTCATTACTGTCTCTCTTATACATTCCCTATATCGGTTATAGTTATTATTTTGGTCATACGATCTCAGGATGGAGTTCCATCATCGCCACCATTGCATTTTTTGGCGGCCTGCAACTGATGATCCTGGGCATTATTGGTCTGTATCTTGGCAAGCTGTTCATGCAAAGCAAACAACGTCCCCATTATATTGTTAAAGAATCCAATCTTTCCTGATACTATGTCCCCTACTGATACCAATCGTTCCTTCAAATCATTTTTCGCCAATATTCTTTACAACAGAAATTTTGCAACCGTACTCTGGTTCGGACTGGCCTTTGTAGGCGTGGTGCTCGAATATGCCAAGAGTACAGGCAACAATTATTTGATTTTTAAGGGCGTCTTTGAACACACCATTCATCAGCAGAACCTCTACCTGGCCTATCCTGCCGAATACGGGGATTACAACCATTATGGCCCGGTTTTCAGCCTGGTCATTGCTCCTTTTGCTTTGCTGCCCAATTGGCTGGGCGTGGTATTATGGGTGATGCTGAATACAGCTATCCTGTACACAGCTATCCGTATGCTGCCCATTGCCGAAAAATGGAAGAATGCCATCCTCATTTTCTCTGCCCATGAAATGATGATTGCAGCAGAATGGATGCAGAGCAATGCCATGATCGGCGCTTTCATCATACTGGGATTCGTATTCATTATCCGTGGAAAAGAAGCCTGGGCGTTGTTTTTCATCATGCTGGCCACTTTTATAAAATTGTATGGGGTCGTGGGATTTGCTTTTTTCTTTTTCAGCAAGAACAGGATCAAATTCATCGGATGGGCCATTGTATGGTCGGTAGTGTTCTTCCTTGCTCCCATGCTGATATCTACCCGTGCATTCATTGCACAATCTTATGTGGATTGGTTTACCGAACTGCGTTTCAAAGACCTCAGGAATGCGCGTATGGACATACGCAATGATTTCCAGGACATTTCGGTGATGGGTATGATCAGGCGTATCTTCCATTACCAGGCGCTCAGGAATTATTTCGTTACAGTTCCTGCTGTATTGTTGTTTGCATCTCAATACCTGCAATTCAAATATTTCAATGACGCCCGTTATCGCTTATACCTGCTTTGCTCGGTGCTGATCACTACCGTAATATTTACCACCAGCGCAGAATCGCCCACTTATATCATTGCATTTCCTGCCGTCTGCATCTGGTTCGTTCTGCAACCTGCATCCAGGTGGGCTACTGCTTTTTTTATTTTCGCACTCTTGCTCACCAGCTTCTCTTATTCCGATATTTTCACCCCTTATGTACGGGAACATCTGGTAAGACCTTATTCGCTCAAAGCATTACCTTGTTTCCTGCTATGGTTGATTTTATTGGTACAGATATGGCGGAAGCAATTCCTGGATGTCAGCCTTGACAAGTTGAACCTCAAGTTTGCAAACGCATGACGCAACACCATTCCCGATACATACTATTGAGTTTCGATGTGGAAGAATTCGATATGCCACTGGAATATGGTATGGCGATCGATCCCGGTACGCAAATGGAAGTGGGTAAAGCCGGTCTGGACGCTATCTTACCCGTATTGAACAGTGATGGAATCGCTGCTACTTTATTTACTACTGCTCATTTCGCCATGCATTATCCCGATGCTGTTCGTGCGTTGGCCGCAAAGCATGAAATAGCTTCCCACAGTTTTTATCATTCCAGTTTTTCCAACGAACACCTGCTTGAATCAAGACAGCAGTTGGAGCAGATCAGCGGCCAACCGGTGCTGGGTTTACGCATGCCCAGGATGCGCGCAGTAGACATGGAAGAAGTGAAAAAAGCAGGTTATCGCTACGACTCTTCGATCAACCCAACCTGGATCCCCGGCAGGTACAATCACCTTAACCTGCCACGAACCGTTTATACAGACCATGGGCTCACCCGCCTGCCAACATCGGTCTCGCCACATTTGCGCATTCCGTTGTTCTGGCTGAGCTTTAAAAATTTTCCCTATCCTTTTTTCAAAACACTGGTAAAACAAACCCTGCGGAAAGATGGCTATGTATGCCTGTATTTTCATCCCTGGGAATTTGTCGATATCAGTCAGTATGGACTGCCAGCTTATACCCGGAAACCCTGTGGTGCGCCTTTACTCGAACGTTTATGGCAATTGATAAAAGATTTTCGTGAAGAAGGGGAATTCATTGCCATCAGGGATTACCTGCAATAAAAAAGCCCGGCGCATGCCAGGCTGTAAACCAACTAATCGAACCTTGTTTATTTCCCATTGTTAAATAAGCTAACCCTGCCATATTCTGATACTTCCAGTATCCGCTTCAGGTTTCCATTCTCAAGCGATACATAATAATTCGATTCGCCATTAAGATCCATTTTAACGGCCTCTTTTACCTGGTAATCGGGGTAATTCGCTTTGATTTTTTTAACAGCAGATGCGGGCAGTTTGTCGAAACTTACATGGCGGCTGGTACCGATCTGCTCTCCATCGGATGAATAAAATGCTTCCATCTTTTCATTGTTCAATTCAAAGGCAAAAGAAATGAATTGGGGCTTGATGTGCCAGCTAACATTGGTTGCACCGGCGAATGCTGCTTCAAAAGCAGACTTAACACGGTAATTCAGGTGTGTAGCATCGGCAGCGAATGCGCTGGTTCCAATTGATGCAGCAATTAATACTGCGAGGAATAATTTTTTCATGGTGGTAGTTTTTTTATATAATGATTTGCTTTTCTCTCAATGGCAAGTCAAAAGTATCCTGCATTTTTTCTCTTTTTTTTCAATTATGACCGGCAATGGGCTTTCTGCTTTCGATTGTTATGAGCGGTGTTAATGCCAATGTTAAGGGTCGTTAACAATAACCTGTAATTCAATACTGCAAAGCATTACAGCCGATTCAGCCAGTTACCGGGAAATGTCAGTTCGCTGGATCAAATTGTAAACAGTGTGTTAACAGATGGGATGAACGGAAAGAACTAACTTCATATTCCTATGAATTATCTCGCACATGCATACCTTTCTTTTCACCAGCCCGATATCCTGATTGGGAACATGATCAGTGATTTTGTAAAGGGAAAGCAGCAGTTCGATTATACTCCCGGCATCCAGCAAGGCATCCGCCTGCACAGGGCCATCGATGCATTTACCGATTCGCATTCAGCCACTTTAAAAGCCAAACAATATCTCAAGCCCGCGGCAGGGCGTTATGCCGGTGCTTTTATGGATATTGTATATGATCATTTTCTTGCATTGGATCCGGGAGAAATGCAGGAAAAGGACTGGAGTATGTTCGCAGGTGAAGTGTATGACCGGTTGTTCCTTTCCCGGCCGGTACTCCCCGAAAGTTTCGCCAGCATGCTTCCGTTTATGAGCCGCCAGAACTGGCTCTATAATTACCGGTTCGACTGGGGTATCAGCAGAAGTTTCAAAGGACTGGCATCAAGGGCCCGTTACCTTACAGCCCGGTCGGATGATGTTTTTGCATTATTTGAAACACACTATCACAGCCTCGGGGAGGCTTATCAGCAATTCTTCCCCGATGTTAAAAACTTTGCTAAAGAAACCCTGGCTGCTCTCATGAAGCAATAGCCATTTATCTTTGCCAAAATTTTCTACATGAGATCGATTGTATTGGGCTGCCTGCTCATCGTGTGTTCCTTTGCTTCTCAAGCACAACAGAAACCTACCGAACTGGACAAATCTCCTATGGATATGAGTTATTGGCCAGACAATTATCCTATCCTCAGAATGAGTGGTAAAGCCAAAGACCAGCCGGTAGCGCGACTGATCTACAGCCGCCCCCTGAAAAACGGCCGCGACATCTTTGGTGGCGTTATCAAATACAATGAGTTATGGCGTTTGGGTGCCAATGAGTCTACCGAGCTGGAGCTGTTTAAAAATGTACGCATAGCGGGTAAATTGCTGCCCGCAGGAAGGTATACCATGTATTGCATTCCCGGCGAAAACAAATGGACCATCATCATCAACCGTGATAATTATTGCTGGGGCAGCTTTACCTACGATAGCCGTAAAGATGTGCTGAGAACCGATATTGATGTGAGCCGCAACAACGAAGTCGTGGAAGCTTTCACTATGTATTTCGATGATGCCAGGAACGGCACCAATCTCATTATTTTATGGGACAATCTCAAAGCTGTAATGCCCATCACCCTCAATGGTGATAATCCGCAACCTTCCAAAAAGAACACACCAAAAAAGAACTAATTTAGTTTTATGAAACTTGCAACCAAATACATACATGCAGGCACTGAGCCTGACCCCTCTACCGGTGCCATCATGACACCCATTTACCAGACTTCTACTTATGTACAGGAAGCGCCAGGCGTAAACAAAGGATATGAATATGCCCGTAGTCAAAACCCTACCCGCAAAGCGCTGGAAGATGCTTACGCACAGATCGAGAATGGCAAGTTCGGACTGGCATTCAGCAGCGGTGTGGCGGCTACCGATGCTGTGATCAAACTGCTGGCTCCCGGCGACGAAGTGATCGCTGCCAACGACATGTATGGAGGCACTTATCGCTTGTTTACCAAAGTATTTGCCAAATTCGGCATCCGCTTCACTTATGTTGATACCACGGATATTGCCAATATCAGCAAAGCCATTTCACCCGCCACCAAACTCATCTGGATTGAAACACCCACTAATCCGTTGATGAACATTACAGATATTGCGGCTGTTGCGGCTGTTGCTAAAAAAGCAAATGTGCTGCTTTGCGTAGACAATACGTTCGCATCACCTTACTTACAGAATCCATTAGACCTGGGTGCAGATATCGTTATGCATTCTGCCACCAAATACCTGGGTGGGCACAGCGATGTAATACAGGGTTGCCTGGTGATGAATGATGCCAACCTGAGAGAACAATTGTATTTCATACAGAAAAGCTGCGGCGCCGTTCCGGGTCCGCAAGACTGTTTCCTCGTATTAAGGGGCATCAAGACCCTGCACGTACGCATGCAGCGTCATTGCGAGAACGGCGAGAAAATAGCGCATTTCTTACGCAATCACCCCAAAGTAGGCAAGGTATACTGGTGCGGTTTCACCGATCATCCGGGTTATGCTGTAGCCGGCAAACAAATGCGTGGCTTCGGTGGTATGATGAGTTTCGAATTGAAAGATGACAGCGCGGAAACAGCAAGAAAAGTATTGGCCGGCACCAAAGTATTTGCTCTTGCCGAAAGCCTCGGAGGTGTTGAATCACTGATCAATCACCCTGCATCCATGACCCACGCTTCTATTCCACGGGAAGAACGCATTAAAAATGGTCTCAGCGACAGCCTTATCCGCCTGAGTGTAGGCATAGAAGATGCAGACGATCTCATAGCCGATCTCAACCAGGCCATCGGGTAAACTGCCGGTTATGAAGCCTGCTTCATTAAAAGCTTTCTTTGATGAAAAAGCGGATCTGTACAACAGGCCCGCTTTCATCAAAGATGATCCCATCTGCGTTCCCCACGACTTTTCTAAAAAGCAGGATATAGAGATCGCCGGGTTCTTTGCTTCCATATTCGCCTGGGGCAACAGAACCACCATCATCGGCAAATCAAGGGAATTGATGCAGTTGATGGATCGCAGGCCACATGAATTTTGTCTTCATCATAGCGATGCTGAGCTGAAAAAATTGCTGGGCTTTAAGCACCGGACTTTCAACAGCACCGACCTGCTTTATTTCATTGCGTTCCTGCAATTCCATTATAGCCGTTACGATTCACTGGAAGATGCTTTCCTGATGGGTCCTGATCAGGGAGTTTCTTCCACTGTTGAAAACAACCTGATCCATTTTCACGAATATTTTTTTTCGTTGGAGCATGTGCCTCCCCGTACTAAAAAACATATTGCCACTCCTTATAAAGGCTCTACCTGTAAACGCCTCAATATGTTTTTACGATGGATGGTTCGCAGTGATACAAAAGGTGTTGATTTCGGTCTCTGGAAAAAGATCAGGCCCGCACAACTGGTTTGCCCCATAGATCTCCACGTGGCCCGGGTTGCCAAACGTTTCCATATCCTGGAAAGAAAGCAAATCGATTGGGAGTCAGCGCTGGAATTAACTGCTTACCTGCGTACATTAGACCCGCAGGACCCGGTGAAGTACGATTTCGCTTTATTCGGGTTGGGTGTTATTGAAAAGTATTAATCATAGGATAACTTGCTGCAAAAATTGTAGCATCATATTTCTGCTAAATTGCAACATGAAAAAGTATTTACTGTCTCTTCTTCTCGTCTCTTCATTCCTGTTAACACAGGCACAAGTTGTAAACACTTTACAGGTACCGGGCCGGAATGCCTTTTGTACAATCGCTGAAAAAGGAGTGTCTGTACTGCCAAGCGGCAGGCAGGTAACACCGGCCGGCGAGCTGATCCGCATTACGCACGACCCTTTTGGCATGGCCTTATCTCCCGACGGGAAAAAAGCAGTAACACTGCACAATGGCGTATTTACCATCATTGACCTGCATTCCCTTGGCGCTACCAGGGTGCCCAGTTACGATAAAAAAATCGTCTCTCCTTTATCGAATGGCTCTTTTCTCGGTGTTGCTTTTGCCAACGACTCCAAAACCGTGTACCTGAGCGGCGGCGATAATGGAGCTGTGATCATATATGATATAGAAAAGTTGCAGCGCACCGACTCTCTTTCATTGAACGGAATGGTCAATGGCGTTGATTTTGAAGACAGTTTTACTTCAGACCTGGTATTGAATGAACAGGGGCATGAGCTCCTTGTGCTGGACAGGGCAAATTTTCGCCTCGTACGATATGACCTGGCTGGTAAAAAAATTACCGCTTCCATTCCCGTTGGCCGTTTACCATTTGGATTGGCATTGACGCCCGGCAACAAGATGGCCATGGTTGCAAATGTGGGCATGTATGCTTATCCGCTGATTGAAGGTGCAGACAGCGCAAACTATCAACGCAAGATGATTCCCTGGCATCCTTATGCCGATAACAGTGCAGCGTCCATCAACGGTACCACTATTAATGACGAGAAGATACCCGGTGTGGGAAGTCCTGCTGCACCTGAAGCCATGAGTGTATATACCATTGACCTTGCTACCAACCAAGTCATAGACCGGCTTAAAACCGGTCACCAGATTGGCCAGATGGTAGAAGGCGCTGAAGTAGTGGGTGGCGCCAGTCCCAACTCCATTGCTGTAGGCAGCCGCTATGCTTATGTAACCAATGCAACCAACGACAATATTTCCGTCATCGATTATGCGAATCACAAGATCGTAGATCATATCCCCATCAAAGTAGACAACCGTATTGATCATTATCGTGGATTGCTGCCCTTCGGCCTCACATTGAGTCGTGATGAAAAAACTTTGTATGTAGCGCTCCTCGGTTTCAATGCGGTAGCAGTGATCGATGTTGATACGCGACAAACAAAAGGTCTCATTCCAACCGGCTGGGGACCAACCCGTGTGCTGTTATCAAAAGATGAACAGGAGATATACGTGATCAGCTGCCGTGGCTTGGGCGCAGGACCCAATGGCGGAAAGGGTTTTGTTAAACCCATACAGGGAACTTATATTGGCGATATACAATTGGCTACTTTCCAAAAAATACGCATGCCCAATGACGAGCAGTTGGCCACTTATAGTAAACAGGCCATCGATAATACCATGCAAACCATTGCCGTTACCGTTGATGCCAAAAATCCTTTGCCTCCTTTGCCCGCACTCCGCGAGAGTCCGATAAAATACATCGTTTACATCACCAAAGAAAACAGGTCTTACGATGAAGTATTCGGGCAACTGAAAACCGGTAAAGGAGATACCACACTGGCAAGATTTGGCGTGGATGTGAATGTGTATGGGAAAAATGATACGCTGAAAGTAGCGAAGGCCAAGGTAATGCCCAATCATACCAAAGCCGCTACTGAATTTGCTTTCAGTGATAATTATTATTGCGATAGTGATGCTTCTATCCATGGCCATCACTGGATGATGGGTGTAATACCCAATGAGTGGGTTGAAACCAATTCGAGTGTTAACAAAACAGCAAAGATTTTCTCAAAAGCGCCCGGGCGCAGGTTTCCAGGCTCTACCGGCAGTATGGATCCGGAAGATTATGCCGAGACCGGTGGTTTGTGGGAAGCATTGGAGCGGCATCATATTTCATTCTACAACTTCGGCGAAGCCAATGAAACAGCACATGTAAGGGAAGAATGGTATGATACGCTTACCGGCGCCGCTCATGGTGTGATGGTGCCCATGCAAAAAGCATTGTGGAGCAGAACCAGTCATAATTACGCAGGTTTCAACACCAATATCCCCGATCAGTTTCGCATGGAGCAGTTCGAGGGTGAGTTCAGCAAAAAATGGCTGAAAGGAAAAGAAAAGATGCCGCAACTCATCACCATGCAGGTACCCAACGATCATGGCGCCGGACCAAGGCCGCAGGATGGTTATCCGTATGTGCATTCATACATGGCAGATAATGACCTGGCAGTGGGGCGTATCCTGCATTTCCTTTCCCGCACGCCTTACTGGAAAAACATGCTGGTGATCATTACCGAAGACGATCCCCAGGGAGGTGTTGATCATATCGATGCGCACCGCAGTGTGCTGATGATGGCCGGTCCCTATGTGAAAAGAGGCTATACTTCACATACACATGCGAACTTCGGATCGATCCTCAAAACCATCTACAATATACTGGGTGTTCCCTATGTAAACCAGTACGATGCTACCGCTTCATTGCTGAGCGATTTCTTTACAACAAAACCCAATTATACCCCTTATACTTTTGTGATGCCGGATAAAAGGATATTCGATCCACAGCAAGCCATGAACCGTTATCATAAAGACATCAACTGGCGAAAAATTGAACGCGGACCCGATATGGATGATGAAGATGAGATGCGCGCTAATCATTATAAGAAAC
This sequence comes from Asinibacterium sp. OR53, assembly GCF_000515315.1. Lineage (NCBI taxonomy): Bacteria > Pseudomonadati > Bacteroidota > Chitinophagia > Chitinophagales > Chitinophagaceae > Asinibacterium > Asinibacterium sp. OR53. Next base: position 640,515 of record NZ_KI911562.1, read on the forward strand.
TGCATTAATGCCTATCTTTAGGTTATGTCCGCCACCTATGAAATACAGGAATGGGAACAGATGGATGTTGCAGCGCTGGCTGCCCGCATCAACCGATTGATCACTGATGATTTTTCCGGTCTGATCAACCTGCTCTACCGCCTGGATATCAGTGAGGCAAAACTGAAAAAATTATTATCCGAACACCCGCAAGAAGATGCCGGTAAGATCATTGCCGAACTCATTATTGAACGGCAACAACAGAAATTACAGGCCCGCCAGCAATTTCATCGTGAAGACAATATACCGGAAGATGAAAAATGGTGATCTATCCGTTTAAAGCTATATCCTTCCTTCTTTAAATAATTGATCAGTTCATTCAACCGGTTGTACAGTTTATCTTTTCTTCACGGGTCTGTTCCTGCGCGTTTTTCTTTATCATCTTTCAATGCCTCAGATTCTTTTGCAGCCAGTAAATAGATCAATGAGGCCGTTCCATCCATCGTAGGTTCATTCGTGCTATAGTCGCCATAGTCATCATGATAAACAGCCAGGTCGCTTTGAAAAGCTTCATATTCATCGGCATTATTCAAATGAATACCAATCAGGCTTTTGTAAATGCTGGTGTATACCGGTCCGTCTACCAGTCCGCCATCGATCGGGTAATTTTTCAGGTGTGTGAATGCGGAATGCGGATCTTCAGGCGTATCTCCCCAGGCAGGCAATCCGTATACCATACTGGTGCCCCAGGGGTTACAGCCGAATAACCAGTCGAGGTTAGCCTGTTCCAGCTCATCATAAGTATTATCATTTGTCAGTTGACGGTACCAGTAGCATTGTGTTGTGAATGCAACGGTGAGGTTATTGCTGCACCAGATAAAAGGTATGGCCCTGAAAAAAGCATTGGTGCTGGCTTTCAGCCAAACTTTCTCTATCCCTTTTCGGTAATCATCGATCAGCATTTCACGATTTTTCCCATTCAATTGTTTGGCCAGCTCATAGTGACCAACATTCACAAAAGGATACCATTGGTAGTGGTTTGCAGAGTCGGCGCCGAGCCAGGGTGTAACAGATTCTTCGCGGGCATAACGCAAGGCGGAATCTGTCATTTGTAAGGCTGCGGCAGCGAGTTCCATATCATCCGTCCAATTACCTTCGGCATAGATATAAGGTGAACGTACCGATGCGGTCTGGCAAACACCAGGCTGTTTTTGTCCGGCTTCGAAAGCTTTTTTCGCTTTATGTAAGAGTCGTTCTGAGAAAGCCCTGTCATTGCCTGCATATAATTGCGAAGCCAATGCAAAACTGCTGGCAAATTTTCCGGCAGTGGAAGCAATGCCTGTTGTGGCATTCATGAATTTGCCCCGCACTTGTGGCTTGCCCGAACAGAAATAAACCGGGCGCTCTAACCCACGGCCATAGTAATTGGTATCTTCTTTGGGAATGCGCATGCCCTTGTGGTCTCGGTCGTCTCCTAATTGATTGAATAACCATCCATCTTTCGGATTCATTTTCAGCAACCAGTCGATCCCCCATCTTGCTTCATCCAGCACATCGGCTACTCCATTGGCTCCTTCCAGCCCGTTTGCCTGTTTGGTATCACCAAATACCTGTGGAAAATCGCGGTAAGCGGCGAGCAGGTGATAGGCTGCGTTGGCCGAAGTAGTGGTGTATTGCAGGTAATCACTTGCATCGTGCCATCCTCCTGTTACATCGATGTGTGTACTATCGGGCATAGGGCCATACAATGTGTAGCCGTCGTGCGTGTGGCAGCTGTCTTTCAAAAAAGGGTTGAACCCGCTGCGCTGCTGGCGCATATAGCGCAGGCAAAAATCAGCGGCGCCTTTGTACACATTTTTATCAATGGGAAACACCGGTGATATGGCATCACCCGCTTTAATAAAATACTTGCCGGGTTTGCTGAAACCAGTAAAGTCTATGCGTACGGTTTGCGTAAAAGGCCCATACGCACCGTAAGCTGCCGAAAGTTTGCAATGGTAAACGATCTCATGGGTACTGCTGTCTATCAACACAGCTGTTTCGGGCAGCCGGTCTGTTTTAGCGCACCACACCGCTACTTTGATCCCATTGGGTGTATATCCCAGCTGGTTGATCCTGATCCATGATTCAGCCGGTTCATTTTTCTTGAAAGCGAAAGAAACTAACAGCAGCAATGCTATGCAAAAGATATTTTTCATATTAAGCGGTATCGTTTTTAAAGATACTGTTGAAGGAACAAGAACCACCTGTTTTTTTTACGCTATTTTCGCCAGATCAATTGTATTTCCATGAAGCTTGTTTCTTATCTCAACGACGGACACGACCAACTGGCTTTCTTAGCAGATGGTTATTTATACGATTGCGACCTGGTTCATCCCGAACTGCCCAACAGCATGAATATGTTCCTGCATTATTGGAATGATATGTTCCCGGTTGCCATGCAGGTAAATAAAGCCATTCTCGATGGCAGGGTGGGCAAAGACAAAGCCATAGCGCTCGATTCGATCCAGTTGCTGGCGCCGGTACCTTTTCCCACATCATGCAGGGATGGTTATGCATTTCGCCAGCACGTGGCCGCCGCGCGCAGGAACCGCAAAGTGGATATGATTCCCGAGTTCGATCAGTATCCCATCTTTTATTTTACCAATCATCATAGCATCCAGGGGCCGGGCGATATCCTTTGCATGCCCGATCATTTTGAAAAACTGGATTTTGAACTGGAGGCGGCGATCGTTATTTGCAGGCAGGGGAGAAATATCACCGCCGAAAAAGCCGATCATTACATAGGCGGACTCATGATCATGAACGATATGAGTGCAAGAAGGTTGCAGATGGAAGAAATGCTGCTCAACCTGGGGCCTGCAAAAGGAAAAGATTTTTCTACCGTTATCGGTCCCTGCTTAGTAACATTGGATGAACTAGAACATTATGAAATACCAGCCAAGCAAGGGCATACGGGTAAGAGCTGGAACCTCTCTATGAAATGTTGGGTCAACGGTGTTCAGGTGAGCGAGGGCAATGTAGGCGATATGGACTGGACCTTCGCCGAAATTATTGAGCGATGCGCTTATGGTGTTACCCTGCATCCGGGTGATGTGATCGGAAGCGGCACAGTCGGAACCGGTTGTTTTCTCGAACTCAACGGCACCGGCAAACTGAATAACCCCGATTACCCGGAACAGTGGCTACAGCCAGGCGATGTGGTGGAAATGGAGATCGAAGGTATTGGTAAGCTTACGAATACGATTGTGAAAGAGGAGAGCGATCACTCCATACTTGCGAAGAAGAAGTAGCTATTTCACGGCCCATTTCTATCGCTTTCTGTACGATCTCATAAGTTGAATGTGATAACTGCAATGGCTTAACAGGTACGCCTGCCAACCACTTCATCACTTCGAAATAAAAGTCGGGCTTGATGCTATCGACGACCACTGCATTGAAATCTTTCAGTGCAGCAGCGTTACATAATTGTTCGTATTGCCCTTTGATGGGCAGGGTCAGTAATTTTTTCCCCAGGTATAATGCTTCGGCCGGCGTTTCAAATCCAGCACCCGTGATCACACCATGGGAATGAATGAGGCTTTGCGTAAATCCTTCGTTGCTGATGGGGTACAAGGTAACATTGCCTTTCTGCACCCGTTCTTTTACCTTCTTTGAAAATACTTCAAAGCGAACGTCTTTCACTTGTTGCAATGCCGGCACCACTACTTCATCACTATAATGCGAAAGATAAACAGTAATATGTCCCTGATCGGTTGGTGTTGCCTGGAGTATCTCCTGCTTGATAACCGGTGAGCAGATGAAATCGTCGTATTGCTTGAAATGCAATCCCAGGTATGCTTTGGAAGGTGCATATTGTTTCAGCACCCACTCTCCTGCTATATCTTTTTTATTGCTGCGAGGTGTGTGTTTACTCTGGAAACTCGCCTGGTGTCCGAAGCCAATGCTGGGTACTTTTTTCAAGCGGCAGGCCAAGGCTGTGATGCTTTCAAAATCATTCAGTACGATATCGTATTGTTCAACCGGCAGGTCGCGGGCTTCTTTCCAGATGCGTCTGCAATTGAATGCTGACCAGATGCGGCGGTAATCGAGTCCGCCGGTATTACCGTAAAACAAACTCACACCATTACTGCGGTATGCAACAGGCAGGTTGGGTTGTAAATGGCTGTTACTGCCACTGAGGAAAACATCCACTTCGCCGTAAGTAGTGAGATAGGGCATCAGCTCCATTGCACGGCTGATATGCCCATTACCTGTTGCCTGTACTGTATATAATATCTTCATGACTGCGCAGCTAAAGAGTGAATGAATAAAGCCACTTCATCTGTTACCACGTTCAGTTGCGGCAATTTCTTTTCCATGGTGATCACAGGCGCTTTCATGGCAGCGAACTCCTTTTCATCGTAGTGGAAAATGTTCCACTCGTTCTGGGCATATTCCAGTGCTGTGAGGTTTTCCACCCAATCGCCACTGTTCAGGTACATTACAGATCCATCTTTGGTTACCACTTCTCTTTTCTGAGGTTGGTGTATATGACCGCAAATCACATAATCGTATTTCTTTTCTATGGCCAGTTCTGCAGCGGTTTGTTCAAAATCGCCGATCCAGGCAACCGCTTTTTTCACACTGTTCTTTACCTTTTTGCTGAAGCTCATCTTCTCTCTTCCCATTGTTTTCAGGAACCAGTTGATGAAACGGTTGAGCACGATCAGGAGATCATATCCATGGCCGCCCAGTTTGGCCAGTAATTTGGCGCTGCCTTTCGTGGTGGCATCAAATACATCACCATGGAATATCCAGGTCATCTTACCATTGATCTCCATCACCACTTTATCGGTGAGCTGAAAATTACCCATTTGCATATCACTGTAACGCCGCAGTATTTCGTCGTGGTTACCCGTAATATAAATTACCCGGGTACCCATGCTCAACAGGTTCATGATCTCTTTGATCACCTGTGTATGCGGCACGGGGAAATAGCGCTTGCTGAACTGCCATATATCAATGACATCACCATTCAACACCAGTATTTGCGGCTGGATACTTTTGAGGTAGTTCACAATTTCTGTAGCGTGACAACCATAGGTGCCCAGGTGCAGGTCACTCATCACTACCACATCTAACGAACGTCTTTCCATACAGGAAGGGGTTTAGCAAAGGTCCCGTTACTATATGAAGTACATGTTATGCAGTCGTTATGGAATTGTTACCCGGCCTCCTCAATATTTGAGGCACAATTGGTTACAGGTCGCCTAATTGGGGCCTTAATATGATATCTTCCACTACCGCCATAGGAGAAAGTTGTGAAGCGGCATAGATCATTTTGGCAACATCTGCTGCTTCCATGATTCTTTTGGGATCGATGTTGAAGCCATCCCAACTGGCGCTCATCGTAGCACCGGGATGCACCGATGTTACCTTAATGCCGTGTGGTTTCAATTCTTCCCGCAGGTTTTTGCTGAAACCATATAAAGCAAATTTGCTGATGCTGTAACTGCCTCCGTTGGCATACGCATGCAACGATGCAATGGAACACATATTAAAAATATGGCCCGATTTTACTTTGATCATGGCGGGCAACAGGGTTCTGGTGAGATGATAGGCACTGTAGAGATTAGATTGCAGCATGGCTTCGAGCTGGCCATCGGCTTCATCGTGTACCGATCCGGGTATGAAATGGCCAGCGTTGTTCACCAGTATATCCGGTGTTCCGAAGCCCAGGCACCAGTTACCAAAAGCCTGCGCTTCTTCTTTCACCGATACATCGGCAGGGCGGGCTTTGATTGTAGCCTGCGGATAAAGGGACTGCAGTTCGCTTACGGCATCATACAGTTGCTTTTCACCCCTGCTGCACAGGAACAAAGTATTTCCCGCTGCTGCAAACTGTTCCGCCACTGCTTTTCCAATCCCTTTGGATGCGCCTGTGATAACGATGTTCATAATGCCGCGTTTAAAATCCGAAGTTAATACCTTTGCCCCATGAAATACCGTCACCTTTTCTTCGACCTGGATCATACGCTGTGGGATTTTGAAACCAATGCTAAGGAAACACTGAAGGACCTGTATCAATCCAATGCCTTGCATGAAAGAGGCATCACGGATTTCGATACGTTCTATGAACGCTATTCTTATCACAATGAGCGTTTGTGGGACAGGTACACCAAGGGATTCATCAAACAGGAAGAACTGCGGTGGAAAAGGGTATGGCTGGCCATGCTTGATTTTAAGATCGCCGATGAACTGCTTGCCCGCGCTTTATCGCAACAATTCCTGGAGCTATTGCCCAGCAAGACCAATCTCTTTCCTTATACGGTTGAAATACTGGAATACCTGAAAGCGAAGCGCTATCACCTGCACCTGGTAACCAACGGCTTCGAGAAAGTACAGCACAGTAAGCTGAAACAATCCAGGCTCGATGGCTATTTTGAGGCGGTGATCACATCGGAAGGCAGTAACAGCCTCAAGCCCAACAAAGAAATTTTTGATTATGCATTGGAACAAACCGGTGCCAGTATAGAAGAAAGTATTATGATCGGTGACAACCTGGATGCGGATATCCAGGGAGGCATCAATGCCGGCTTGGATACCATTTTTGTGAATCATTTGAATGTGGTGCCGCATGTAACGCCTACTTATACTGTTCATCACCTGAAAGAACTGGAGTCTATCTTATAACAAAGGCCCCCGCAATAGCGGGGGCCTTTGTTTTTTTAAATTCGTTGGCTTATGCTTTAGCCGGTGCTACCTTTACAGTTGTTTTTGCAGCTGCAGGCTTTACTTCTTTTGTCTCTTTTTTGTCTTTGCTACAACAGTTGGATCCTTTTTTGCAGCAGGATTTACCGCATTTTTTACCGTCTTTGCTTTCTTGTGCAAAAGCAGTACCTGTTACCAGGAAAGCAGCTATAGCCAATACCCATAATTTTTTCATGACTCGAACGTTTTATTTAAGAATTCTGTTATCGAATATAGTGTTATTGTCTGTTCTTTCATTAAGTTAATCCGTTAATTGTGACAGGCGGCATTGGATACGGGATTATATCATTGAATGATAATCATTTATAAGCCGCCGGTCTCGTCTTATCTATCAGAAAGGCAGCACCAGTTTCACACAAATATTCCGGCCCATATTATACATTCCGCTGTAACCGTTGGGTGACTGGTTGTAGTATTCAAAATATTTCAGTCTGCTAAGGTTCGATTGATATACTTTATCCAGCAGATTCATTACCTGTATGTACAGTTGCATGGACCGGCTTTTATAGTACCTGATGTCTACGGTAAGGCCTATATGTAACAAAGCATAACCAGGCGTTGGTGTTTCTGTATGATTCAATCCGAGAAACCGGTTTTGTTTCGCAGCCCATTCAACTTCTACTTTAGGTGTAATGGATGTAACCCATTTTGATGCAGTTGTTATTTTCTGTGTGATGCTGCTCCATATTTTCAACGGCGGAATAAGCGGCAGGTAAGCTCCCTGTTCGCCTTTGCCTTCATAGATCTCGCTTTTGTTGAAGCCATAGACAACCGACAGATTGTTGTCGAAACTAAATCCTCTGAGTTTTACCGGGTGAAGGGAGAAACCTGCTTCCATTCCATACAACTGCGCAGCTGCTTGCTGGTATTGATATGTTTTATTGCCTTGTGCATCCGTGATCGGGTTTCCGTTATCATCTGCAAGCATCGTCAGGTAAATATAATGTTGGATATGATTGTTAAAGAGACTCAGCTCTGCTGAAAAATTGCTGAACCTGGCGCTTGCGCCCAGGTCTGTTTCCAGTGAAAACTCGGGATCGAAATTCCGGTTACCAAGATAAATGATGTGCGCACCGGGATCCAGGCCGTTGGATGCCATTTCCGTAATATTAGGAGCCCTGTAACCTCTGCCGATATTGAATTTGAGCCCGATATCCCTGGTAGCCTGAAAAGTAAATCCTACACTTGCTGATATTCCTTTGAACACTTTATCATAAGCCGGGAACTGTAAAACAGCATTGGCCGTATCCGGCAAAGCTACATGTTCATCGAAGCCCGTAACAGAATTATTCCTGACGAAAAAATCTTTCCATCGCACCCGTCTCATGTCGTACCGGGCTCCGCCACTCACACTCCATTTCCCGGATTTCCATTTTGCATACCAATAGGCACCTCCGTCATACAGCGCATAATTGGGGATGGGGAAATCTGTTGCATCGATACTTTTGTTCTGCTGCAGCATTCCATTAATGCCCACTGTAGTCTCCATATTGCCCAACCGGGGTGCATCATACCGCAAACCATAATTCAACGTATTCAACCGCACATGCATTCCCGCCTGGTTGGGCATGGTAGGGTGATTGTACTCACGCCTGATATTTTGTTGCAGTGAAAAAATAATATCTACATTGCTTTTACCCAACTGGTAAAAATGATGGGTGTATATCCGGTAGTGATCGATGCGTTGATGGAGCGGCGAAAGCCGATACGTATTTAGTTCATTGCATGGTATCAGCGGCCTGCTCTTGATGTCATCATTGTTTCCTTCCCGAACCTGTTTGGTAAATTGCCGTGTTAACGAATCGCGGCTTCCATCCGGGATGCCTTGCAGGTTGCTGTACAGGGTAAAATTAAAATGGGAATATCCTTTGTTGGTTTTAAAACCAGCCAGTGCCGACAGGTTCTTTTCGTCAAAATTGGTATTGTAAACCCTGTTGTCAATGGCATTGCGGTAATTGTTGGCCATACGATAAGAGCTTCTTAACACAAATAAAAATTTTCGTCCACTGTATCCTATGCGCAGTCCATTCCCCACCAGGTTGTTGTTCGACTGGTATTCGCTTACTAATTTGCCATGCAGTTTTCCATCATCCATATCAGGAATATAGGGAAACAAACTGATCACACCCGCGAGGGCATCAGACCCGTACATCAGGCTGGCCGGCCCTTTGATTACTTCTGCCCTGTTGATATCGTAAGCATCCACTTCAATACCATGCTCATCTCCCCATTGCTGTCCCTCCTGGCGAACACCATCGTAAAGCGTAAGTACCCTGTTATAACCCAATCCACGAATGGAAGGTTTAGAAACATTCGGGCCTGTTTTCACCGTATGCAATCCAGGTACATTCCTGGCCAGTAGATCCATCAGATCAGATGCCGCGGTACGTTCCATTGCACGGGAAGAAATACCCATAATAGCAACCGGGTTTTCCCGGGCCTGTGTTGCCCTGGAAACACCTGTAACCACTACATCATTGAGCAATACATCATTGGCAGTCAAAACAATCCACAAAGCCAGGCTGTTGTTGCTTTTTACCAGTACCTGTTGTTCTGCATCATCATAACCAAGGCATGAAACCCTCAGCTGGTAAGTACCTGCTGGTATGCGTGAGAGCATAAAAGAACCTAAACTATCTGACCATGCACCGAAGGCAGTTCCGGCAAGACTAATGCTCGCCCGCTCAACAGCTTTACCTCCCGAAAAAAGCTTGCCGGTGATCTCGCCTGTTTGCGCACTTGCAGTAAAAGCAAGCAATAGCAATATGGATAAAATGAACTTCATAGCCAGGTTAGTTGTTTTGTTGATAAAAATATATAGTTAGACTAACCTAACAAAATGAATCTGGGAAATCTTTTTTATCTTTAATCCATGCTATCGCATACTGAAGAGAATTATCTCAAAGCACTGTTCCACCTTACGTCGGAAATCACCGGTAAATCCGAGGCGGGAACCAACGAGCTGGCAACTACACTGAATGTGAAACCTGCCACCGCCAACGATATGCTCAAAAAGCTGAAAGAGAAAAAACTCATCAGCTATGAGAAATACGGGAAGATTTCACTGACCGCTACCGGGAAAAAACAGGCTATACAGATCATACGCAAGCACCGGCTTTGGGAAACTTTCCTGTATGAAAAATTAGAATTCACCTGGGATGAAGTGCATGAAGTGGCCGAACAGTTAGAGCATATCCAATCATCCAAACTGATAGAAAAGCTGGAAAAATTCCTGAACTATCCCGAAGTCGACCCCCACGGCGACTCCATTCCGAATGCCAAAGGAGAAATGAAAACCAGGGCCCGGAAAACTTTAACGCAGGTTCCTGTTGGCAAAACCTGTAAGCTCGTCACCGTAAAAGACGGCAGCGCTTCTTTTCTGCAATATGTAATGAAAGTAGGACTGGGTCTCAGCAGCAAAATAAAAGTGGTGAGCCGTCAGGATTTTGATGGAACAATGGAAATAGAAGTAGATGGAAAAAAATCGAGTGTCAGCCAGAAATTCGCAGAGAACCTTTATGTTGTGTAACAGAATTCTGCAACATTTTTTAACTTGACATTCTTGTCAACCCCCAAATAAATAATATTGAAGTATTTTATTGTTCCCATTCTGCTGGTATTTATTGTATTGCCATCTGATGCGCAGAAAAAGAATGCCTCTTACCGTTTAAATATCCGTGAAACAAATGCATCGATTAAGATCGATGGTGTGATGGATGAAGCCTGGTTGCAGGCAGAACCCGCAACACATTTTTTCATGGTATTACCTATGGATACCAGTTACGCGCGGGTAACTACGGAAGTCCGCATGACCTATGACAGCCGCAATTTGTACATTATAGCTATTTGCAATAAAGCATTGCCGGGCCCTAATATGGTAGAATCGCTACGGAGGGATTTTAGTTTTGTAAAGAATGACAACTTTATTTTTTTCATAGACCCTTTTGATGATCAAACCAACGGCTTCACTTTTGGCGCGAATGCTGCCGGGGCACAATGGGATGGTTCTATGTATGAAGGGGGAAAAGTAGACCTGAACTGGGATAACAAATGGGTATCCGCCGTAAAGGATTATGACGATAAATGGATCTTTGAAGCCGCCATCCCTTTTACTTCGATGCGGTATAAAAAAGGAATAACAGAATGGGGCATTAATTTCAGCCGCAATGACCTGAAGACCACAGAAAAATCGAGCTGGACACCCATTCCCCGGCAATTCCCTACTGCTTCCTTAGCTTATACAGGTGTACTTGTATGGGACAAACCGCCGCCCGCGCCGGGAATGAATGTATCTGTTATTCCTTATGTTTTAAGCAGCGCATCCAAAGATTATTCAGCACAAAGCAAGACGGGATATAAACAGGAAGTGGGCGTGGATGCAAAAATTGGTGTTACGTCTTCTCTCAACCTCGATCTCACCATTCATCCCGATTTTTCGCAGGTGGAGGTAGACAAGCAGGTAACCAATCTTAGCCGCTTTGAATTATTCTTCCCGGAAAAAAGACAGTTTTTCCTGGAGAACAATGACCTGTTTGCCAATTTTGGCTATGCAAACATCCGCCCTTTTTTCTCCCGGCGGATTGGCCTGGGTGTGCCCATCAATTTAGGTGCACGCCTGAGTGGTAAACTCAGTAAGGACTGGCGCCTTGGCCTGATGGATGTTCAGACAGCAGCAGTGGAGGAAAAAGGGCTGCCGGCGCAGAACTTTGCAGTAGTGTCGCTGCAACGGAAAGTGTTTAAAAGATCCAATATCGGGTTGATCTATGTTGATAAGACATCTATGAACTATCATCCTGGTAATGATTCCGGCAAAACAATCTATTCACAATACAACCGGAATATTGGGCTGGAATATAACCTGGCTTCATCCAGTAACCTGTGGACAGGCAAAGCCTTTGTTATGCGCTCATTCAGTCCCGGCGCACAGGGAAACAGTATGGCGCACGCAGCTAACCTGTTATACAACAGCCGAAAATGGAACATACTCTGGCAACATGAATATGTAGGCAATGGCTTCAATGCAGAAGTGGGTTATGTACCGAGGACGGGATATATTAAAGTCAGCCCCCAGGTAACCAGGTATTTCTTCCCGCGGAGTGGTCATATACTCAGTCATGGCCTGCAAGCCAATACTACCTATTATTTCAATGAACAGTTTCACCAGACAGACAATGAGAACATGCTGTCTTACCAGCTCACTTTCCGCAACCGTATTGTTTTAACAGGATCAGGTATACATGATTATGTTGAATTATTAAGACCATTCGATCCAACCAATACAGGAAAAGATTCACTTGCCAAAGGCACAAAACATACGTGGAACACTGCGGGACTTGACCTGGTATCGCAGCCCCAGCAATTATTTACGTATTCGATATCTCTACGGTACGGTGGTTATTTTGCCGATGGCACACGGTTTACCATGAATACTGAAATAGGTTATCGCTTTCAGCCTTATATAAGTCTTGCGCTCAGCACCAGCTATGACGACCTTCATTTACCACATCCGTGGGGACATACCGCTTTTTTTCTTGCCGGACCAAAAGCGGATATTACCATGACGAATAAATTATTTTTTACCACATATTTACAATACAACGAACAGCAAAAAAATATCAATTTTAACGCAAGGTTTCAATGGCGTTACCAACCTGCTTCGGATCTTTTTATTGTTTATACAGACAATTATTATCCGGCGCCTTTTTTTGTAAAGAACAGGGCGCTGGTATTGAAGCTGAATTATTGGTGGAACATGGTCAGGACCAAGAAAAGCACTTAGTAGTAAACAAACACCCTATGTTCAATGATTAGTATATTTTCTTTTTATTCTTTTACCGAATGGTTCCTGATCTTTCTGGCTGCTTTTATCATAGGGCTCAGCAAAGCCGGCCTAAAGGGGGTGGATATGCTGAGCGTTACTTTAATGGCATTTGTTTTTGGAAGCAAATCATCTACAGGAATTGTTCTACCGCTTCTTTGTTTGGCAGACATTGCGGCGGTAAGGTATTATAACCGCCACGCACAGTGGAAACACTTTTGGAAACTGGTTCCCTGGATGATCATCGGAATATTGATAGGTGTATACATAGGGAAGGAAATGAATGAAGTCCTTTTTCGCAAAATAATGGCAGCGATCATTTTGCTGACCATCGTGATCGTTGTACTGATGGAATATCGTAAATCAACGCAGGTGCCGCAACATCCGATGTTTGCTGTAAGCACAGGCCTGGCTGCAGGATTAACTACGATGTTGGGAAACCTGGCTGGCACATTTGCCAATCTTTACTTCCTGGCCATGCGGATGCCCAAAAATGATTTTATTGGTACGGCAGCCTGGATCTTCCTGTTCATGAATCTTTTCAAATTGCCATTCCAGGTCTTCTTCTGGCATAATATCAATATACATAGCTTACAAACAGACCTGGTGCTCATTCCGGCACTGGCTCTAGGCTTTTGGATGGGGTTACGTATTGTTGGCAGGATACGAGACGAGCAATACCGGAAACTGGTGATCCTTTTAACCCTGATTGGCTCTGCTTTAATGCTATTCAAAAGATAATCCTGATCCTGCTTTATAATTTCGGTATCTGTTTTATACCAAATTTGTATCTTTCAATCTCAAGCGCTTAATCAACCACGGCCATATGAAAAAAGAAGGAAAAAATAATGTTTCCCGCCGGGCATTTGTGGGTAGCACTGCAAAAGCATTGGCAGGTTTTATGATCCTCCCACGATACGTATTGGGTGGAAAAAGTCAAACAGGACTGCTTTATACTGCCCCAAGCGATATGATCAACCTGGGGTTAATTGGAGGAGGTAAACAAGGCAAAATATTGTCTTCTTATTTTCTGAAAACAGAACAGGTTCGTTTTGTAGCATTAAGTGAAGTGTACAAGGCCAAAGCCGATCTCACGCTTAAGCAAATAAAAGACACCTATGTTAAAATGCCTCAACTGGGCAATTATGCTGATATAGCTGTGTACAATGATTTCAGGGAATTGCTGGTCCGTAAAGAGGTAGATGCAGTGGTGATTGCCGCACCCGATCACTGGCATGCTGCTATGGCAGTGCGCGCAGCAGAAGCAGGGAAAGATATTTATTGCGAAAAACCTATGGCGCTTACCGTCAAAGAAGGAAGGGCCATGGTCAATGCCGCCCGTAAATACAACCGTGTGTTTCAAACAGGAAGCATGCAACGCTCCTGGCATGAATTCAGGCAAACGGCAGAGCTCGTTCGCAATGGATATATCGGGCAGATCAAATCGGTAAAAGTGAATGTGGGTCCTCCGCCAAAGCCCTACGATCTTCCTGCAGAACCGATACCGGATGGATTGGACTGGAGCAAATGGCTGGGACCCAATGAAGTGCCTTCTGTTTTCAATGCGGAATTAGCGCCTCCTGTAACCAAAGACGTATATCCCAACTGGCGTAACTACCGCGAATTTGGTGGTGGTATGGTAACCGATTGGGGCGCACACATGTTTGATATTGTACAATGGGCGCTGGACATGGATCAGAGCGGCCCGGTAGAAGTCATTGCACCCGATGGCGGTGAGCATCCATTCCTTACTTATAAGTATGCAGGTGGCATCACCATGACACATGAAAAATGGGAATGGAACAATGCCATTCATTTTATCGGTACCGAAGGAGAGATCAAAGTACAGCGTGGTAAGCTGGAAACAAATCCTGCTTCGCTGAAAGACCGGGTGATCGGTGATTCGGAGAAGCACGTGTACCATAGCACAGATCATTACAAAGACTTCCTGGATGCCATGCGCAAAAGAACCAAACCCATCTGTGATGTGGAGATCGGACAACGCACTGCATCCGTATGTAATATCGGCAACATCGCCTATCGCCTCAACCGCAGGCTCATCTGGGATCCGGCGAAGGAACAATTCAGGAATGATGCCGAGGCCAATACATTACTGGGAAGGAAGATGAATAAAGAGTGGGGAATACATATTGCATAAACGTCGATTGGCTATTATAAATCCAATACGATAGCAATATTTCGTTTCAACTCATCAACCTGATGTGGGGTAAGTCTTCCTAATTTTTGGATCAATCGCTTATTATCAATGGACCGGATTTGATCTATCAGTACATCGCTCAACCTGTCCAACTGACCCTTTTTAAGATGTACTCTTAACAACTCAAGTTCCGGCTGCACATTGGTTGTAACAGGGCAAATAAGAGTAGATAAATGCGTGTCATTTAATAAATCGGTTTGAATAATTACAACAGGGCGCACTTTTCCCGCTTCCGTACCCTTTGACGGGTTCAGGTCTGCAAGCCAAATGTCGTATTGTTTAATATTCATCACTCAATTTTTCAAATTCCCGTAAGATACTTAAAGAGTCTTTGGCTGCTGTTTTCGATTCTTTTGCAAGTTTTTTCTTTAATAGCTTTCTTTTATTAAAGAGATTATAAAGACTTACTGCATCGTTGATATAACGATTCCTTGCCAGTTTAAGCTCGAAAGTGATTTTCTCAGTTTCATCAAATATTTCGTCATCCAATTTGAGAGAAAGCGTTTTCATAGTATACCCTTTTTTCTAAAGGTATATACTATTTGTATATACTCAAAATTATTACTCACATCAGAAAAATGATATACCATCCCTTTCAATTTCTTCAGAAATGAAGGTATTCTTTTCTACAAGATTGCTGGTACGCACAAATACGTAATCTGCGCCATCTGCTACCCATTTTATAGAGCACAGTTGACTCCTATAAACCCGATATGATCATGCAGTTGCTCCTGCCGCCTGTGAGGATGGCATTATGATGGATATTGTTTTGCCTTATTACTCTGACAGATGCTGGATGCTTGTGTGGAAAAACTTGTTCAAGGGGCTGAAAAACTGGTAAAACCCATTAAGATGTCATTTTTACATTAGTGTAGATTCCGCCAACTACTCATATAAACCGTTTCCGCATCAGTGTGGATTCCGTTCACTACCCATATAAATTCTTCCAAGTAGTACTCAATTGAATTACACTGATGTGGATTCCGTCAACTACTCATATAAATTCCGTCAGCTACTGATATAAACTGTTTCCGCATTAGTGGGGATTCCGTCAACTACCCGTATAAATTCTTCCAAGTAGTACTAAATTGAATTACACTGATGTGGATTCCGTCAACTACTCATATAAACTGAATCCACACTGATGCGGAAACGGCCTATTGAAGAGCGAAAAATAACTAAACCTTTGATTTTCAAGCAACTTATTCACGCAGTTTCTCCATACAACAATACTTGCCAGGCGGCAGTCACATTCCCTGCATTCAGCAATTCACCGGCATATCGATGCAGTTCCTTTTCCATCTCTTGCGGGTTCACGGCATAATATTGTACGATCTCTTTCAGGCGGTCATCGGTAAAAACAGGATCTATTTCGGGTAGTGTATGCACATTCGCCAGCATGCCCAGGTGGTTGCCTGTTAAAAAACTACTGTTTCGTATACCCGGAGGCAGGTTATCGATACCTATTCCCAATTCCGTATTGGGCTTGGTCACTTTGAACAGGCTGGCTTCATCTACTCTGCAATACCAATCGCCTCCCAAACGTGCTACCAATTGCAGTTTACGCTGGTCGATCTTTCCATCTTCGCCCAATATGCTTTCATCCACGTGCATACACAGCACTTCGGCAATCACCAGTTGCCCCGCTCCTCCCTGGTCGCCCAGGCTTTTCACTTCTTGTACTTTGCATTCCAGTTTTACTTTGGCTTCCTGCACCATCGGCGGCTTCACCAAAGTAGCGGGCATTTTCTGAAAACCTGCTTTGATGAATTCATCTACCCCTTTGGCATATTCGCAGCTGGATAAACTGGTTTGCTGCACCATGTCGTAATCCACGATGTTGATCACGCACTCGGGCACTTCCAAAATATTCTGTAAAGTATGTTTGGTGGTATTGTTCCTCGCTCTTCTTGAAGGAGAAAAAATAACGATCGCGGGATTGGTAGAAAAAAGATTGAAAAAACTAAAAGGGCTCAGGTTTACATTGCCCGAAGCATCTATCGTACTTGCAAAACAAATAGGCCTTGGTGCGATGGCTGCCTGTAACCACCGTTGCCTTTCCATCAGCGGTAAAGACTCAATATTGATCGTTATCATATCAGTTCCAGCTAGCCAGTACGGTAACGCCGCCTTTCACCACCTGGTTCAGTTGCACTTCTACTTTGGCATGGAGGGGTAATAAAACATCTACGCGGCTACCGAATTTGATGAAACCATATTCATCACCCTGCTTCACTTGCTGTCCCACACTGGTGTAATTACAAATCCGCTTGGCCAGTGCACCGGCAATTTGTTTATAAAGAATAGCGCCGTGGTGATTATTTACCACTACACTCCATCGTTCATTTTCGGTAGATGATTTGGGATGCCAGGCCACGAGGTATTTCCCATTGTGGTATTGGTTATAGATCACTTCTCCGCTCATGGGGTTACGGTTCACGTGCACGTTGGCGGGACTCATGAAAATGCTTACCTGTATGCGTTTGTCTTTGAAATATTCCGGATCAGTCACTTCTTCAATAACCACTACTTTACCGTCGGCTGGACAAACCACCTGGTTTTCGTTGATGGTCAGTTGACGGTTAGGTATGCGGAAAAAAGAAATGATGAAAAGAAAAAGCGCCAATGAAACCACAAAGATGAGTATGGCCAACCAGGGTATATGCGCGCTTAAAAAACTGAAAGAGACCAGGTTCAACAACCCGAAAATGAGCGCCGTAATGCCGATGGTCTTGTATCCTTCTCTATGAATGGTCATTGGGAACGTATTGAACGGCAAATGTAGGTTAAAGAATCAGTTTCACCACCAGCCAAACGAAAGGCGTGGCCAGCAGTAATGAATCGAACCTGTCGAGAAAGCCGCCGTGTCCGGGCATAATACTGCCACTATCTTTAACACCTGCCAGCCTTTTCAGTTTACTTTCCAGCAAATCTCCCGCCGTACCTGTAACGGCCGCCACTGCTGATATCCATAGAAGCGGTTTCCAATCGAGTCCGCAGGTATAATGTCCCAGGCAGGCTATGGCCACAACGGCCAGCAACGCTCCTCCCAGGGTGCCTTCCCAGGTTTTTTTGGGTGAAATAGAAGAAAATGGGGTTCTGCCAATGAAAGAACCTACGATATACGCCATGGTATCATTGATCCAGATGGAAGCGATGATCACCACCGGCAGGAGCCATCCGTGGGAACCCAGCACATCGTAAGCTATCAGTCCGCGCAACTGGACCATCAGCGCCCAGCTCAGCGAAATATAAATCAATCCTGCCAGCGAATACGCTATCAGTTTGGGGTTCAGTCGCTTCTTAAATACGATCTCTGCCGCCAGAAAAACAGTACTGACCACCAGGCATATCGCGCGGCCCCATTCGTGTATCACTTTCCCGCCGGTATTGAATGTATCATCCGCCATCCACAACATCAATGACCAGCCAATGATCATGATACTGTATTTGTGTAAAGGCGTGATGCTCCCGTAAACCGGGTCGATCTGTGCCACCAATCGCTGGTATTCTGTCCAGCAACCGAAATGGATCACACTGAAAAGCAACAGGAAACTCCATTGATTCCACAAGAGACCCGCCAGCATGATCACTACAAATACAACTGCTGTCAGTGCACGGGTTTTAAAGGTTTCTATATTCAAAGCCATCGCAATCCTGTCTTAATGATATTAATTCAACATGCTTTTTTCAAGTAATTTTTTGGCCGTTTCTACCAGGTGTTCCGGAACATATATTTCAATATACCCGAACATGGGATAACTGCTGTCCTGCTTATTCAGCAATTGAACCGGCACTTCGTTCTCTTCCAGCACACCTTGTATAATACTCGCCTCGGCATAACTGGTGCGCGTTAATATTTTCTTCCAGGCTTTCATTGTTCTATACTATTTTCATCAGTTGCAACCAGTGATTGTGTAGCCAATACTTTTCGGGTTTCTTTTTTGAAAAGCCTGAACAGTAAGAGCAATCCGGCTATTCCGAATAATCCTATCCACCAAATCGGCATATTCTCATCCATCGCTTTTTCGATAGATTGCCCGTGCTTTATATCCTGGTATATGCCCGTTACGATCAGTGCATTATTCAGAAAATGCAATAAAATATTGAGCCAGATATTTTTACCATAATAGAAAATAAAGCCCAGCACCATGCCCAATGCAAGCCTGGGTAAAAATCCGAAATAAGAAATATGGATCGCACTGAAAACAATGCTGGTGATGAATATCCCGATCCATGCGTTTTTTGTCCAGCCAATAAATAATTGCTGAAATGTTCCGCGGAACAATACTTCTTCGAATATGGCAGGTGCAGTAGCCACGACCAACAACACCAGCAGGTATTCTTTAAAATTTTTCATCATGGCCATAGACATCATGGTGCTTCTGTAAGCATCTTCCATAGCCCTGGCTTTGGCCATCCATGTTGCAGGTAGTGGAATGCGTTGGTTCAGGTCTCCCAAAGCCCCGCTCGTAATCATGGCTGCCAGTGTAAGTATCACTACTATTCCTATTTGTTTGCCGCTCATGAGCCGGTTGAACCCAAGGTAATCCAGTGGTTTGCGACTGAGGATCCTTGCAAAAAGGATTGCCGGCATAAAAAACATCAAAAAAGTAGCCAATGTATTCAGCCATCGTGCCAGGTTCACATTTTCCGATTTATTCAGTAATTCCGGCACCAGGGTCATGGAGACATTCAGGTTCATTCTGGCCAGCATGATTAGTGAAAAAGAAGCTATAACCGTGAATACCCCAATAAGGGCCAGTAAAATGACAAACTGTCTGCGATAACTGATCGTTGGCTCTTGGTTCATGCGGTTGGGAATAAGAACGTAAATTTGCGGGCTAAGATATGGTTAAGATAGATAAAATAGTGCTGCCCGAGTTTCCGCTCCTCCTGGCGCCCATGGAAGATGTCAGCGATCCGCCGTTCAGGGTGGTGTGTAAAGACAATGGGGCCGACCTGATGTATACCGAATTCATCAGTAGTGAGGGTTTGATCCGTGATGCTATCAAGAGCCGGCAGAAGCTCGATATATTCGATTATGAGCGCCCCATAGGCATACAGATATTCGGCGGCGATGAAGAGAGCCTGGCACTGGCAGCCAAAATTGTGGATGTAACCAACCCCGATATACTGGATATCAATTTCGGCTGCCCTGTAAAAAAAGTGGCCGGTAAAGGTGCCGGCGCAGGCGTGCTGAAAGATATCGACCTCATGGTTCGCCTCACCGATGCAGTGGTGAAAGCTACCCGTTTACCCGTTACTGTTAAAACCCGGTTGGGATGGGATGAAAATTCCAAAAACATCGAAGAAGTAGCCGAACGCTTACAGGATGTGGGCATCAAAGCCCTCAGTATCCATGGCCGCACGCGCTCGCAGATGTATAAAGGCGAGGCCGACTGGACCCTGATCGCCAATGTAAAAAACAATCCGCGTATACACATTCCTATTTTCGGCAATGGAGATATCGATAGTCCGCAAAAAGCGCTGGAATATAAAAACCGTTACGGGGTAGATGGTATCATGATCGGAAGGGCGGCGATTGGTTATCCCTGGATTTTTCGCGAGATCAAGCATTATGTGAAAACAGGTGAGTTGATGGACCCGCCTACCGTAGATGAACGCGTAGAAGTATGCCGCAAGCACCTGCGTAAATCGCTGGAGTGGAAAGGCCCCATCGTTGGCATCAACGAAATGCGCCGCCACTATGCGAATTATTTAAAAGGATTACCCGGCATCAAAGAGTACCGCAACCGGTTGGTAGTATTGAAAACCCTGGAAGAAGTAGAAGCTGTGTTGGATGAAGTGCAGGAAAACTATGCAGGATATGTGATAGAACGCAATCCCATCGTACTGGAGAATTATCACCAGCATTGTCCGCTTTGATATTATTGCAATACTGCCAGCATTTCTTTACTGAGCGGTGAAACCGTATTGGGAAAAAATGCCAACAGCTTCCCGTTCTCATCGATTATGTATTTGCAGAAATTCCACACGGGTGCCTGGTTGCACCAGCCATTCCTGGCTGAATGAGACAACCAGTTGAATACGTTGTTTTGCCCGCTGCTTTTTATCACAGTACTCTTTTTCATCAGCGGGAAACTGATGCCGTAATTGGTCTTGCAGAATGCTGCAATGGCTGCGTCATCACTTTTTTCCTGTTGTTTGAAATCGTTGGCCGGAAAACCGAGCACCACCAGCTTATCTCCGTATTGTTTATGTAACTGTTCCAGCTCTTCGTATTGCGCCGTATAGCCGCAATCACTGGCAGTATTTACCAGCAATACTTTTTTTCCTATGAAGGAATGAAATGCGATGAGTGAGCCATCATTGGCAACAGTTTCCAGTGTATAAAAAGAAACCGGCGCCTGTATGCCGGATGAATTGTACAGTACCTGGCTCTTCCCAAATACTTTGCCCTTCAGCATGATCAACGGATAAAGGGCTTTTAAAATGGATTGACGCCAGGTCATATCTTTTCTTTTGATCAGCAATAATACAGCTTTAAACAGCCTTTAAATAATTTCGACTTATAAAATCCATAGTTGAAATATTTTACGCTGATAAAAAGTATTATTTAAAGCTAATCCAATCAACTTCCACCTTGCCCTCACTCTTTAATTGTAGCACAAGATTTTTGATGCCGGGCTGTACTGCTGCGATTGATTTTTTTACGGTGCTCCAATCGCTTCCTTTGGGTATCATTACTTCTGCAAGAACAGGACCTGAAGCATCTTTTGTTCGGATAACTAAAGTCGCGCCTGTTGTTGAAACAGCCCTGATGTTAACCGACTTTGCAGCATTCTTTCCAAAGTCAACGGTATTGTATTGAATCCATGCATTAGGTTTATCAAGAATGGTTTTCCAACCGATAAATTTGTTCGTTGTATCTATAAAATCAATTGCAGCATCACCGCTTTTAGCGCTGTAACGATCCATTTGAATATTTGCTGTTGCATTAGTAACACCAATCCCACGGAAAGTGCGGATTACTTTTTGAATCGTACCATCCGCATTAAAAAACAAACTGTCAGCCCTGATGGATCTCGCTTTATCAAAGTCAGGAGAGTAATCCCTGTCATGATAAAACAGGTACCACTGATTTTTGAATGCTATCACCGAATGATGATTCGTCCAGCAACCTGTGGGAGATTCATCCATAATGACACCTGTCATTTTAAACGGCCCTAATGGATTGTCGGCTATTGAATATTCCAACCGTTCAATTTTACCTTCCACATGCGGAAAAGTGAGGTAATAAATCCCATTTCTTTCAAACAGGTATGGGCCTTCCTTTAAGCCTTTTGCAGGAAGTTCTTTCAGTATCACAGGTTCTGAAGCCAACTCCAGCATATTATCTTTCAGCTTTGCTCCGTAAATATTACCTGCAGACCAATAGAGGTAAGCCTGCCCGTCTTTATCAATAAACACATTGGGGTCTATACCGTGAACGCCTTTGATGGGTGTTGACTGCGGAATATATGGGCCCTCGGGTTTGGCAGCAATGGCCACTCCAATGGCAAAGTTTCTCCCATAAGTAACAGTGTCTTTAGGTGTTGATGGAAAATAGAAATAATACTTTCCATTCCGGTAAATACAATCGGGTGCCCACATGCTATAGCTGTCTGGTTTCACCCACGGTACCTTGTTCTGCGATACAATTACACCGTGATCTGTCCAATCAGTAAGATTATCCGAAGAAAACACATGATAATCTTCCATGCAAAACCATCCTACCCTTCCTTTACCCGGCGCGGCTAAAATATCATGCGAAGGATAAATATAGACCCGGTTACCCAAAACCCTTGCTGAAGGGTCGGCAGAATACATGTTTCGAATAAGTGGGTTTTGTGCAAGTAGTTGGCCCGATAAAACAGGTACTAACACTGCAAGCAGTAAGCATTTCTTATAATACTTCATTAGACTGATGATTATGAACATTAAATTTATTTACCCGTAGCCAGCTCACCTGCAGCCACCCCTAAAAAAATGTAGTCGGCACAACCGCCCACCGTTACCTCGTTCTCTCCCCAGAAAAAAGGCCAATCTTCTTTGTTCTCAGGAAAATCCGGTTTTAAAATCAATATGCCCGGCACAATGCCGCCCGCAATAAAACTGAAATTTGCCCGGTTGTTGCCGTAGGTAATTTTCTTTGATACCGTTCCAACAGAGGAAACAAAAGAGATGTTGGAATAAGGATGACAGCCAAAAATATAATTTAATCCTCTATACACATATTCAGGTGTGATGATATCGGGGAAGTATTTGTTTGCATAATAATTAGTAGCCGCAAAATTTACTACGCCGCCACTGCCACCCCATCCTCCTAAAGCAATGGGCACACCATAAGGATTTTGTTTGGCGTATTCATCACACAGCGCTTTCAGTTTTACCACATAGTCGCGTAATTTCTTTTTATACACATCATCCATGTAGGGATAAGCCTGCAAGGCTTGCTTGATGCCTGGTGATGAAACATTCCGGTCGAGTATTTGCCAAATTGCTTGTTTGAATAAAGTGGCGTATTGTTCTTCTTTAGTGGTGATGTATAACTGAAGCGCGGCAGCAGTTTTTACACTTCTTCCAAATATGACCCCAAAGTGAGAAGTATCTGTTCTGGTCTCGTCTTCATCCCACAGTTGCTTTGCATAGAACAGGCATTGTTGGGATAGTGTATCATTATACCCTTTCAATACCCGGCTGGCAGCCGCCAAACTAGCCGCTGTGCTGTAATCCAGCAATATGTTCCGCTCTGTAAATGCCCACCGGTCGTCCATTGTACCGCTCGATTTACCATCGGATTGATATGGTTTTAAATTAGGATTGTAAGGAAGATTATCGGTTTCATTAATCGCATCGCCTAAATGATGGTATTGATGCAAATTAGGAACGACAATGCCTCTAACCGGGTGCCCGATATTTTTTACCTGGGCCACCATATTCAATGTGCCATGCTCTATCTGTTGCAGCATATCCGGCTTACCATCAGGCCGGTGAATGTCTACATAACGGGTCGGATAATCAACAAAAGTTTCGTCTCGTTGCGGTCTGAATTTTTCCCAGGCATCAACAAGGCTTGAAACAGCCTCGCAATGGGAGCCGGTTTGAATATCAAAATCGCCGGCATCAAACCAGCCGCCAACATTCAGCCCGGGAATATGTTCCAGCGGCTTGTATTTGGTTTGGGTAGACGGACCCATACTATACCCATCGAAGTGTACATGATTTACCGGCGCCTGCAAAGCATCGTCTAAGAAGGGTGCGCCGTGCCATACCCGATAAGCTTCATTCACTTCCATATGATCCATCTGCACAGGGAACCATACATCCAATGTTGGATGCCAGATATTTTCATACACATTGGAAGCAATGGAAAATGTATTCGTTTTTTGATTGCCATATTGAATGAAATAAAGTCCCGGCTCTTTTACCGCACTGAAATCGAATTTTGCATAGTTATAGCGCAGGTATTGTCCCCAAACTTTTACTTCACTTTTCAGCTTTTCTACATATTTGCCATCCGGCGTAACCTGAAATAAAGATGCGGCTTTTAAAGGAGTATCATTTTTATCCATTTCAATCACAGCCGTTTTTTCCTGGCTGGGGTTATAACCCACCTGTGAAAATGCTATCACCGGTGCGCGTTTCCAGTTTGGAATAGCATTTGGCTCGAGGTACCAGGTTAATACTTTTCCGGTTTTGTTTACCGGCAGTAAACTACGTACAATAAACCATCCGTTTTGTCCCAGGTTTCGGCCATCAAACAGCAGCAGATCGGCATCTTTTGCTTGAATCCGCACCCCACGTTCGGGATCTTCCGGCGCCATCACAATGGTTTTACCGCTTACCAAAGGATCGGGCACAATAAATTCGCCCCTGCCCCGGTCGTCAAATGTAGTGTGACCGGCGAACTGTGGTATCTTTTTACTAATGGGTTCAATCTGTGTATTGCTGAAGGGATATAAGGGGAAATTACCCGGCTTACCATCCATTAAGTACGATTTGCCAAAATAAGCCGAAGGCAAAAACTCCATATTAAATCCGGCATTGCCTGCGAGTTTTTCCGGCAATGGCTTATCCAAATACACGCTGATTTCTACGCCTTTATCTTTTGCGGTAACTACCAGCCTTGACGTAAAATCAAACTCTTTATATATCAGTGTTGCTTCAATCGTATTACTGGCTTTATCTACTTTTCGGCCAGACAGCACCGGAACCAGATCCCATTGCTCAGGGGTATTTTGCAGCCGAACGGCACCGCCGGTTGCCGTTCGCACGCCATGATGAATGATCTCAATACCGGCAGTTTTTTCATCGAAAAACATGCCGTTATATTGACTATTAAAAACAAACACATTCACGCCCGGCTTTTCAAAATAACCTGACTCGTTTATTTCCAGCTTTTGACAAAAAGAATGACGGGCGGACAGTAAAAAACAAATTACCAGCGTAAAGCCTATCGGTAATTTTTTGAGTGCGTTGCAGATTTGCATTTTTTGATTATTGTAAACATGAAAAAAATATCCAAAATCATTTGGTCTGTTTTGGAGTATATCCTAGCAGCGAAAGCATTTTCAGGCCATAGTGTTTTCCCAATTCACGGTAACCGGCTGCCGTGAAATGAAGTTTATCCCCATTTTGCGGGTAGCCCGCCGATGAAATGACGTAGGCATTTGGAATAGTGCTGGGCAATGTTGCAATGATTTTGTTCATGCTGGCGCAAGCGCCACCCTGATCGGCATTCACCACTTCACCCGCCAGTAAAGGAATTGAGTTGGGCTTCAGATTTAAATCATGCAGCAGGTTGTCGTAAACCAATTTCACTTTCTGTGGCCAGGTTGTGTCACCTGTATTTGATTCCCCCTGGTGTAGAAGAATGCCTTTGATGACGCCATCTTTTTGCGCCAGCTTTGCCATTTCAACAAGGCGTGCATACGGATTGCCGTCGTATTCGTTAATCACATTCTTCATCCACAATGGCGCTGTTGCAACATAAGTCTCATAATGGTCTTTATCGAACAATTCAATTTTACAACCACCAACAGCTACATTGATCACACCAACCCTGATACTCTTTGGCAGATTTTCAATCAATGTTCTTCCAAAATAATCAGCCGGTGTGAGACCAGTGTTACAACGGCACAAAGGAGGAATGGCCGTATACCACTTTCCTTTCTCCCTGTTTGAATGCTGGCAATTCACTGCTTCCATTACCCGGAAACGATTATCAACGATTGAATCCTGTGCTTCCGGCCTGGCATTTCCTTCCATATTCGACTGGCCGAAACAGAGGAAGATGTAGAATTTTTTATCCTGCGAAAAAGCGGTAGCAGTGAATAGCAGCATTGCCGCTAGCAGAAGTTTGTTACGTTTCATGTTCTATTTTCCTGTTTGTAGTTGTAAGATGGTTACGGAATAAGGATCCAGCGACCGGGTAAACGCCGTGGCTACACCATTAACTGTTGTTGCATGCATACCGCTTTTTCTTAATTTTTTCCTGGTTAAAAATTTACCACATCCCAATACACTTTTTTGGATTTCCGGTTCACATCGAAGAGCAACGGGTAATTTTTTCTTCCCCTGCCATCCAGCCAAGTGTAACGGTCGCTCAGATTCCAGAAGGTTACTCCGGTTATCTTGTTTTTGTTTTGCCGCAATATGCCAAATATCATTTTGTATTTTTCTCTTTGCGGTTCTTCCATTGCAGCAGTAAAGCCGGTAGCGGTATCCCTGCGTTGTCCCTGGATTAATTGCCCACCCTGCCTGCCTGCATAAACAGATACGTCTAACTCTGTTACCTGCACTTGCAATCCCAGCGAAGAAAACATTTGGATAGACTTTTCCAGTTCTTCCTTCGAAGGATTGTTGATGGACCAATGGCCTTGTAATCCCACACCATGGATAGGAATTCCCGCTTCTTTTAATTTTTTTACCATCTGGTAAATCTTTTCTCTTTTTTTCGGGTTTTCCGTATTGTAATCATTATAGAAAAGAACTGCCTTTGGATCAGCCGCATGGGCATATTCAAATGCTTTGGCGATAAATTCTTCGCCACAGATTTTATACCATGCTGAGTAACGATAGAACACAGAATCCCTGTC
Source organism: Asinibacterium sp. OR53 (assembly GCF_000515315.1). Lineage (NCBI taxonomy): Bacteria > Pseudomonadati > Bacteroidota > Chitinophagia > Chitinophagales > Chitinophagaceae > Asinibacterium > Asinibacterium sp. OR53. The sequence goes on from NZ_KI911562.1 coordinate 667,387, forward strand.
ATCAATTGCTTCATTCACCACATCCCAACCATATATATAATCTTTGTAACGCTTCACAACCGTCGTAATATGGTCTTTCAATCGTTGCAGCAACACCTCTTTTGAAACCGTATCACCTTTTTCATTTTTAAACATCCAGGATGGCGCCTGCGCATGCCAGCACAAGTTGTGCCCCCGTAACCGCATGCTGTGTTTCTTTGCAAACGCAGCAATCGAGTCGGCGTCTTTCCAGTAGTAATCGCTTTCTCTGGGGTGAATGGGCCCCATTTTCATGGCGTTTTCAGCAGTAAGGCTGTTGAATTGCGTAACGATTAATGCCGAATCCTCGCCATGCAGCATTCGAGGTGTAACCGCAACGCCTATTGGAAAATAATCTTTGTAGTAATCTTTCAATGCTTTGGTTGCATTGGATTTTGATTGTATTATTCTTCCACTACTGGTGCAAAAGCCAAACAAGAGAGAAATGGGAATGGCGATTAATAGGGATTTAAATGTATTCATAAACATGATTGTACAATCTTTATTGAGAAACCTTATCCATAATATGGAAGTAATCGAAATCTGCAAACCCACCTGCATGCTTAGTAGCATAATTAAACAATCCAAAACGGTAACCCATAAAATGCGGAATGGTGTACGTCATTTTTAATTGCATGCCAATTGGAGTCCAGGTTTTACCATTGAGACTGTAAAAGAAATCGGCGCCATCTTTTCTATTCGTAAAGTCACAGTTGGCTTTAAAGTAAACTGTTTTTTGTGTGAGTGGAATAGCCTGCGTTTCTACCGGTTTTCTGCCTGTTGCGTTGATCATAATAATCGATTTACGATTGCCTTCCACTCTTACGCCAACCATAGCATAATTTTTTTGCAACAGGCATAATCCTGCAAAGTCACCGTCTTTCATATTCGAAACGTCTAGCGATGTACTACCGGAACATACAGGGCCAATGGTACGTTGTGTTAATGTGTTCCTTGCCAATAGAAACGATGTATCAATCCGCCCGGTTTTCAAACGCAGATAGCCTTTTCTTGCTGTAACAGACCAAAGTTCATTATCCGGATTATGGTTCCATTGCCAAACCAGCGGCAATGCAGGTTCCCCTTTTTTCCGGGTAAATTCATCTGACGCAACAATGCCTGGTATCAAGGATTGGTTGGGGGGAAGATCAAGTGTTTCAGGAACTTTTCCGTTGACGCTCAATATTGGCCAGCCATCTTCCCATTTCACAGGAACCAGATAAGGAATACGGCCCACAGCGCCGTAATCTCGAAACAGGTAGGCAAACCACTCGCCTTTGGGTGTGCTAATAAGACCTCCCTGCGCTACACCCAAATCCTGCAGTGCCACCTTGCCTTCATAAGGGCCGGTAATTTTATCCGCACGATGAATAACAACTGTGCGCATTCCGCCCCTTGGCCAGGTGATGTTGAAGAGATAATACCTGCCGTTTACTTTAAAGAGTTGCGAACCTTCTCCCAAACCACTGGGGGCAATAGTTTCGCTGGCTTGAGCTGTATTTTCAATGATCACCTGGTGTATGCCATCTTGTTTTACACCAGTGACATCTGCGTTTAATTCAAGAAGTGTTATTTTTTTATTGCCGTAGATGAGATAAACTTTTCCATCGTCATCAAAGAACAAAGAATGATCGTGGTAAGCCGGAGCGAAAGACACGGCTTTCCATGGTCCCTTTTCAATGTTTGTTGTTGAATAGATATGTGTTTTACCACTTGTTGCTGCAAAGGTGGAAACGTAATATGTGCCGTTATGATAACGAATGCTGCTGGCCCATGAGCCCCTGCCATAAGTGGACTTCCCATTTACCAGATTCATGTCGTCATTACTGATTAAAGTGTCATAAGCATAGTTTACGATTTTCCAGTTGACAAGATCTTTCGATTTCATGATCGGCACACCCGGACTCAGGTGCATGGTGGTACTGCTCATGTAATACGTATCGCCTACACAAATCATCGACATATCCGGCACATCGGCATAAATGACCGGGTTGTGCGCCTGCTTATCTTGTGTTGAAAGCCCGGTGGAAAGAGCACCCTTCACCGGGCTTACCCCTTTTGTTGTTTGTATGATCTTTTGAATGGTTCCGTCCGGATTGTAATACATATAATCGACGCAGATCGATCGGCGGTAGCTGCCTCCTGTTGGAAGTGCCCCGTTGTGGTAAAAGAAATAGGAGTTCCCTTTGTAATCAATAATGCCCGGATGGGTTGTAAAACTATTGGGTACATTTTCCTGTATAATGCCTCTGTATTGCCACGGCCCTGTAATATTCGTGGCCGTGCAGTATTCAATCATCTCCGGTTTAGTACCTGCACTTGCATAAACCAGGTAATACAAGCCCTTGCGTTTGTACACCCAAGGACCTTCAATGTAATGCTCGGGTTTAAAAGTAGAAATTGGGCCATCCGTTTCAATCATATTTTCCTTCAGCTTTATGTATCTGCAACTGCCATTACCCCAAAAGAGATAAGCCTGTCCGTCATCGTCAATAAAAACAGTAGGGTCGATATCATCCCAGGGATGTTTCATATCGGTGGTCATTTCGTTAACGATCAATGCCTTGCCGATTGCGTCTTTGAAAGGGCCTGTTGGTCTGTCCGAAACAGCAACACCTATTGCAGCACCACCATTGCTGTTGCTGTCCTTTTTATGGAAGGTGGCCACATACCAATAAAATTTGCCGTTCCGTTCAATGCACTGCGCAGCATAGGCATCGCCGGTAGCCCAGGAAAAGGTCTGTGGCGACAAGAGCGCTCCATAGTCTTTCCAATGAACCATATCAGTGGATGAGAAAACATGCCAGTCAGGCATTTTATAATTGGTGGCGGTTACGGATGCGGTATCGTGCCCCGTATACAAGAACACTGTGTCGTGATAAACCATCGGCGCCGGATCGGCAGTAAATATGTGGGTGATGATTGGATTTTGCGCAAACAATTGCAGCATACACATGCAGCCGACAATTGTCAGGATGATTTTTCCTTTCATTATATTCAATTATGCAATGATTAATGTGGTTTTGAAAAAAAGCTATGCACATTATTTGAAAAGCACTTGCGCAAAATTGTAAAAATTGTTGCGCCATACCGGCCACGTATGTCCGCCATGATATTCGCTGTACGTGTACTTTACGCCCATTTCATCGAATTTTTGAAGCATGATTTTGCAGTTGTTATAAGCAATATCTTCTTTGCCGCCTACTGACACCCAAAGCGATCTGAGATTTTGATTAATGGTAGCAGTATTGTCTTTCATAAAGGCATACTGTGGATCAACAAGGGCTGGTTGATTGGCGAACCATCCCGAACTGAAAACACCGAGATAAGAAAATAGCTGTGTGTTTTTAATACCTGCATACAAGGTTTGCAATCCACCCAACGACAATCCGGCCAATGCCCTGTTTTTTGCATCTGTTTCTGTACGGAAGTTGTTCTCAACAAAAGGAATAACGACTCGCTTCAATTCGTTTTCAAATAGTCTCAAAGATGACTCGCCAAAACCGGCTAATCCCCCGCTGCTCAAGTTTCCATCCATCATTACAACGAGCATTGGCTTTGCTTTTCCTTCTGCAATCAGGTTATCCAAAATTAAATCCGTTCTTCCCTGTTCAGCCCACCCCCTTTCATCTTCGCCACCACCATGTAGAATATATAGCACGGGATATTTATCATTTGCCTTGACATCGTAACCCGGTGGGGTATAAATGAAAAATCGCCGCCACGAATTCGTAACAGCGGAATAATAACGTTTGATTCGTACATCTCCGTGCGGAACATTTTTTACCGCGTAATAACCGCCACCGGCAAAAGGTATCTCAATACCACTTGCCATCCGGCCCATGCCATAAAACGTTTCACTGGCCGGGTCGGTAAGAGCAACACCGTCAATCAACAATATATAATAATGAAAACCTTCGCCAACAGAATCAGTGGTCACTACCCAATAACCACCGGTATCTTTTTTCATGTCGTACTTCCTGCCTAAATCAATCTGCACTTTTTGTGCATCAGGTGCTTTAACGCGAAACACAACACGATTGTCTGGTAAAATTTGCGGGTACCTTGCCGAACGAACATTGGTGTATGCAGGTGTACCGAGAACTGTGTATTTCGAAAATGAAGCAGCATTTACCGGCTTAAACAAGAGCTGCGAGAACATATACAAACCGTTTTTCCAAACCTTAAAATCATGTACCCCCGGTTCGATGTAATAAATATGCGGCACTCCTTTTTGATAGAGATAATCGTGGGTTCGTTTGCTAAAAGTTATTAAGCCGTCATTATCGCCGCAGGAAATCCAAAGCAGCTTTAGCTTCGCTTTTGCTTCTTCGGGATTGGGTACCAATTCTTCCGGTCGCTTGGTGTTTGGCGCAGAAGAGAATCCACCCACCCAGGCAAATTCGTCCAAATTGCCCAGGCCAAAATTCAATGATTGTCCGCCACCCATCGACAGGCCTGCAATGGCACGATGCTCACGGTCTCCTAAAACAGGAAAAGTTTTTTCAATGAAGGGAATTAAATCGTTCAGCAAATCTTTTTCAAACGTGGCAAAAGCTTGCACTTTATCGGGGTCCATGATGTTGCCCGTTGCGCGGTCGTCTTTCATGGCCCTGCCATTGGGCATCACCACAATCATGGGTTCCAACTTGCCCCCTGCATAAAGGTTATCCAAAATTATTTGCGGCTTGCCGCCGTTGAGCCATTCTTTTTCATCCCCACCAATACCATGTAACAAATACAGCACCGGATATTTTTTCTTTTTTGAGTACCCAGGAGGTGTGTAGATAATGGCCCTTCGCACTGTACCAACTGTTTTCGACTCATAGCCAACCGTGTCAATTTTGCCATGCTGAATATTAGTACGCAACGAATCAAAACCTTGCGGCGCATGCATGAGAGCAGTTTGCGAATGGGCAAATAAGCTACCCGACAATACAAGGATAATCGCAAGCAGTAACTTTTTCATTTATGAAAAATTTTATGGTGATCGTTCATATTATACGAGGATTTGAAGATTTATTTGACCGAAAGCGAATCGAACGGACAGACACGTCTCCTGCACTTCCTTTCGGAAACTTCACAAATACAGCATGATGTCCTGAAACATTCTTCACTGCTTTGGCAAATACCTTCCAATTATTTTTGCCCCCTGTTGCGGTAATGGGTATTGTTGCAATAAGCTTTCCTGTTGTTAAATCATCCAGCCAAATTTCAAGGTTTGCTTTTGTTTTTGAAGAAGCGAGCACTTCAACAACAGATGCCACATTTTTATCCCTGCCCAGTTCAACACCTGAAATCATAAACCAGCCGCCAAGCAGTGAATTATTGGTAACCATTTTTTCTGCACCCCGGCTGATGGTTTCCACACCGTAGTAATTGCTGTAGCCTGCAGCAGGGAGAGAAGAAAATCCATCTTTGCACACAAACAGATCAAAGTCGGCGGGTTTGCCTTCGGCAAACAAGCCAATGCTTGTTCCCACCCATGAATTCCAATTGGGTTGTGCCTTATCCAAATTTACAGAACTGATGGACGATCCGACAGGTGTCCATTTTTTTCCATCGCCGCTGCAAAAAGCAGTCAAGTTATGCTCGGCTCTAACTAATTTCAGCCAAACCACATTACCGAACGAATTGGCTATTTCATGTGTTGTTGTATCGAAATTGAAAATAATTTTTTTTCCGCCATCATAACCACTGTAAAGCCGTACAAAAATTCTTTGGTTTCCGTTGGTCAGATAGATCCCTGCTTTTGAAGTTGAATTCGCGGCATTGAGGTCAACCCTTGTTACTGCAGCATAATAGTGACCTGTCTCTTTTTGCACAATATGTGTCCTCTCTGTACCCGGACTGAGCCGCAGCCAGCCCTTTCTTGCGGAAAGAGAATATTGTGCTGCCGCTTTTTGGGTTAAAAAATGCCAGCATAGATTTAAGGAATCCTTGTCGAAATAATCAGAGTCTGCGCTGCGCCACAGAATGCCCGATTGCGGAAGATTGGGTTTTACCAACGGTTCGCTTGTAGGCGCCACACCCCAGGGACGGTCGCCCTCCCAAATCACCTGGTACAATGATGTCTGACGGCCCATACCCGACCAGTCATCATTAGCTTTCCGTTCATAGCTCTGACCAATCGTCCACCAGGTGCCGTCAGACAATTGAACAGGCGCGGCGATATGGTTTGGACTTCTGAAAGCAGTATTGGTATCAGTAATCGGTTTAAAGAAGCTTCCAAGTCTTTCCCATTTAGTAGAATCACTTGTCAATGCAGAAGTCCGCAACACATATTGTCCGCCCGATACATCCCCTGCCGGAAAATAATAATAATAACCATTGCGTTTGCACATCACCGGCCCTTCAGCCCAACTGTATTGCAAATTGGCATTGATCCAATCCAAATTAATAACGGTGTCTGTTAGCTGTCCGTCTCTTCCAATTGCCTGAATCCGGTTTACTTTCTGGCCATTTTTTATCACCATGTATGGCTTACCATTATCATCAACAAAAATGGAGTTATCATAGCCAAGATTTCCTGTAGAAGGATTGGTTTTTACCTGTACCGGAGTCGACCAGGGCCCTTTGGGTGAAGGGGCTTTGGAAAACCACTGGCCATTGGACGAAAAATAAATCCAGTAAGAACCATAGAAATAAGTAATAGCTCCCTGCCATATTCCCGCCGATGGCCGGTCCGTAACAAACTTTGCTTTTGCAGGTGGAACTACCCGGCTGATCACTTCCCAATGCACTAAATCTCTCGAATGATAAATGGGCAGATAAGGTGTAAAATGAAAACTTGAACCGCAATGATAAAAATCATCGCCCACTTTCAGCAAAGTGGGATCCGGGTAGTCGCCGGGTAATACAGGGTTCACATAGGTTTTCACATGGGTATAAAAAACCGACGAATCGAAGGCCGGCGAATTTCTTTTGATACCCGCTATAAGGTTCAATGCTTTTTGAGCCATTGGGGCGTTATTCAATCCTAATAAATACAGGCAAGCAAATACAATAACTCTAAAACACATTTTTGATCTATATATTTCATGAACAGTGAAAGGATAAAGCTATATGGACAGTTTTCTATTTGATAGCTCATTTGTTGAAAAGCATGAGACAAATGTTTACAATTTTATTCCACAACCAGCATATATGTTCTTCCTCTTTGTGTGGGTAAATCATAAAGCATTGTTTCTTTCAATTGCAGGGTGGTAATATTCGCTTTAAGCGATACAATCGGCTTAGCCGTTTCTTCAGTTTGGTAAAACGGATTGACATTTTGACCTGTCGCTTTTGTCAACAGACCGCCACTACTTAACTTCATTGCATTCGGAACACGTAGCCGAAGATTACCACCTAAATTTGATTTGATTACAACCGCCACCAGTTTTGCATCTTTCCATTGCATGTTTATGATTTCAAAACCGCCTCTTGCACGCAGGCCGCTGATACTCCCCGATCGCCAAACGTCAGGAAGTGCCGGAAGCAAATGAATGGCACCATCTGCACTTTGCATAAGCATTTCGGTGATACCGGAGGTGCATCCAAAGTTACCGTCAATTTGAAACGGTGGATGCGCATCAAAGAGGTTGTTGTAAGTGCCGCCTCCTCCTTCATTGGTACCAACTGGTGTCAGTTGGTTTTGAATTAACTTATAGGCATGATTCCCATCCAGCATTCTTGCCCACCAGTTTACTTTCCAGCCCATGCTCCATCCTGTTGACACATCTCCCCTTTGCATCAGTGTATTTCGGGCCGCACTGTACAATTCTGGCGTGCGATAGGGTGATATTTGATTAGAAGGAAACAAGCCATACAAATGTGAAATGTGGCGATGATGATCATTTGGATCGTCAATATCATCTAACCACTCCTGCAATTGTCCATATTGGCCAACATGCATCGGAGCTAACCGGCTACGCATTTGTTTCAAAGTATCAGCAAAAACTTTGTCTTTGTTCAACATCTGTGCAGCACGGATCGCTGTACTGAACACATCAAAAATAATCTGGTTGGTCATCGTTACGCCGGCATCCAGTGAAGAGCCCTGGTGTACTTTGGATGCATTTTCCGGCGACTCGTCTGGACAAACCACCAGCCAGTGATACTTTGGATGTTCTACAAGAAAATCAGCATAAAATAAGGCTGCTCCTTTTAAAACGGGGTAAACCAACGCTAAATAAGATTTGTCGCCATTGTATAAATAATGCTCCCAAAGATGTTGACTGGCCCAGCCACCGCCGTTGCTCCATGCTCCCCAAAAGGCACCATCCACTGCACCAGTAGCCCGCCAGATATCGGTGTTGTGATGCGCCATCCAGCCTCTTGCGCCATACATGCTCCGCGCCGTTTCCTGTCCTGTTTCGGATAACTCTTTCACCATTCGCAAAAAGGGTTCATGCATTTCGGCCAGGTTGGTTTTTTCTGCCGGCCAATAATTCATCTCAGCATTGATGTTAATGGTGTATTTACTATCCCATGGCGGACGAATTTTATCATTCCAAATACCTTGCAGATTGGCTGGCTGTCCGCCCGGCTGCGAAGAGGATATCAACAAATAACGGCCAAACTGATAGTAAAGTGTAACCAACTGCGGATCATTAGCGGAACGAAAATTTTTTAACCGTTCATCGGTTGGATGATTGGCAGCGTCGGTTGATCCAAGGTCTAATTTTACCCGGTTAAAATACCTTTGATAAGCAGCAACGTGTGCATTTAAAATTGTGGCATACGATTTTGCATAGGCTTTATTCAGATAAGCTGCTGCTCTTTTATTTTCATCAGCACTAATGTCGTTGTAATTATTAAAGTTGGAAGCAATTGAGATGTAAATAGTTGCGGCATTGGCATTCCTGACCGCAAGGGAAGCGTCGTTTGCTGAAAGCGTACCCCCTTCCAGTTTAATGCGGGTAATGCCTTTAAATTTCATCCTGCCTGAGACGGTTTCATGATCTATGGTTGTTCCCGCAATGGTAAGGTCTTTTACCGTTGTTGTTTTCATCTCTGCTTTGGGCTGCGGGGTTGAATAAAAAGCGCTAAATGAAATACCATGTGGTTTGCTTGCGGTTAATCGTATCACAATAACACGATCCGGAAAAGAAACCAATGCTTCACGGGTATAAGTTACATTATTAACAGTGTAAGCTGTTTTTATAACAGCCTTTTCAATATCCAACTCCCTGTAATAATGGCTGTAGTTACCGGATTTTTCAAAGACAAGGACCAGATTACCTACGGGTTCAAACATTTGGCCATGCGATTTTTTTGAAATAATAACCCTGTTGGCAAGCTTCTCCGCATCCTTTTGTTTGCCATCAAATATCAGTTGCCGGATGAGGGCCAGTGAATCTAATGCTAAAGGATTATCATTCCGGTTAGGGCTGCCGCTCCAAACCGTATGTTCATTTAGCTGAATGACCTCTTTTTCTACATTGCCATAAACCATGGCGCCCAACCTGCCGTTGCCGATAGGCAATGCATTCTCCCATGTATTACCAGATGGTTGATTATACCAAAGTTTTAAGGCCGGCTTATTTTGCGGATAGCTGCTCATAGTGATGAGCAGTAAATAAAACGAAAGAAGTTGTTTCATTGAATACACAATTATAGTACAGATGAATAATCAGCGAAAACCTGCTGTTTTTTCTGTATCACTTTCTTTACGGCTTTTACAATGTTGGTTGCATCCAACCCGTACTTTTTCATTAGTTCAGCCGGTGTACCGCTTTCACCAAAACTGTTGTTTACTCCTATCATTTCCACCGGTGCAGGAAGCCTTCGACTTAACACCTGGCATACAGCATCACCCAACCCTCCATTCAGTTGATGCTCTTCCGCCGTTACCACGCATCTTGTCTTGCTTACCGAATTCAAAATCGCTTGTTCATCCAATGGCTTAATAGTATGGAGGTTGATAATTTCTGCATCTATTCCTTCTTTTTCCAGCATCTCTCCTGCCAATATGGCTTCCCATACCAAATGACCTGTGGCAAAAATACTTACATCTTTTCCTTCGTTCACTGTCCATGCTTTGCCGATCTCGAACTTCTGATCAGGGTTGGTAAACACCGGAACAACTGGTCTTCCAAACCGCAGGTACACCGGTCTTTCATAATCAGCAATGGCGATGGTAGCCGCTTTTGTTTGGTTGAAATCACATGGATTAATCACTGTCATTTCCGGCATAGCCCGCATCATAGCGATGTCTTCTAATATCTGGTGCGTTGCTCCATCTTCCCCCAGTGTTAATCCCGCATGCGAAACACAAATCTTTACATTGGTGCCGGAGTAAGCCACACTTTGGCGTATCTGGTCATATACACGGCCGGAACCAAAGTTAGCAAAGGTGGTAGCATAAGGAATGTACCCTGCTATGGCTAATCCGGCTGCCACGCCAATCATGTTGGCTTCGGCAATGCCGCATTGTATAAATCGTTGCGGATTGTTTTTAATAAGTGTATCGAGCTTTAAAGAAGCTACCAGGTCGGCACAGAGGGCAACTACATTCGGATTTGTTTTTCCTACTTCTGCTATGCCGGCACCAAAACCGCTTCGAGTATCTTTTTTTTCTGTGTAATTGTATTTTTTCATCCTTGTTCATCAACGTTTAAGCGGTTATTAATAGTCTCCGAAAGTGGCAGGTAATTGCAGGAGTGCTACTTCCAGTTGTTCATCATTGGGAGCAGCGCCATGCCATTTGTGCGTACCCATCATGAAGTCTACGCCAAATCCCATTTCTGTCTTCATCAGTATCACAACCGGTTTGTTGTTACCGGCTTTTTGATTAGCGTCTTTCAGGGCTTCTAACGTCAATTGCATATCGTTGCCGTTGGCAAGCATCACGGTCTCCCAACCAAAGGCTTCGTATTTGGCTTTTAGATCACGATTGCTCATCACCTTTTCAGTAGGACCATCAATTTGTTGCCCGTTCCAGTCAATAATGGCAATAAGGTTGTCCAATTCGTGGTGCGCCGCAAATTGAACGGCTTCCCAAATCTGCCCTTCCTGTTGCTCACCATCTCCCATTAGTGCATATACTTTTCGGTCATCATTCCTTAATTTTTTGGCATAAGCAACACCGGCTGCCACCGAAAGCCCTTGTCCCAGGGAACCCGATGCCACCCGAATTCCGGGCAGGCCTTCATGCGTTGCCGGATGGCCTTGCAAGCGTGAATTGATTTTACGAAAGGTTGAAAGCTCTTCAACCGGGAAATAACCGCGTCGGGCCAAGACAGAATAAAACAGCGGAGAAATGTGGCCGTTGGAAAGAAAGAACACATCTTCTTCCTGGCCCTCACGAGTGAATTGTAAAAAGCCATTTTCGTTTTTCGCTTCATTGATTTTCATGATTGCGAAATAAAGTGAGACCACTACATCCGTGCAGCCAAGCGAACCGCCCGGGTGTCCCGATTGGCAGGAATGTACCATGCGAACAATATCACGTCTTACCTGTGAGGCAACATCTTTTAATTGTTGTAAATCATATTGCCTGTCTGTTTGAATCATATACAGTTTTATCTTTAATAAATGGGGATTATTGTCAGTATACGACAGGGTTGAATGTTTCCATTTTCACACCTCTGTCACGCACCACGATAGTATCGGTAATTGTATGCGTTGTTGTTCCAAAGTCTACCTGGTATTTAAGGCGAAGCACATTACGTGGCTGATTTCCCCACATATCTCCATTCTTTACAAATGCACCGTTGCCGCTTATTGTATAGTTTGCTGATGCAGGATTGGTAACGGTACAATTACCCTGATTGTCAAATTTCAGCATCAGTTGAAAGGGCACATTAAGATTACTGCCTTTATTCCTGGTGGTTAATGAAATGGTATTTTGGTCCAACGCCGTAGTAACAACATTAACTATCTGATCCGTCTCTACATACTGCGTATGATAGACAACGCTTGTATCCAGCGCAGTATTTCCGTTTGCACCTTTTACCAGATCTACACCTCTTCTTAAATAAACGCCATGATAAGGATTCACATATTTAACAGCATAGAGAATATAATCTTTCGGAGTAATTGTCCAATCACCCGGTTTACGGCGGTCGGGCGAAGCCAAATCACTTTTCCCGCGCAGGACTGAATCGGCGCCACTTACCGATGTAATACGGAGTGGAATCACAAAGGTATTTTTAATAGACAGTGGGTCCTGAAAAAAAGCATCGGTTAATTGCACTTCTATTCCGCCCATAACACTCCCGGCAGGAATGGTGATCTGCATATTCTTGGCCAGGGTGTAATAATTAGACGGCATGGCAATGACATTATCCCCGGTAGGCGTTTCAAATTTTAAATGACTGGCAAGCGTCGTATCCACCATCACATTCAGCGTAATGTTCTTTTTGTTTTCATAAACGCCGCCCATGGTGGCCATAATCTGGCATTTGTGCTGGTTATCCAATGTGTTGTCATAAATATCATCTCCCATTACCAGTGTTCTTACAGGTGACTGGTAAGCGAAATAAACCGTGGTGTACTTGTAATCAGGGAATGTCTGCTCTTTATTGCATGCAGAAAGCACAAAGACAAAAGCAACAAGAGCCATGACCCAAAAAAAACTTTTCATTTGTATTCTTTTATAAATTAGATATTGCTGTTACCATCCTTTGTTTTGCCGAAGATTTGCTCTCAAAACTTCATTGTAAGGAATAGGACCGTAATACATATAATCTGCATACTGCCTGTTTTCAAGAATGTTATACGTATAAATGTTGTTGTTGATGGAGACACCTTCTGCCGGCTCAGTCAGCATTTGTTTCCAGCGGCGCAAATCCCAGAAACGGAAACCTTCAAAACTTAACTCCAGTCTTCGCTCATTGCGAATTAACGTGCGCATGTCTTCCCTGGAAGAGATGGAGGCCAGGTAGTTATCAGGCTGCGAGATGCCGGCTCTTTTTCGGATGGCGGCAATCACATTGCGGGCCGAATAGCCATGTGTACCCACACCATCAGGCCCCCAGGCTTCATTGGCTGCTTCTGCATAGGTCAAAAAGAGTTCAGTATACCGCATATGAACGGGATAGTGCTTTTGAACCGAACTGGAAGTAGGGTCTGCATTTACATCTTCCCGTAACAGTTTCCGCAGGTAATAGCCGGTGCGGGTTGAGGTGGGAAGAAAATTAACGGCATCGCTGGTGGGATTGTCGGTTTTGGTATAGAAGGTTTTATTTGACATGGTTCCACCATTTACCAGGATATAATTTTTCAGACGCGGATCGCGACCTGCATAAGGATTGACGGCTGCATAACCGCTGCCCGGGTCTGTAATCGGATACCCGTTTGCCATAGGAAAGGCATCCACCAAATTCTGTGTTGGATTCACTCTTCCATTGCCAAAAAGTGATGGTGGAAAATTGTTTATCTCCATATTGTTACTGGTTGCAATACTGCCTCGCCATAACATTTCTTTTTGATCGATGTTACTGGCCAGGTTGATGGCATTGACATTGGTTGCAGTGTAAAAAAGTGCCCCTTTCGGGTCCAGACCACTAACGCCTCCGATGCGATCCAATACATCACCGGCATAGTTGGCAGCATCCGTCCATTTAGCCGCATCTCCCTGTGGGTTAAAAGCAGGGCTGGCTGCCAGCAAAGCGGCTCTTGCCCGAATGCCTTTTACAATGCGGGCCGATAGGCGCTGCCTGTCAACGCTACCAAAAACCCGGTTATAATCGGCTATTACCGCAGCGCTGTATCTGGATGGCAGTTGCGATGTGCTGGCAATGTCCTGGTAATCCAAAGGCAGGTATTTCTCTGCTTCCGTAAGATCATTGTAGATCTGTTTCATGCACTCATCAAACGTATTTCTTGGCTTTTTGAAATCAGTATTGGGAGTGAGTACGTCTGTAATGATGGGCACACCCAATAACTGGCCGCTCATATCATTACCTGCATGCGCCTGCAAAAGATTCAGGTAGAACAATCCTCTCAGACCCAAGGCTTCCCCTTTCAGGCGGTCGCGAAACAAAGCCGATACATTTTGATTCATCGGCGACCAGTTGATGGTATCGACCTGCTGCAGAAAAAGGTTCAGGTACATGATGGCTGTATAGGAGTTATTCCATTGGTCCATCGGGTTATTGGCTGCCGACCATGCGCCTGTTGCCATAAAAAGAAATCCGTTTGCTTTATCGTTCGTGACGGCATCGTCTGTCGCCACTTCGCTAAAAGAATAGTTAGCCGTCGGAAGTCTTGTATATGCATTCATCAGGATACCTTCCTCAAAATAAGGATTGCTGGAAAGTCTTGTCTGTGAGAGGTGGTTGTCATCAAGCGGAGCAAGTTCCTTTTTGCAACCCGCAAACATGGCGGCGAGCAGAACAAGCACCCATATATTTTTATTCATGTTCATCAGTTAATTATTTGAGATTATCATTTAAAATCCGGCCCTGAGACCAACCATATAATTTCTGAATTGCGGGGCTGTGCCGATATTTAAATCCAGTATTTCTCGATTCCTGGAGAACGTAAACAGGTTAGATCCGGAAACATATACGCCTAACTCTTTGACGAATGTTTTGCGCAACACATTGCCTGACACGTTATACGTCAACTGAATCTTTTGCAGGTTAAACCGGTCTGTTTTGTACAACCAGAAATCCGAACTGCGGAAATCATTATTATTCTGTTGTGAACTGAGGCGGGGAAACGTTGCCGTTTCTTTTGTGGCAGGCGTCCATCGATTCAAGACAACCTGGGAATATTTTTTATCGCCGAAAACCCAGTAGTAGTCGTTGTTCTTCAATCCATATCCACCATTGTTTCCTGTACCCAGCAAAAAGAGATTGAAATTTTTATAGGTTGCGTTGAATGTGATCCCATAAGAAAAAGGAGCTACATAACGACCGATCATTACGAAGTCTCTTTGATCAATGATACCATCTCCGTTTTGGTCTACATATTTGATATCTCCGGGTTTTACTACGCCAAACAATTGTTTGGGGCTTTTGTCGATATCGGATTGGTCTGCAAAAAAGCCTTTACTCTGCAGCCCGAAGATGGCATCAACCGGTTTGCCGATCCTGGACTGATAAGCATCGGCATACAGCCCATCACTTTTGGTCACTTTCGAAGTGGCATACGTAGCATTCACACCCAGATTCAAATCAAGTTCCCCTATTTTTTTGTTCACGTTCAGCATTATATCAACACCGGAACGACCGTTTGCATTATAGTTGGAATAAGGAACAAACGCATTAAAATAAGTCGGATAAAGGGAGAAACGCTGCGTCAAAAGACCGTCCATTTCGTTCCAAAAGAAAGTCGTTTGCAGCGTTAGCAAGTGTTTGAAGAAAGCGCCTTCAAGGCTTGCATTCACCTCTTTTCGTTTGGGAAATGCAAGATCAGGATTGCTGCCGTAGGCAGGAAACGAGGTTTGGTTTCCTGCCTGCACACCATCATTCCAGTTAAACGTGGCTCCCCGGTTATAGACATTATCATACAAATAGAAACCGCTGATATCGAGGTCTGTGTTCAGGATACCGGCAGAGGCAGACAACTTCAGGTAATCCACCACTTTTGAACCAGACAGGAATTTTTCGGAACTAAGCAACCAGCCAAGGCTTGCCGTTGGTGAAAGGGCAGCCCGGTGGCCTTGCGGTAATTTGGTAGAATTGACATAGGCGCCGCTGAAGTCAGCCCAATACTTATGCTTGTAATTGTAGCTAAGCTGTAAGCCCACGTGTGAATTGGTGGTAGGCTGATAGATGTCGTTCGTTTTAATTGAAGAAGCATGTCCGAGAAGGGTAACCGAAAAATGATGTGCCTCATTTATACTTTTCTCATAATTGAGCCAGGATGAAAAACCAATATTCTGCATTTGCGCTGTGCCGCTGATATTTTGCGTACCCGAATGGTAATCCGTTCCATATTTCGTTAGGCTGGCAACCGAATCGGAAGAAGTGCTCCAGGTAGGAGCATAAATGGCATAGGTATTACTGATTGACTGCGTGTAAGCATTTGCATAGTCAATATTGAATAGCGTATGGAAAGACAATCCCTGCAAAAGGTTTTTCAGGTTCACATTAATAGCGTTGGTCACCTGGAAGGAACGTTGCACGAATTTGTCGTACCCGCCAAAATACAAGTCGGCAATTGGATTGGTAGCATACTGCTGTGTTCCACCCAGCAGGTACTGGCCGTTAATAATATTGCGGTTGGCTTTGATGTATCCCTGTGAGGTTGCATCACTTCCCGATATCAAGCTCAGGGGAATCAGCGGCGTAAAACGTTGCGGCAACAGCGTGGCGGCATTGCCCCAATAATTGGTGCGGCCGCGGCGGCTGTCGTTAAAAATAGTGGAGATATCAATTGTGCTGCTGATGTTATCATTCAGTTTTAAATCAATGTTGCCTCGTATATTAAACCGGTTATCGCCTTCATTTTTCCCTTCTCCGATATTCAGCAACGTAGAGCTGTTTGACCATCCGATATTGGAATAAAAACGGGCTGTGTTATTGCCTCCTGAAAACTCGGCATTGGTATTCGTTGTGTTCAGGTATTTTTTGAGATAGGGTGATGAATAATAATCTACGCTGGGAAAGCGATAGGGGTTACCTGTTTGGTAGTTTTGAATGGTAGTTGCATCATACATGTCTCCGAGTCCGTCGTTGCGGCGGGCTTCATTGTAAAGCGTCATGTAATCCGAAGAGTTAAGAAACTTAGGCAATGCTTTGGGCGTAGCAATACCGGTATTCACCCGGAGATTTACTTTATGGGTGTTAGCTTCTCCCTTCTTGGTAGTGATGAGGATAACTCCTTTGGCTGCCTGGCTGCCATACAAGGCTACGGCATTCACACCTTTTAATACGGTGATTTGCTGCACTTCATTCAAGGTCACATCATTGAAGTCGCGGCGAACGCCATCAATCATCACAATGGCGTTTTCCATGCCCCAAATATTGTTACTCCACAACAAGCCTGCTGCCCTGCCGTTTAGTGCGTCTTGTACAGTAAGGTTATAATCCCGGTTAATGAATGTTCCGGGATTCAATACTGTGATTGTACCCGGCAAATCCTGTTTGTCAACTTTATTGTAGGGCACATTCACTTCATTGTTGCCGCCCTCTCCTGCCAGTACAATACTTTCCGGCACTGCACCTGCTCTCAGGCTTTGCATTTTAAACCCTTTGGCGTTGATCATAACAACAGAGTGGGCAGCCACGTTGATGGAGAAATGTCCTGCTGCATCGGTAAAAACGGTTGTTTTCCCTTCGTTACCGGCAATCAATGCACTTGAAATTGGTTGTCCTTTCGCATCAAGAACAGTTGATTTTATATTCACTTCGTTCGCATGCTGGGCCTTCGTATCCTCACACAAGCATAAGAATAACGCACAGACAGCGATCCACATTTTGATATAGTTCATTTGATTTGCTTTAAAGAATGATATCTTTTCTTAGTCGTTGAATGACGGTCTGCACAATGCTTACCATCCTGGGTTTTGCCCGAAACTTGGATAAAGATTTACCTGGTCGGTTGGCAGCGGAAGCCAGTTGTGCTTCTTTTCAAATGCCCTTGTTACCACGAGTCTTTCCCTGAGGTTTACAGGCTTTCCATTCGCTCCACGGTCAAAATCAATCACGGTCTTTTCCTTGTATTTTTTGTCACCCGCAATATTCCACCGGCGCAAGTCGTGCCAGCGATGGCCCTCGAAAGCCAGTTCCACTGCCCTTTCCCGAATCAGTTCACCCATAAATGCATCCTTGGAGGAAGTATACCTGGCATCCACATTGGGAATGCCGGCCCTGGCTCTAACCATATTCACTGCAGCTTCTGCCGTGATATAGTTAGGTGCGCTGCTTTGCGGCGTACCATATCCTTGCAACACCGCTTCCGCATACATCAGATAAACATCGGCCAAACGTAAATAAGGAATGATGATATTGATATTGTTCCATTCATTGTCTACGCTGTTGCACTTGCCGGTTACAAACTTGCGAACGAGGTAGCCTGTACGGCTGCAATCATTATCACGGCGCAGGTTTCCACCATTGTAAAGGTTGGCGTATCGATAAGGAGCCGTTGTTGATGTTCCGCTTCCATAAAACATCTGCACACCATCATACGTGATGCACTTGTAAAAACGGGGATCGCGGTTGGTCCAGGGATCGGTGATGTCGTACCCCGAACCAGCAGCATCGAGCGGCAGTCCATTCGCCATTCCAAAGTTGTTCACATAGTTTGCTGCGGGTGATGAAATGGCCGCCTCCCCACCCAATGGCGGCGGGATAAACATGTTCACCAACGACCAGCGAGATTCCCAGCCTGCATAAGTTGGCGGAGCCAAAAGCGTCTCGGGATAGCCGGGCACTTTATTAGAACCGGAGGAGATGGAGTACCAGTTATCGCTGTAATTGCTGAAAGGAAGCAACTTGTAAATTGCAGATCCGTCATCGGAAAGCTTTAGTGTTCTGTAAAATGCGTCAGCCGCTTGTTTGCACAAATCAACATCATACGTGGCAGTGCCGGTTGATTCCTGGTTCATCATGGGACTGGCTGCGTAAAGCAGGTCTTTTCCTTTGAAAGCCAGCGCAACCGATTTGGTAATCCGCTGATTGTTGTTGCCTTTTGTTACCTGTCCAACAACGGTATTGTCCCAGTTGACAGGTAACAACGCGGCTGCATCTTCCAGGTCTTTTGCAGCACGCAGGGCTGTTGCGCGATAATTCAACCGTGGCAATGTCAATGGCTCATTGGAAGGCAGCACCTTATCAATATACGGCAGGCCACCCCAGAAACTCATTAATTCAAAATGGAAAAAACCACGGAAAAACAGGAGCTGTCCTTTAACAATATCCTTTTCTTCCTGGGTCGCATCCACCATTTTATCCATATTGGCTAAACCAATATTGGCTTTGCGGATGGCATACCAGGCCAGCGGCCAAAGACCCTTGTTGTGGGCGTCGGTGGGATTTGTTTGCGCTCCGTTATTATCCAGCCAACTGTTGTTCCAACCGCCGCCATTGGTTCTCCAGGCCCAATAGTTACCATTGTCAAACTCTGTATTCAAGCGGTAAGTACCGATGGTGGTTGACAGGATATCGTCGCCAAAGTTCCATTCATTATTCCAGGTGGCCTTTGACATATCCGGAATGCAGGAATACAATTCTTCGGTAAAGCCTTGAAAATTCCGGAAATTGACGAATACATCACTCTGGCTGATGACCGCATCCGGTGATTTATCCAGGTATTTCTTGCAGGAAACCATTCCTAACAGCAGGAAAAAGAAGCCTGCGGAAAACATCATTTTTTTATAAGATTTCATGTACAAGCGCATTATCGTTTATAAACTAATATTCAGACCTAAATTGAAACGGCGCAGGGTTGGATACGCACCTTGTCCTGAAAAGCCAGCGCCACCAATATTGGCTTCGCGGTCGTCCGGCATTTTACTCCACAACAACAGGTTGTCGCCATTGAGGTAAACACGCATAGATTGAACGCCTCTCTTCCGCAGCCAGTTAGGGTTAAATGAATAAGATATTTCGGCTGCTTTTAAGCGCAGATAAGAAGCATCAAAGATGTAGAAATCGCCCATGCTATATACATGGCTCTTCCAGCGGGGCATTGGTGCAGGTGCCGTGGGATCGGCTGCTGTCCAATAATTGCCCTGCTTGTACACTGCATCCAGCGATGCACTAAAGCTGGTTTGTGTTAAATCTCTGGTGACATTGTTTACACCATAGAACTGAACGAATACAGAAAAGCGCTTGTAATCGAATCCGAAAGTTCCGGCGTAGGTATTCTGCGGCCTGGAAGGATATCCGAATGGAACGTTATCATAATTATTGATCACTCCATCACCGTTGAAATCGACCAGGTTATAATTTCCAGGTAATTTCTCTTTATCATACGCATTCAACTGAGTGCTGCCATAGAGTTGATCCATTGTATTGTAATAACCACTGCGAATGATTGAATGATATTGACCAATTTGGAAGCCGGCTTTCTTTAAATAATTATCCAGCAGTTGCGGATCATCGGCATAAAGAATTTTATCGACTGCATGAGTGGCAGCAAGGTTGGACCACAGGCGCCAATCTTTATTTAAACGCTTATTAAACTTCAGTTCTATTTCAAAACCCCTGACTTTCACTTTACCCAGGTTGGCAACAGGTGGTACATTACCAAAATAGGCAGGAACAGCCCGCTGCGTACCGGGTAACAAGATATCGTAACGATAGTCCTGGAACGCGTCAAAGCTTCCTTCTATGAGACCGTTGAAGAGAGAATAGTCAACACCTACATTGGCTTTTGTTGCCGTTTCCCAGCGCAGATCGGGGTTTCCGATGGAAGCTTCTCTGTACCATACATAAGGACTGTTGATGTAGGCCTGGTCGCCAAGATGCGTCTGTCCTCCGGAAGCCCAATTGGTTACGTACAACCAGCGGTAGGCCGTGGCGGGTCTGTCATCGCCCACGAGGCCGTAGGAGCCGCGGATTTTCAAATTGGTTAACCAATGAATCCTCTGCATGAATTTTTCATTGGTTACTATCCAGCCTGCTGCTGCAGAAGGGAAAAACCCGAACCTATATTTGGACGCAAACATTTCTGAACCGTTGTAAGCGCCGTTGAATTCAGCGAAATACCGGTTGGCATAATTGTATGTTAACCGGAAAACCCAATCTTCATGATAATACGGGAACTGGCTGCCGGTTGCATTCTCAGTTCGTTGGAAAAGCCCCATTTCCGTTAAATTATGCTTATCCAAATGGGCTGAATGGTTCAATTGCAACTGGTAAAACTTTTTTCTGTAGGTCGAACCATTCTGCATCGCATCGGGTCTCACAGACCACATCGGCACCACATAGTCAAACTGGTTGTTACCCGTTACGTTCCGATACGTTACATTTCCGGAACGGTCAATGTATTTGACAATCGCACTGCCGTCGTCGAAAACACCTCCCTGCGAAACGAATGTATTATCCATGGCAAACGTGCCTTTTATATTGAGGTTCCTGACAAACATGCCCAGGTCTTGTGTCAGCGTAAAATCAGTATTAATCTGGGTGGTCTTTGTACTTCTTATACCGCTGTTGGAAAGTACTTGCGGCGTGTTGGTTGTGCTCACCGGATCGAGTGGATAATAACCCCAGGAACCATCGTTGTACTGCGGATAAAAAAGATCGGGTGCAAGCGCATAAACCGACTGGTACCAGGTATAATCAAAGCCGTTCCAGGTGTCTTGCTTGTTGCCGGTGAGCCCCGAAAGGTTGGCCGCGAGTGTCGTGGTTTTTGTTAATTTAAAATCGAGATTGGCGCGGACATTCAAGCGGTCGTAAGTAAATCCCGGAGAATAGCCTTTGCCGTTGTTCCGCACTTTCATGATGTCACCTTCATGGAGAAGGTCCACAGCCGTATAATATTTAACAAATGAAGAGCCGCCTGAAATATTTACATTCAAATTACTCGACATAGCAGATTTCTTTACCGACTCTGACTGCCAGTCAATATTGGGATATTGTTGCGCCTCCTGTGCGTTGGCAGGATGGCGGTATTTATCGAGCAGGGCATAAGGCGTGTAATCTGCCCATGAGGAAGGATTAATTGCCAGTTCCCGTTCAATGGCCTGGTTCCTGATTTGCAAGGCATCGTAAGAATCGTACTTCTGTGGAAGACGGGAAGGAACCTTCATGGTTGTGTTGGCAGTGATATTGATGGCGGTCTTTCCTTCCACCCCTCTTTTAGTGGTAATCAGAATAACACCGTTAGCACCTTTCACACCAAAAACGGCTGTAGCCGAAGCGTCTTTCAATACCGAAATGCTTTCTACAGAACCAACATCCACTCCATTCATCGGGCGTTCAATGCCATCCACCAATACCAGCGGGGCGGCACTGTTAGTGGTACTCGCACCTCTTATATAAATGGTAGGATCTTCGGCCCCGGGTGTTCCTGCACCTTGTACCGTAATCACGCCAGGCACATTGCCGGTTAATGCACCACCAATCGTTGATACGCCTCCTGCCCTTTCCAGTACTTTACCCGTTGTTTGCGAAATGGCGCCAACTATGCTTTGCTTGCGTTGCCGGCCATAACCCACTACAATAACGCTGTCTATTGTCTGTGTTACAGGCGACAGCCGGATGAAAATCTGGGTTAGACTTTCACTTACAGTTATTTCTTTTGAAACATAACCGACATAGGAAATAACCAATACAGCCTTATTTTTTGAAACAGTAAGGGTAAAAGAACCATTGTTTTTTGTTTCCGCATAATTCTTAGTTCCTTTTTCCTGAACAGTGGCTCCTATGAGCGGCACATCTTTGTCGTCTACTATTTTTCCGGTTACCGTTAAGGCGAAATTGCCTACTGATTTTCCCTTCGTGGAAAGGCTGGCAATCACCCTCAAACTGTCGTTGATCGTACCGGCAAAAGATTGCAAAGAAATGAGGCAAAGAAACAAGAGGTTGAATTTTACCAGCAGCCGGTTCTTGAGGACCAAGCGAGGCCTACAAGGCGAAAAGCCTCGTACATTTTTTTTCATACTTTAGCAAAAGTTAAATGATAGGAATTTGCTCAGGGGTGAGCATTTCTGTCTAAAACCAGCGGGGAGTGTTGCAGCATTCTCCGCATTTTAATTTGTGGAATCACAATTACGTAACTCTTTTCATATAGCAGCCGTTTGGTTTAAAATATGGTTTATAACGAGCCTAAATTTTCTAACAAATAAACCAGTGCCTGAAAGGTCAGCGCCTTTGCAGATAATTCAAAACTAAATAGACGATAATAGCAGACAGGTCACAATTGTTGAAATTTATAGCACAAATGTTTTAAACGCTTCAATATCAGCTACAAATACGGCGATCTTTTGAAAAATAATTATCTTTAGAACGTCTTTTTAAACCATAGCTTTCGCCCTTTATCCTTTTATTTCCAAATTTCTAAACAGGCTTAAAGCCAATGATATTTAAAAAGCTACTTTTCTTTTGTTACTGTTCATTTGGGTTATCGTTTTTAGCGGCAGCCCAACATGGAGATATCAATTTTACCGCACTTACCACAAAAGACGGACTTTCCTCCAATTCGGTTAATGCCATTCTCAAAGACCATTATGGAGTGATGTGGTTTGGTACAGAAGATGGTTTAGACAAATTTGATGGCACCCATTTTACAGTTTACCGGCAGAAACCAGGCGATTCAACCAGTTTACAAGCCAATGAAATTTTAGCGCTGCACGAAGACAAGGCGGGCAATTTGTGGGTTGGCACCAGCGGAGGCTCCTTAAGCCTATATGACAGAAGAAGAGATGCTTTCATCAATTTCCCGGCAACCGGAGGTCCTAATGCTATCAGCAATAATGTGATCAATGGTGTTTGCAGCGACTACCAGGGGAAAATATGGATTGCCCATTATAGTGGGGTGAATATTCTTAACCCTACCACCAATCGTATCACTGAATTCCCGCTTGCATCACGCAGCGCTGCTTTGCATTTTAATCCATCGTGTAATTGTGTTTTTGAGGATAGGCAGCGCCGTATGTGGATTGGAACAAGTGAGGGATTGTTTCAATACAATCCAAAAACGAAATCACTGATCCGGTTTCTGCATTCCAGCCAGGATCCTTCGACCCTGAGCAGCAGCGATATCAATTCGGTAGCAGAAGATGAAAAAGGCAATATATGGATCGGCACTACAGCCGGTTTAAGCATGTTGAAACCGGGGGCGAATGGTTTTATTAATTACACACAAAGTAATAATGGCAATGCGAACACCCTGGGCGGTAATATGATTATTTCCATCGCTGTTGATGGCGACAAACTATGGTTAGGTACGGGGGCGGGATTGGATATAATGGACACAAAGACAGGGAAAACTTCCCAATTCAGGCAAAATTACAGGGACATTCATAGTCTAACGGCCAAATCAGTGCATGCTGTGTACATTGATAAACAAGGCATTTACTGGCTTGGCACTGTTCGGGGAGGCGTTGACAAATATGACAAAAACATCAATCTCTTCAACTTTATAAAAGGCAATGTGTTTGACCCGAAAGGATTGAATGCCTCCATTGTTACTTCCTTCGCAGAACATCAAAACGGGAATGTTTATATAGGAGCAGAAGAGGGAGGGCTGATGGTATTTGACCCAAAAACGAAATTATTTCAGCATTTCAACATTCAATCCGGCAGAAAAAACGAAGGCAAACAACCCGTGATCCTGGCTTTGGAAATGAGCCGGAAAAAACAGTTGATGATAGGAACTTTTTCTGATGGCTTGTTTGTGTTGGACCCTGTTTCAGGAAAATATCGGCAATTGATGCAAGGAACACGTGCGGAAGACCTGAATTCCAATGATATCTTTTGCATTAAAGAAGACCGTAGTGGGAAGATTTGGGTAGGAACCAATGGCGAAGGAGTAAATGTTTTGAATGAGGAGCATAAGGTGATGGTCAGGTATACCCCCAACCCCCAATTTACCAATGACATCAGCTTACCCATCAATGGATTTATCCGGGATATTCAGGAAGACAGGGATGGAAATATCTGGTTGGCTACGCACGGCGGGGGAATTGCTGTTCTGCAACCTGCTTCCGGGAAATTTACGATTTACAATTCAGCCAACAGCAAATTGCCCAATGATAAAGTGCTATCGTTACTCGAAGACAGCCATGGCAATATTTGGGCAGGAACATTTGGCGGAGGGGTAGGTTTATTTAATAAAAGCACAAAGCAATTCATTACTTATTCAGAGAAGGATGGCCTGCAAAATAATACGGTTTACAAAATAGTATCCGACCAAAGCGGGCTGTTATGGGTAAGCACCAACAAAGGCATTAGCAGCATTGACATCAATACAAAAAAGATCAACAATTACAATTACCATAACGGTGTTCAAAATAACAATTTCGTTCATGGAGCCGGACTGCGGATTTCGCATGGTGAATTGTTTTTCGGAGGTCTCGACGGCTTTAATTACTTCAATCCGGCATACCTGAAGAAAAACATCAATATCCCCTCTGTTTTGATTACGGAATTACGAATTTCAAATCAATTGGTAGTACCATCGGCAGATGGTCCTATAAAAGAAAATATTTCTATTGCTAAAGAAATAAACCTTGATTATAAACAAAACTTCGCTTTAAGTTTTGTTGGCCTGAATTATACTTCACCTGAGCAAAACATGTATGCCTACAAACTGGATGGTTTTGATAAGAACTGGAACTATGTGGGAAGTTCCACCACCGCCTCTTATACCAATCTTGATCCGGGTGAATATATATTTCGTATCAAAGCAAGCAATAACGATGGTGTTTGGAATAACAATGGGGCTTCAATAAGAATATATGTCCGTCCTCCTTTCTGGCGAACTACATTGGCTTATATACTTTATGCCTTAATTATTATTGGTTCAGTACTTTACTTCCGCTATAAAAGCATTCAAAAAATAAGAAGGGAGTTTGCATTAGAACAGGAAAGAATGCAGAAAGAACAAGAACGCAAAGAAGCAGAAAGAACACATGAGCTGGACCGTTTGAAGATTAAGTTCTTAACCAATTTAAGCCATGAGTTCAGGACCCCGATTTCTTTAATTCTGGGCCCGGTGGAAAAGTTATTGTCGCAGAAAAAAAACGAATCTTCAATTGGCCAGTTGCACATGATCAAGCGAAATGCAAGAAGGTTATTAAACCTGGTGAATCAACTCCTCGACTTCCGCAAGATGGAAGAACAGGAACTAAAGTTGCAAACCTCTGAAGGCGAACTGGTAACTTTTGTAAAAGAAGTGGTAGATTCATTTAAGGATCTTTCAGAAAGAAAGAAAATCGATTTTGTTTTTCGAAGTCAGATTGACCAATTGTACACCTTATTTGATCACGATAAGCTGGAACGGATATTGTTCAATATTTTATCAAATGCTTTTAAATTCACATTGGCAGGCGGGCAAATACGCCTGGAATTGGAAAGGGATGACAACAGATCCAGAGAATCAATCACATGGGTAGCAATAAAAATAACTGATACAGGCATTGGTATTCCGGAAGATAAAAAGGGAAAAATTTTTGAACGCTTTTTTCAGCACACAACGGCTACCACCATTTTGAATCAGGGAACCGGAATTGGCTTGTCTATTACAAAAGAGTTTGTAAAAATGCACAACGGCGGTACCATTGATGTTGAAAGTGAACCAGGAAAAGGAACAACTTTCACCGTTCATCTTCCTTTTGTTTCACTGAAAGCTCCTGAAAAAAACGCTGAATATTCGCCGGAGGAGGACACAGAACCAACCATCGAATCTAAGCAAACAGAAGAACTCTTAGAAGAAGTAAATGAAGTTGCTTTACCGAATAACAAAAAGGACTTGCCTTCGATTTTGTTAGTAGAAGACAATGAAGACTTCCGGTTTTATTTGAAGGATAATCTCCGGCTGCAATACAAAGTTTTTGAGGCAGCTAACGGAAAAGAAGGTTGGCAGAAAGCATTGGCCTGTCATCCGCAATTGATTGTTAGCGACATTAGTATGCCTTATATGAATGGAATTGAATTAACCCAAAAAATTAAATCAGATAAAAGAACCAGCCATCTCCCTGTTATCCTGCTCACTGCATTAACAGGAGAAGAAGACCAGCTAAAGGGCCTGGAAATAGGTGCCAATGATTACATTACCAAACCTTTCAATTTTGAAGTACTGAATGCCAAAATTAAAAACCTGCTGGTATTAAACACTACTTTAAAG
This sequence comes from Asinibacterium sp. OR53, assembly GCF_000515315.1. Classification (NCBI taxonomy): domain Bacteria; kingdom Pseudomonadati; phylum Bacteroidota; class Chitinophagia; order Chitinophagales; family Chitinophagaceae; genus Asinibacterium; species Asinibacterium sp. OR53. The sequence continues at coordinate 694,084 of NZ_KI911562.1, forward strand.
AATACATACACCAAACAAATTAAAGTCATTACTCCTGAAATTGAAATTGAGTCGGCAGACGAGAAACTATTACAAGAAATCATGCGCCACCTGGAAGAAAATCTTACCAATTCGCAGTTATCAGTTGAAGATCTGAGCAGGCATGTGGGCATGAGCCGGAGTTCTTTGTACAGCAAGCTGCTTGAATTAACGGGCCAAACACCAGTGGAATATATCCGTTCAGTAAAGTTGGAAAAGGCAGCTTTTTTACTGGAGAAAAGCGACATGAACATTGCTCAGATTGCCTACTCGGTCGGCTTCTCCACACCCAACTATTTTGCCAAATCATTCAAAGCCAAGTTCAACATGCTTCCTTCTGAATACATGAACAAGATGAGAAAGGAAAGTGAAAAAAAGGGTTCCGATTAAAAATCGTTTCATAACATTACCCGGTTATCCATTTGAACAATTTAAGTTTTCCTTTGAATGGCGGGTATTTCAGCGCCGGATCAAACCAGGTGGGCGTTTTCATTATGGCTTTGCGATGACTGAACGTTTCGAAAGAATATTTACCATGGTATGCGCCTATTCCGCTGTTTCCCCTGCCGCCAAAAGGCAAATGGTGGTTGGTCAGGTGCCAGCTGGCATTGTTAATGCAAACGCCGCCCGCAGGTATTTCCTGTATCCATTCCTTTTCTTTATCAGGACTGGAAGTAAAGATGTAGAAAGCCAGCGGATTGGGATTTTTTGCAATGATGGCTTTGGCTTCTTCCATTGTATCGAAACCAATAACAGGCAATACCGGCCCGAATATTTCTTCCTGCATCACTGGAGCGTCCATCGCTACATGATCCAGTATAGTGGGTTCTATAAAAAGTGAAGTTTCATCTGTTCTTCCTCCATGCACAACCGTGCCCTGTTTCAGATATGCAATAATTCGATGGAATTGTTTTTGATTGATGATCTTTCCATAATGATAACAGGTTTCCGGGCTTTCGGTAAAGAATTGCCCGATGGTTTGTTTCATCGCCTCCAATAATTGATCCTTTACCGAATGATGCACCAGCAGGTAATCGGGCGCTACACACATTTGTCCTGCGTTGGAAAATTTGGTCATCACAATACGCTTCGCGGTAACAGCAATTTTGGCATCTGCTTCCACTACACAGGGACTTTTCCCCCCTAATTCCAGTGTCACCGGCACGAGTTGCGCAGCAGCCAGTTTATACAGGATGCGTCCCACTACAGTGCTTCCGGTATAAAAAATATGATCAAACCGGAATTCATTCATCATAACCGGAATAACTGTGGCACCATCACCTGTTGTATACCCTATGTATTCCGGAGGAAATGTATGGGTGATGATCTCCTGCATCACTGCCGATGTGGCCGGCGCAAATTCACTGGGTTTCAACATCACACAATTACCAGCTGCTATAGCACCTATGAGCGGGGTAAATAGGAGTTGCAGGGGATAATTCCAGGGGGCCGCGATCAACACCACACCCAGCGGCTCATACACGAGTTGACTGCTGCTGGGAAAATTGAGCAGATTGGTTCGTTTGGCTTCTGCTTGCATCCAGGATCGCAAGTGGCGGATGGTATTCTTCAATTCGCTCAATACAAAACCAATTTCAGTAATCCAGCATTCTTCCGGACTCTTCTTCAAGTCGGCATATAAAGCCGCATATAGTTCCTGCTCCCTGCTTTCAATTGCTTTTTTTAAGGCTAACAATTGCCGGCGCCGGAAATCATAAGTCTTTGTAATACCGGTACCGAAATGCCGGCGCATCTGATGTAGTATAGATAACATATCATTGGATATCATGCGGCCTGGCTGATTATACTACAAGGTAACATTTCTTTCGAAAGGCTTAAAAACTCCTCAAAACGATTTTTCTATTATGAAATCCATTTACCTTAACACATCCAATCAATCGCTATGGAAGAAATAGAAGTACCCACTGAGCACCTGCACGAAACCATACACGAAAAAGTAGGCGAAGCCGGCTGGTTCCGTTATGTAGCCATTTCAACCGCGCTGATGGCCGTATTTGCAGCCTTTTCCAGTCTCATGGCCGGGCATCATTCCAACGAAGCCCTGATCGACCAGATCAAAGCATCCGATCAATGGTCTTATTTCCAGGCCAAGGGCATCAAAGGAGAGATCAAAAAACTACAGGCCAATAACGGAATGGCAGATGCAGCTGCCGCCGGTAAATATGCACAGGAACAGGAAGAGATCAAAAAAAGTGCAGAAGAAGCGGAACACAGTTCTGTTAGCCACCTCGAAAAACATGTTACGCTTGCCCGTTCGGTTACTTTATTTCAGATCGCCATTGCCATATCGGCCATTGCCATTTTGATGAAAAGAAAATCGCTCTGGCTATCCAGTCTCGTCATAAGCCTGGTTGGACTGGTATTTTTTATCATGGGGCTCCTTTAATTTTTGATCACCCTTCCTTTCAATTTGTGCCGCCTGGGATGCGCTAACATGCTGCGTTTCTTGAAATCGTCGCTGATTACGCTGATGTTACCATCTACTTCCAGCATCGCGAGGTCTACATGTGCAATGTCCTTGGCTCCATGTTCTCTTACAGCAGCTTCCAGTTCTGCTATAGTAATTTCTGCTTTTTTGCAATTTTCTTCATTGATATCTCCTTTATAGATCAATGGCATCGCTTCACCCTGTAACAGGCTGCTGAATTTCTTGTTTTTATACAGGATCCGCTTCAGGGTATAGTTCACTGCAAACAATGAACCCGCTGCTACCAATCCCCCGTCGAGTGAAGTATCCGGCCCAACCATGGCATTTTGCACCGCGTTGCTGATGAGCAATATGAACACCAGGTCGATCACCGACAACTGAGCCAGTTCTTTTTTCCCGAATATCCTTATGGCGATAATCATGAATATATATACCGCTATTGCCCTTGCCACTACTTCCAGGTAAGCGTTGTGCAGAAAGGAAAGATCGATCTGTAGTATCATACGATAAAAGATATGGGCACAAATTAAGAAAGCTGCGGCAAAATAACCCAAACATAACCTGCAGCTAACAATCATATCACAATCAATGTGAAATTTTATATCCGCCCAAATTTTAACTATGAAACAGCCTGCACTTCCTAAAGTATCGGTATTGATCCCCGCCTATAATGAGGAAAAATACATTTGTTATGTACTCGCCGCATTGCTGAAGCAGGACTATCCCAATATAGAGATCATCGTTGCCAATAATGCATCTACCGATCGTACGGCGGTAATGGTAGAAACATTCATCGCAACACACGCCGGTTCGCCCGTATCTATCCAGCTCGTACACGAGATGAAGCAGGGCACTAATCATGCGCGTGAATGCGCACGCCTGCATGCCACCGGTTCCATCATTGCCCAAATAGATGCCGATTGCGTTCCCGGTCCCAACTGGATCAGCAAAGGACTACGGTACCTGATCAGGAGCAAGCGGGTAGCCGTTACCGGTCCGTATGATTATTTCGATGGTAATTTCTTCATGCGTTATGCCACCATCATCACGCAGTGCCTTACCTATCCCATGACCAATGAAGTGGTACAAGTAGCGCAGCGGGGCGCCATATTGATTGGCGGCAATGCTTTCATCAGGGCCAGTGCGTTGAGAATGGCCGGTGGTTACAATACCGAACTTACTTTTTATGGAGATGATGTAGACCTGGGTGCACGTCTCAGCCGACTGGGTCATGTAATGTATGCACCCCAACTCATGATGCGCACTTCTTCACGCCGGTACCATGCACTGGGTTTCTGGCAGGTCAATAAAAAATACCAGGATTGTTTCTGGAAACTGGTATTCAGGCAAAATCATTTGAATGAAACGGTTGAGCTGAACCACCCAAGGTAATTACTTTTTTTATATTCAAACAAAATATAAAGTAATTTTCGCTCCTTGTTAAACCTTTGTCAGCTTTTCCCCTCCAAATAACAGCCTTCCGGGTGAAGCAACGCCTGAACAAAAATTTGTGTCATGCGTAAAAGCTCGTGGTTGAATTGTTTCAATTTACTTATTTTTGTCATCTATCCTTATGTGAAGGATACGCCTGTGTCTTTTACTTTAAAACCAATATCTGATGAGAAGAACACTGTTTCGGCTTGGATTACTATTCCCTATTTTCTATTCCCTCGGTTGTGGTACAAGCAGACCTACTGCACACATCATCGTCAATAATGAGAACGCTTACCAGCAGCCGGTCTACCTGACCGTGCAGATGTCTGGCAAAACGGAACATTCAAAAGAGGTCCTGGCCAATGCTACCGTTCAGCCCGGACTGCAGTTCATTCCGGGAAAAAAGTACAAAAAAGGCACTTACGAGCTCAATATCGATGCACACGATGGTACATTGAATGTTAAGCATCCTCTTACCCTGGATACGGACCGTTGGATTATCATCAACTACTTGCTGAGCGACTCTTCCAGTATCGTAAAAACTTATGGATACCTGGATACCACCAGCTTTAAAAAGGTGAAGGGCCGTTACGCTAACCTGGATGTCTATATTGATAACAGAAGGCCTCCAAACCTGTAAAAATTAGCGCTGCAACAACCATTCTTTCAGTCCGCTGAAGGAAGGTTCCATTACAATACGCTGTTTTTCCCGGCTGAACAAATATTGCGCTTCCGGGGGAACCGTTACCTCTTTACCGGTAGCTGCCGACACGGTTTCGGGAAACTTCACCGGATGGGCTGTTTCCAGTATCATTCCTTTCATTCCCGGGTGTGTATACAGGTAATCTGCCAGTGCATGATAAGCAACCGCACCATGCGGATCCAATACATAGTGATAGCGATTGAACACCCCGGTGATCGTTTGTTCTGTGACTGTATCGCTGACCGTATAACCCGAGAGATGTTTACTAATATCCGTATGATCATTGTGAAACAATTCCATCACCCTGATGAAATTACTCGGACTGCCCACATCCATCGCATTGGAAACAGTAGCCACTGCTTTTTTAGGTTGATACGAACCTGTACGCAGGTACTCGGGCACGGCATCGTTTACATTGCAGGCCGCAATAAAATGCTTAACCGGTAATCCGCTTGCCTGTGCCAGCAATCCCGCGCAGATGTTACCGAAATTTCCGCTGGGTACCGCAACAACCGGCAGCTCCTGTTGGTTGGGCCATTGTTGGTATGCAAAGAAATAATACAACTGTTGCGGTAACCACCTCGCTACGTTGATAGAATTGGCGGAAGTGAGCGAATAATGGGCGTTCAGATCGGCATCCATGAATGCATCTTTCACCATCGCCTGACAATCGTCGAAACTGCCTTTTACTTCCAATGCGGTAATGTTCTGTCCGCAGGTAGTTAGTTGCAATTCCTGCACGGGACTCACTTTTCCCGAAGGATACAAAATGATCACTTCCACACCTTCCACACCAAGAAAGCCATTGGCTACGGCACCGCCCGTATCGCCAGAAGTGGCTACCAATACGGTTACTTTTTTTTCTTGTCCGCGTGAAAAATAACCCAGGCACCTGCTCATAAACCTGGCGCCTACATCTTTGAACGCCATGGTAGGCCCGTGAAATAACTCCAGTGAAGAAATATTTTCTGTGATGGGCACCAATGGAAAAGGAAAATCAATGGTCTCCGATACGATCTGGTACAACACTTTTTCCGGTATGGTAGTTCCAACATAAGGAAGCATGATACGGAAAGCCAGTTCTTCTTTTGAAAAATTGGTGATATTGTTGATGATCTCTTTCTCAACTGTTGGTATCCTCCGTGGAAAATACAACCCTTTATCCGGCGCTTGTCCGCGTACGGCAGCCTCTTTGAAATCTACATCCGGTGCTGTTTTATTTAAACTGAAATATTGCATGATGATTAACTGGTAAATTTTACGCCTTCGTTGTTGATGGTGGTTACATAAGTGTGATGATCGAGTCCCAACCGTTGATAGGTCTGTTGCATCTGTTGCTCTACCGTGCGGGCGGTGGTTTCATCTTTGCTGAGCATGAAAATAGAAGGCCCGGATCCTGATATACCTCCTCCCAATGCGCCGGCTTCTTTGCTTTCCTGTTTGATGGTATCGAAACCGGGTATCAGTATGCTACGTACCGGTTCTATCAACACATCTTCCAGCGAACGGCCAATCAGGTCATAATCGCTTTTCAGCAAGCCTGCTACCAGTCCTGCGATATTGCCCCATTGCCTGATGGCATCTTTCAATTGCACTTGCTGTTTCAGAATGCCCCTGGCATCGGCCGTACGCACTTCTATCTGCGGGTGCACAATGGTTACATACAAGGGCGGCGCCTGAAGCGGTACAATATCAAGCGGGTGAATAGAACGGATCAATGTTACACCACCGTAAATACACGGTGCAATATTATCGGCGTGTTTTACACCCGATGCCACTTTTTCTCCGTTCATTGCAAAACGAACAAGATCCTGTTTGGAAAACCGGTCATTCAGTAAACGGTTGGCCGCTACTACCGCACCCGCGGCACTGGCGGCACTGGAACCAACGCCACTGCCCGGTTTGATCTGTTTGCATATACCCAATTCAAAACCCAGGGGTTCCTTTATTTCTTCCAGCATAGCCAGCAATGCTGCACCTGCTACATTTTTTTCCGGATCGGTAGGTAAACAATAATCGTCCTTATTGATGATGGTAATTCCCCGACGATCGCTGAACCGAATATCCATCACATCATAAGGTTCATGCACAGCAAAGCCCAGTACATCGAAACCGCAAACCATATTGGCAACTGTAGCCGGTGCGTGAATTATTATGTGTTGATCATTCATGGTTATAGGTTTAGCATTCATGCTTTGGCAACACGGATGATGTCTGCAAATACACCGGAAGCAGTTACTTCTGCGCCGGCACCGGCACCTTTGATCACCAGTGGCTGCTCGGGATACCTTTCTGTATAGAACAACACCAGGTTGTCTTTTCCATAGAGATGATAAAAATCAGAATCGGCAGGTATGTGCTGTAAGCCTACCGACGCCTTGCCATCCTGGTAACTGGCCACAAACTTGAGTTTGCATTTTTTTGCAGCTGCTTCATCATACAAAGCCTTAAAATGCTTTTCCTGCTTCTCCATTTCTGCATAGAAATCTTCTACGGTACCATCAAAACAAGATGCGGGCAGGAAACCATTGTTGGTAATGTCTTCCATCTCTATTACCTGTCCCGATTCCCTTGCCAGGATCATGATCTTGCGCATTACATCGGTTCCACCCAGGTCGAGTCTCGGATCGGGCTCTGTATATCCTTCGTCCTGCGCCTGTCTTACTACTTGCGCAAATGGTTTCTTGCCATCGTAATGATTGAAAACAAAATTCAGCGTGCCCGACAACACCGCCTGTATCCTGTTTACCTGGTCGCCACTGCGCAAAAGATCGTTAAGGGTGCCAATTACCGGCAAACCGGCGCCTACATTGGTTTCAAAAAAGAAAGCCGCATTGTATTCCCTGGCCAGTGATTTCAATTGCTGGTAAGAACTGTACGCAGAAGAGCAGGCGATCTTATTACAAGCTACCACTGAAATACTTTTTTCCAACAATGATCCGTATACACCAGCCACTTCTGCATTGGCGGTTACATCTACAAACACACTGTTGCGCAGGTTTTTGGCTTTGATACGGGTTACCAGGTCGTGTATATTACCAGGTGTAGCGTCTTGCAGCAATGCTTTCCAGTTCTCCAGGTCGATTCCGTCTTCGTTCAGTAAAACGCGTTTGCTGTTAGCCAATCCCACTACCCTTATTTGCAAGCGCAGGTGTTGTTGCAGGTAACTCATTTGTTTTTTCAACTGATCCAGCAATTTGCTTCCTACATTCCCCGCTCCTGCAATGAAAAGGTTCAGTTGTTTATAGGTAGTTTCAAAAAACTCCTCGTGCAGGATGTTGATGGCTTTTTTAACGTCCGAAGCCGCTATCACCGCCGAAATATTTTTTTCCGATGAGCCCTGTGCAATGGCGCGTACGTTGATACCATTCCTGCCCAATGCACCAAACATTTTTCCGCTCACACCAGGGTGACTCTTCATCTTTTCTCCTACCAATGCCAGTATGGCCAATCCCGATTCTACCTTTACCGGATCCACTTTCCCAGTTTTGATCTCAAAATCAAATGCCTGGTCAATCACTTGTTTGGCGCGGGTGGCATCGGCATCATTAATGCCTACGCAGATAGAATGTTCCGAAGAACTTTGGGTGATCAATATCACATTCACACGTTCATTTGCCAGGGCTTCGAACAATCGCTTAGAAAATCCGGGGATCCCCACCATTCCACCGCCTTCCAGGCTCAACAGGCTGATATTGTTAATACTGGAGATACCCCTGATGAAACTTCCGCCGTTAACGGCAGTGGCATTTTCTATCAATGTACCGTAAGCATCGGGCTCGAATGTGTTTTTTACAAATACTGGTATGTTGGCCAACATCACCGGTTGAATGGTGGGCGGGTAGATGATCTTGGCGCCAAAATGCGATAACTCCATTGCCTCCTGGTAAGAGATATGCTGGATAGGTTTTGCATTCTGTACCAGCCGTGGATCGGCGGTCATCATACCACTTACATCAGTCCATATTTCCAGTACAGTAGCCTGCAAAGCCGCTGCAAAAATGGAAGCGGTGTAATCAGAACCACCCCTGCCCAGGGTAGTGGTTTGCTGCGTTTCATCCGCCGCAATAAAACCAGGCGCTATATAAAGTTGGTATTGATGCTCTTCGAAATAGCATTTCATTTTACTATTCGTAGCTACAAAATCAACCGCCGCATTTCCAAAATGGGAATTGGTGGTGATGAGTTGCCTCGAATCTACCCACTGGTAATGGGCATTCAACGATTGCAGTTTGGCTGCAATGGTAAGCGAGGATAACAATTCACCATAAGCAACGATCCTGTCTTTGGTGCGGGGCGATAATTCGCGCAATAAAAAAACCCCATCGCACACACTCTCCAAGTCGTTGAAATGTTGTTTGATGAGGCTCAGCGTTGCGCTTTGTTGCTGGATGGGCAATAGCGATCGCACTGCATCCAGATGTTTTTGCTCCAGCTCTTTCAGGAGGGCTTTATATGCCTCATCGCCTTTTGATGAGAGATCACCTGCTTTTAATAAAGCATCGGTAACACCACCCATGGCCGATACCACCAGTATAACGGGTTCCTTCTTTGCTTCTTTTTGAACTATATCAATGACTTTGTTCATGTTGACCGCACTGGCCACCGAACTTCCGCCAAATTTTAAAACCTTCATGTTGTTTGTGTAATATCCCTGTTGGGATGGATTTGAAAATGGAATACGATGCTTCTGTTTTACAGATACAGCTTTTTGACAAGCCCGCAGGTAATATGGAAATGTACAACCCTTTACAGGGTCGTAATAATAGTAATGATAGCAGTCACAAACAGGAGTCCTGTTTGTGCGGAGAGATGAATATTTGACTGCTTCAGGTTCATTCTATTAAAAGATGTCTAAAGATAGTACTATTTTTTAATTATTTATACAAGATAACCAAAAAGATGGTCATTTTTATTCAATTCGGTATAGTTGATGTGATATTGGTCCATTTTCTTCATCAAAACATCATAATCCGATCGGGACTTCAATTCAACACCTACCAGGGCAGGTCCTGCTTCTTTATTATGCTTTTGCATATATTCAAAACGCGTAATATCATCATGGGGGCCCAATACATGATTTACAAATTCTTTCAGTGCACCCGGTCTTTGAACAAAGCTGATGAGGAAATAATGTTTGAGTCCTTCGTATTGCAGCGACCGTTCTTTGATCTCCTGCATACGGTCGATATCATTGTTGCTGCCGCTTACAATGCAAACCACTTTTTTCCCTTTGATCTCCGCAGCATAATCATCCAGCGCCGCAATAGACAACGCACCGGCTGGCTCTGCTACGATCGCGTCTTCGTTGTATAATTTTAAGATGGTGGAGCAAACTTTTCCTTCCGGCACCAGGTGCATATCATCCAATACTTCCTTGCAGATACTGAATGTGAGGTCACCCACTTTTTTCACCGCAGCACCGTCTACGAAACGTTCAATATCATCCAGCACAACCGGATGCCCGGCTTTCAATGCTTCTTTCATAGAAGGAGCTCCTTCGGGCTCCAGTCCTATAATTTTTGTTTTGGGAGAAAAGGTTTTGAAATAACTGCCCACACCCGCACTGAGTCCGCCGCCACCTACCGGTACAAACAAATAATCCACCGTTGGCTGGTCTTCCAGTATTTCAATGCCCACCGTGGCCTGTCCTTCAATGATACGGATATCATCAAAGGGGGGTACAAAGACCATCTGGTGATCGATGGTATATTTCTTTGCCGCCTGCGCGCAATCATCGAATGTATCGCCTATCAGTTTTACCTGCACAAAACCTTCGCCAAACATTTTGGTCTGGTTTACTTTCTGGTTGGGAGTGATGATGGGCATGAACACCACTCCTTTCACATTCAGTTTTTTACAACTGTACGCAAATCCCTGCGCATGATTGCCTGCACTGGCGCATACTGCACCGCGATGCAATTCATCCGCAGAAAGGCTGCTCATCATATTATAAGCGCCACGCAGTTTATATGAACGAACCACCTGCAGGTCTTCCCTTTTCAGATAAACTTCGCAGCCGTATTTGCGCGACAGGTTGTGATTGAAGGTCAGCGGGGTTCTGTTCACCACCGGCTTCAATCGCGCTGCAGCAGCCTGGTAGTTCAAGGTATGTGATGTTACGGTTGACATGTGCTTGTATTAAAAGGCACTACCGGCAGTTGAACTACCGGTAGTGCTTATGTGCAGCTTACGCTTCTGTTGCTACTTTCTGATTTTCGGGGCGCAGGCTCCTTACTGTTTTACCTGCCTGCCACATTTCGCTTTCACGCAGTTCTTTCAACTCTTCTTCGAGTTTCTCACGGTAGTCTGCCTTACTATTGCTCTCGATCGATTTGGCTGCTTCCTTACCGGTAGCTACGCTTTCATACAATTCTTTGAACACGGGCAGAGAAGCGTCGCGGAATTTTTTCCACCAGTCGAGCGCTCCGCGCTGTGCAGTAGTAGAACAGTTGGCATACATCCAGTCCATACCGTTCTCTGCAACCAATGGCATCAGCGATTGCGTGAGCTCTTCTACTGTTTCGTTGAATGCTTCAGAAGGTGTATGTCCTTTTGAACGCAACACTTCGTATTGTGCGGCGAAGATACCCTGTATAGCGCCCATCAATGTTCCGCGCTCACCGGTAAGATCGCTGTACACTTCTTTCTTGAAATCTGTTTCGAACAGGTAACCGCTACCGATTGCAATACCCAGCGCTACTACTCTGTCGAAAGCGCGACCGGTTGCATCCTGGAAGATGGCATAACTGCTGTTCAGGCCACGACCTTGCAGGAACATCCTGCGCAGAGAGGTACCTGATCCTTTAGGAGCCACCAGGAATACGTCTACATCGGCCGGCGGCACGATGCCTGTCTGGTCTTTATAAGTAACACCGAAGCCGTGTGAGAAATACAGGGCTTTGCCTGGTGTCAGGTGTTTTTTAACGGTAGGCCACAGGCTGATCTGGGCAGCGTCGCTCAGCAAATAACAGATAATGGTTCCGCGTTGCAAAGCTTCTTCTATTTCAAATAATGATTCGCCCGGTACAAATCCGTCGCGAACCGCTTTATCCCAGCTCTTGGAATTTTTACGCTGGCCAACAATTACGTTGACGCCGTTTTCTTTCTGGTTCAGTGCCTGGCCTGGCCCCTGTACGCCGTAGCCTATCACTGCCACCACTTCATCTTTCAGCACCTGCTGTGCTTTTGCAAGGGGGAACTCTTCGCGAGTTATCACGTTCTCTTCTACACCACCGAAGTTTAATTTTGCCATTGTTCTGGTTTTTAAAATGATTGATTGTTACTTTTTATTTTGTTTGTTACATGCTGAATACTTCGTCCTGCTTATCGAGGAATTCGTTTTCTACCACAGTTTCTCCCGGCTCACTTTTCTCAAATGCCTTGATCTTGGCGTGAAAACTATCACTGCCTTTAATGATGGCCACCCTTCCACTTCTCACAAACTCGATCAGTCCGCAGGGTTCCAATACCTTAACTAACTTGTCTATCTCTTCGCGATGGCCACTGGTTTCGAAAATGGTATAGTCTTTACGAATGAGTATCGCTCTTGCTCCATATTTGTGCAGCAGCCTTTCCACTTTTATTTTTTCGGCGATCTCATCGGTAGATACTTTGTACAAAGCCATTTCCTGCCAAACGATCTCATCGTTGGTATTGTAATACGCTTTCAATACTTCCACCTGCTTTTCTATCTGGCGAACCAGCTTGCGCACCACTTCTTCCGTTTCTTCAATAACAATGGTGAACCGGTGAATGCCTTCTATTTCCGATGGCGAAGTATTCAGACTTTCAATATTGATCTTCCTCCTGGAGAACATGATCGCAATACGGCTTACCAAACCGATGCGGTTCTCCGTGTATACTGTTATGGTGAATTCCTGTTTGTTCATGTTGCTTATTTTAAACGTATTTCACTTACACTGCATCCCTGCGGAACCATGGGGAATACATTGTTCTCCTTTCCTACCATTACTTCCAACAGATAAGAGCCCTGGTGGTTCAGCATGGTGGCCAGTGCATCGCGCAGGTTTTGCCTGTCTGTTACTTTTTGTCCCGCTATGCCGTATCCTTTGGCTACCGTTACGTAATCGGGACTCGCAATGTCAACAAAGGAATAGCGCTTGTCGTGGAAGAGTTGCTGCCATTGCCTCACCATACCCAGGAACTCATTATTCAGGATCAATATTTTTACATTGAGTTCTGTTTGCATGATGGTACCCAGTTCCTGTATGGTCATTTGAACACCTCCATCGCCAATGATCGCTACTACAGTTCGATCCAGTGCACCAAATTTGGCACCGATGGCTGCAGGCAGGGCAAAGCCCATCGTGCCCAATCCACCGGAAGTGATATTACTTCTTGTCTGGTTGAATTTTGCATATCGGCATCCCACCATCTGGTGCTGGCCCACATCTGTTACAATGATGGCGTCTCCCTGCGTAAGCTCGTTCAAATGTTTCATCACTTCGCCCATGGTCATCTCTCCCGAACCCGGGTTTAATTCGTGATCGATCACTTCTTTGATCTCTTCCTGCTGGTAATTTCTAAATCTATCCAGCCACTGTGTATGTTTTTTTGCTTCCACGAGTTTGGTCAGCATAGGCAACGTCTCTTTACAATCGCCCCATACGCCTACAGTAGCTTTTACATTCTTATCTATCTCGGCGGGGTCAATATCCAGGTGGATCACTTTCGCCTGCTTGGCATATTTATCGAGCCTGCCGGTAACGCGGTCATCGAAGCGCATACCTATAGCGATCAACACATCACAATCATTGGTAAGTACATTCGGACCATAATTGCCATGCATACCCAGCATACCAACATTTAATGGATGGTCGGTAGGCAATGCGCTCAACCCGAGAATGGTCCATGCGGCAGGAATGCCCGACTTCTCAATGAAAGCTCTGAATTCATCTTCTGCGTTACCCAATATTACACCCTGACCAAACAGCACAAAGGGTTTCTCTGCTGCATTGATCAGCTTGGCTGCTTCTTCAACATATTCTTTCCGCACAATGGGCTTGGGCCGGTAACTGCGAATATGATCGCATTTTTCATACCCTGCATATTCAAACTTTTGCAACTGCGCATTCTTGGTGATATCGATCAGCACGGGTCCGGGTCTTCCGCTCCTGGCAATGTAAAAGGCTTTCGCTAACACAGTAGGCAATTCTGTTGCATCTGTTACCTGGTAATTCCATTTGGTAACTGGTGTAGTGATATTGATCACATCTGTTTCCTGGAAAGCATCGGTACCCAGCAAGTGTGCAAACACCTGTCCGGTTATACATACCAGCGGCGTACTGTCGATCTGTGCATCGGCCAGTCCTGTTACCAGGTTTGTAGCGCCTGGTCCGCTTGTTGCGAACACCACGCCCACTTTCCCGGAAGAGCGTGCATAGCCTTGTCCGGCATGTATACCACCCTGCTCGTGTCTTACCAGTATATGTTTCAGTTTATCGTGATAATCGTATAAGGCATCATAGATAGGCATGATGGCTCCGCCGGGATAACCGAAAATGGTATCTACGTCTTCAGCGATCAATGCTTCAAGCACTGCCTGTGAACCGGAAAGCGTTACCGTTTCTTTAGCGGGTGTTGCTTTCTCTGCTGTGATGGTATCTATTGCTTCCATTCCTTTATTATTAGGGGTTGATGGTTATGCTTCGTCTGTTACGCAGCCTTCTGAGGCATCTTTCACACACTGGGCATATTTGAATAATATTCCTTTCTCTGCTTTGAGCGATGGACGTTTCCACGCTGCTCTTCTTTCGGCTATCACATCCTCCGGTACTTTCAGGGTCATAGACCTGGTAGCTACATTCAGTTCGATGATATCGTCATCTGCTACCATGGCTATCAATCCCCCGTTGTATGCTTCGGGTGTGATGTGTCCGACGACAAATCCATGTGTGCCACCGCTGAATCTTCCATCTGTAATCAACGCCACACTCTTACCCAATCCTGCACCAATGATGGCAGATGTAGGTTTCAGCATTTCCGGCATACCGGGTCCGCCCTTAGGGCCTACATAACGGATCACTACTACATCACCGTGTTTTATTTTTCCGCTGTTGATGCCATTGATCAGTTCATGTTCTCCATCAAACACACGGGCCGGTCCTTCGAAACGCTCTCCTTCCTTACCACTGATCTTCGCAACACTACCGCCTTCTGCGAGGTTACCGTACAATATTTGCAGATGGCCTGTTGCTTTGATAGGATGCTCCAGCGGGAATATGATCTTCTGTTTTTCAAAATCGATCTCGGGTACATCGGCCAGGTTTTCGGCTAATGTTTTTCCGGTAACTGTTAAACAATCTCCATGCAGTAATCCTTTGTTCAACAAATATTTCATTACAGCAGGTGTTCCTCCGTGCTCATACAGGTCCTGCATGAGGTATTTACCACTGGGCTTGAAATCGGCCAGTACCGGTATCCTGTCGCTGATGGCCTGGAAATCATCCTGTGTTAACGCTACATCTACACTCTTGGCCATCGCTATCAGGTGCAATACGGCGTTGGTGCTCCCGCCCAATACCATGATTACGATCATCGCATTCTCAAATGCTTTGCGTGTCATGATGTCTTTGGGCTTGATGTCTTTTTCCATCAGGTGACGGATGGCTTTTCCTGCCGCCAGGCATTCCTGTTTTTTCTCTTCGCTCAATGCGGGGTTGGAAGAAGAATAAGGCAGGCTCATACCCAATGCTTCAATAGCGGCAGCCATGGTATTTGCTGTGTACATACCGCCACAGGCGCCCGCACCCGGACATGAATGCTGAACGATGCCTTTGAAATCAGCCTCATCCAATTGCCCTGCTATTTTTTGTCCCAATGCTTCAAAAGCAGAAACGATGTTCAGGTCCTGTCCTTTGTAATGACCAGGCGCGATGGTCCCTCCGTACACCATAATGGCCGGCCGGTTCAATCTGCCCATAGCGATGATGGAACCTGGCATATTCTTATCACATCCAGGCAATGCGATCACCGAATCATAATATTGCGCGCCGCATACCGCCTCGATGGAGTCGGCAATGATATCGCGACTCACCAGGGAATAACGCATGCCGTCGGTTCCATTACTGATACCATCGCTCACGCCAATGGTATTGAATATCAATCCTACCAGTTCGCTGTCCCACACACTTTGTTTGACCAGCTTGGCCAGGTCGTTCAGGTGCATGTTACAGGTATTGCCGTCATAACCCATGCTCACAACGCCTACCTGCGCTTTTTTCAGGTCTTCTTCTGTTAAGCCAATACCATACAGCATGGCTTGTGCCGCCGGCTGTGTTACATCCTGTGTAATTGTCTTTGAATATCTATTTAACATCATAATCTATTTTTTTTGCCCTGGGCTTAAGCCCAAGGCAAAGAATAAAATAAAAAAGCCCTGCCTTTTTGGAGGGCGGGGCTTTATATTTTCAATGTTTTCTTTTTTATATAAGGGCTCCTCCTCCGTTCAGTGCAGGTACAATAATGACAACCACAATAATAATTGTGTTAATGATGTTGACATTATGGTTGATGCCTTTGAACATAGAGGATTCGTTGCCCCGGACTTAAGTCCGAGGCTATAAAAATACTCCCGCCTGTTGAAAAAACAAAGAACTTTTAAAAAAATTGTGCAATCGTTCTATAACGATCGTTCGTTTATATAATAGTAGAGCGATTCAGCGAAGCATTGTTGCTACGCCTGTTCGCATCTGCATTCCTTTCTATGTGTTCAGTGATCAGGTCGCCGATAGCCGTAGTGGTGTAATTGTTTACCGGATCAATGTCTTTCGATACAAACCCATTCGCCAGTGTCCAATCAACAGCTTCTCTCACAGCAACAGCTTCTTCCACCAGTTGAAAATGATCCAGCAGCATGGCCGCAGAAAGAATAGAGCCCAAAGGATTGGCAATGTCTTTTCCTGCAGCCTGCGGATAAGAACCATGTATTGGCTCAAACAGCGCTACGGTATTGCCTACCGATGCCGATGGCAGCAATCCCAGTGAACCACTCAATACGCTCGCTTCATCACTGATGATATCGCCGAACATATTCTCGGTGAGCACCACATCGAATTGTGCGGGATTCAGGATAATCTGCATAGCAGCATTGTCTACGAACATATAATCTACTGCTACGTCTGTATACTCTTTGGCGATCTCTTGCACCACTTTACGCCACAAACGTGATGTCTCCAGCACATTGGCCTTGTCCACCAGTGTCAATTTTTTCTTTCTTCCCTGTGCATATTTAAACGCCAGGTGTGATACCCTTTCTATTTCTGCTTTTGTATAGGTGCATTCATCAACCGCGGCCGATTGGTCTTCACTCAATTCTTTTTTACCAAAATATATGCCACCGGTGAGTTCACGGAATACAATAAAATCAACCCCTTCCATTTGTTTGGCTTTCAGGGGCGATAAATGTTGTAACGCACGGTAAGTCGTAACCGGACGGATATTGGCATACAATTGCAGCGCTTTTCTCAGCTTCAGCAAACCCTGTTCCGGCCTCACTTTTGCGGTAGGATCATTATCATATTTAGGGTGACCGATGGCACCAAAGAGGATGGCATCGCTTTTCAGGCAGGTATCGATGGTTTCGTCGGGCAAAGGATTGCCGGTTTTGTCTATCGCATCGGCACCCATGATACCATAGCTGTATTCAAAAGAATGACCGAAGCGATCCGCAATCGCATTCAGCACTTTAATGGACTGCTGCGTTACTTCCGGGCCGATTCCATCTCCCAATATAACGGCTATCTTCTTTTCCATACTGTATAATTATTTGGTTGTTAGTTTTAGTTTAAGCTGCGATTTTTCCTGATTCCAATAATAATGTTCTCGTTACACAAGAAGGCACTTCTTCATTGTAATGACTTACATAGATCAGCGTCTTCTTCAATACCGTGCAGATATCATTGACCATCGCAACAAATGCTGCTGCCATCTGGGCATCCAGTCCCTGACAGGGTTCATCCAGTATCAGCAGCGGCGGGTTCTTCACCATGGCCCTCGTCAGCAATACCAGTCTTTGCTCTCCATTGGATAATTGCAACAACGGCCTGTTGGCAAAATCTGTTAGTTGCAATAATTCCATCCAGTGCAGGGTGATCTTTTTCTGTTGACCGGTGAGCTGCCTGAACAGACCAATTGTATCAAACAAGCCGGACGCAACTACTTCAAAGCAGGTAGCGCCCGGCTCAAAATGCTGATGCAACTCAGGTGATACATAACCGATCTTCTGTTTGATATCCCAGATGCTTTCTCCACTTCCTTTCCTCCTGTCGAACAAATAGATTTCATTGGCAAATGCCTGCGGGTTATCGCCGTTCACCAGGCTCAACAAGGTAGACTTGCCTGCTCCATTGCCACCGGCTATACGCCAGCATTCTCCACGCTTCACCTCCCAGTTGATATTGTGCAGTATCTTTTTATTGCCGTAGGTTACATTGGTATTCACCATTTTAACCGCAGTAGCAAAATTGTCGTAACGATAAGCTTCCGGTATGCCCTGTTGAATAGGCAATGCCTGCTTTGCAACAGTACCTGTTGCCGGTTTATGCAGATCAAATTCCTGATGTGTTATCCTGGGTTGCAGGGAACCTTTTTCCAGCACAGCCACATGGGTTACTGCAGGCGGTATTTCCGATTCGGTAGTAACCAGCAGTATGCCGATTCCTTTTACAGCCAGTTGTTCCATGATCATACTGAGCGAATACCTGGAAGCCGTATCGAGTCCGGTATATGGATTGTCGAACAGCAGCCAGTCGGCCTGCCGAAGCAAAGCTTTCGCCAGCTGTAATTTTTTTTGTTCTCCGTTCGACAATTGTATCAAACGGGTGTATCGCACGTGGGTAATACCCAACCAAGATAACACATCGGCAATGGCCTGGTCATCCGTAGTGATCTGTTGCAGCACATCATTCAATGATACCGTATCTTCTGCATCGGATGAATTGAACCGTTGTTGATAGTAAAAAGAAGAAACGTTAGAGAGGTTCTTGAATTTGTGTTGTTGGGTAATAGCTACAACACGGGGCTCACCATTGTGGCGGGCCGTGAACGATATATCGCCGCGACTGAAACAATGACCCGAAAGCGCTTTGATCAATGTAGATTTTCCGCTACCCGATTTACCCACCACAGCCAGCACTTCTCCTTCATGTACAGCAAAAGAAACATCTTTCAGTATGGTTTTACCCGACAACTGAACCGTCAGATGTTCTACCTGTAATGAAGTTGTTTTCATCGTTGCAATTCAAATGCTTCAATATCTTTTTTAATGCTCAGCAGGAAATCGATATCATCGTATCCGTTGAGCAGGCATGTTTTCTTGTATGCGTTGATCTCGAACTTTTCCTGTTCGCCCGTACCATCGATGGTAATGGTCTGCTGTTCGAGGTTAACCGTTACTGTAGCAGCTTCACCTTGTGCAAATAATTTTTGCAGGAAGTTTTCGCTCACCGTCACCGGCAGCACGCCATTGTTCAATGCATTATTCTTGAAGATGTCGGCAAAGAAGCTCGACACCACCACTTTAAATCCATAGTCCTGGATAGCCCATGCCGCATGTTCGCGTGAAGAGCCGCATCCGAAATTTTTACCGGCTACCAGTATCTCGCCACTGTATTTCGGCTGGTTGAGCACGAAATCTGCTTTGGGTTTTGCTTCATCATTGTTCTCATAACGCCAGTCGCGAAACAGGTTCTTTCCAAAACCATCCCTCGTAGTTGCTTTTAAAAAGCGGGCGGGAATGATCTGGTCTGTATCCACGTTTTCCATCTGCAACGGAACAAATCTGCTATGTATGGTACTTAATGCCTGCATGTCTTCTATTTGATTAGATTAACTCCCTAACATCTGTTACAACACCGGTGATGGCAGCAGCTGCCGCTGTAAGCGGACTCGCCAGCAACGTACGCGCACCGGCGCCTTGTCTGCCTTCGAAATTCCGGTTACTGGTGCTGATGCAATATTCACCCGCAGGTATCTTGTCTTCATTCATTCCCAAACAGGCACTGCATCCTGCCTGCCTGATCTCAAAACCGGCTTCTTCAAATATTTTATCAAGACCTTCCGCCTTTACCTGTTTAGATACCTGCTGTGATCCGGGAACGATCATCACCTGCACTTTATCGCTCTTCCTTTTTCCCTTGATCAATGAAGCCACCATGCGCAGGTCTTCTATCCTTGAATTGGTGCAACTTCCAATGAATACATGCTGCACGGGCATACCCAGCAAGGGCTTGCCGGCTTCCAGTCCCATATATTGCAAAGCTTTTGCATTATCGCTGCCTGAAGGTATTTTACCATTCACGGCAATGCCTTGTCCGGGATTGGTACCATAAGTGATCATGGGTTCTATATCTGCTGCATTGATATGAAGTTCTTCATCGAACGCAGCATCTGCATCGCTGTACAATGTTTTCCATTCGGCCAGTTTCTTTTCCCAGGCTTCTCCCTGGGGTGCGAATTCGCGGCCTTTTATATAAGCGAAGGTTACTTCATCGGGAGCGATCATACCACCACGGGCGCCCATTTCAATACTCATATTGCAAATAGTCATGCGGGCTTCCATGGAAAGTGAACGAATAGCAGAACCTGCATATTCAACAAAATAGCCGGTACCACCGCTCGCAGAGATCAGTGCAATGATGTGCAGGATGATGTCTTTTGAAACAACGCCTTTGTTCAGTTCACCTTCAATGTTGATGCGCATCAGCTTGGGCTTGCTCTGCATCAGGCATTGCGATGCGAATACCATTTCCACTTCACTGGTTCCTATTCCAAAAGCAATAGCACCAAATGCACCATGTGTAGAAGTGTGACTATCGCCACATACAATGGTCATGCCCGGTTGCGTAATACCTAGTTCAGGTCCTATTACATGTACAATGCCCTGGTAAGGATGTCCGAGTCCATACAACTCCACACCATGATGCGCACAATTCTCTTTCAGTTGTTGTACCTGTAACCTCGACAGTTCATCTTTAATAGGCAAATGTTGGTTGATCGTAGGCACGTTATGATCGGCAGTGGCCACTATCTGCTGCGGGCGAAAAAGTGAGATACCCCTTTTTTCGAGGCCTTTGAAAGCTTGCGGACTGGTCACTTCATGGATGAAATGTTTGTCGATATACAGCACGGAGGGACCGCCTTCCACTTCCTTAACAATGTGCTTTTCCCAAATCTTATCGAATAATGTTTTTGACATGAGATTGATCTTGAATAAAGGCGTGGCATGAGAACATGCCACGCGAACTAACTAAAACTATACATATGAGAAAATCCTAAGTTGTTGCCGGCACAGCTTTATATGTGCTGGCCAGTTGATGCAGGTCTGCTTCCTCCACTTCTTTTTTCCTGTCTGCTACCTGTAGAAATGACTGGTATAGTATATCTATATCATTCCGGTTAAATTGGTATCCCAATTTTTGGAGGCGATGTGCCAGGGCACTGCGTCCACTGCGGGCGGTCAGCACAATCTTGCTGCCATCGGCGCCCACTTCTTCGGGGTTGATGATTTCGTAGGTCTGTGCATCTTTCAGGAAGCCATCCTGGTGAATGCCGGAAGAATGGGAGAATGCATTGGCACCTACAATGGCTTTATTGGGCTGAACCGGCATACGCATGGTATCCGATACATCGCGACTCATGGGGTTCAGCAATTGTGACTGGATATTGGTATAATAACCCAGGTCTTTGTGTTGTTTGATCACCATCACTACTTCTTCAAGTGAAGTATTTCCGGCGCGCTCACCCAATCCGTTCACGGTACATTCTATCTGGCGGGCGCCATTAATCACACCTGAAATGGAATTGGCGGTGGCCAGTCCCAGGTCATTATGACAATGACAGGAAATAATGGCCTTATCGATATTGGAAACGTTATTTTTCAGAAAAGCGATCTTCTCGCCATATTGATGCGGCAGGCAATACCCGGTGGTATCAGGAATATTCACCACGGTGGCGCCGGCTGCGATCACGGCTTCGATTACACGTGCCAAGTATTCATTATTGGTACGTCCGGCATCTTCGGCATAAAACTCCACATCATCGGTAAAATTCCTGGCCCATTTCACGGCCTGTACCGCTCTTTCCAGGATTTCTTCCCGGGTGGCATTGAATTTAGATTTGATATGAAAATCGGAAGTACCAATACCGGTATGTATTCTTGGTCTTTTCGCATATTTAAGCGCCTGAGCGGCCACTTCAATATCTTTTTGCACGGCGCGGCTCAGTCCGCATACCGTTGCATTTGTAATCGCTTTGGCTATTTGTTCTACAGATTCAAAATCTCCCGGACTGGAGATGGGAAAGCCAGCTTCAAGGATGTCTACACCCAACGACTCCAGCTTCAGTGCCAGTTCCAGCTTCTCTTTGGTATTGAGTTTGCAGCCGGGCACCTGTTCTCCGTCGCGGAGCGTAGTATCGAAAATGTACACCTTTTCAGCCATGAATCTTTCTATTTTATTCGAATTTAGAGGGATATCACTGGCCGATAAGTTCAAAATTGGCGTTATTTTACATCCTGTAAACAGTGCCCGGGGCCTTGTAACCCTTATTGGTATTGGATTTTAGTATAAATGAATTACGATGCCCAACCGTTCTACCGATGCACTTTTCCAGCTGGTTCAATCGCTCGAAAGGTCTGAAAAACGCAACTTCAAGCTCTATATGAACCGGATTTCGGCCGGAGGAGGTGGTGATTTGAAGATTGTGCAGCTTTTCGATGCCCTGGATAAGATGAAACAATATGATGAGGAAGCCCTCCTGAAAAAGAACCCTTCCCTTCAAAAACAGCAGCTTTCCAATCTCAAAGCCCACCTGTACCACGAGCTCCTGGCCAGCCTGCGCCTGTTGAAACAGGAAGAGAATATCGACCTGCAGCTGCATGAGCAGCTCGATTTTGCCCGTTTATTATACAACAAGGGGTTGTATCACCAAAGTTTGCGGATACTCGACCGCATTAAAGACCTGGCCCGTACCAATAACCAGGTCACTTATATCGGGCAGGTATTATTCTTAGAGAAAAAGATCGAATCGCTGCATATTACCCGGAGTATGCAGGACCGGGCGGAGCGGCTCAGCGCCGAAGTGGAAGAAGTGAATGCGCGGCTTTCTGTTATCGGTAAACTGTCAAATCTTTCCCTGCTATTATACAGTTGGTATATCCGTAATGGTCACGCCCGCAATGAAAAAGATACGGCAGCGCTGGATCTTTTTTTCAAGCAGGATGTACTGCAGCATAGCCAGACCTGCAAAGGCTTTTATGAACGACTCTATCTTTATCAGTGTTACTGTTGGTATGCCTTCATTACCCAGGATTTTCTGATGTATTACCGTTATTGCCAGAAATGGGTAGACATTTTCGATAGTGATCCCAAAATGATCGAAATAGAGACTGCTCATTATATCAAGGGCATGCACAACCTCATGAGTGCGCATTTCGATCTCAGGAATTACCAGAAATTCAACGAGTCGATCGAGGTGTTTGAAAAATTCACCGAAACACCTGTGATTCAAGGCAACCAGAACAACCTCATTCAAACTTTCATTTACCTGGTAACCGCCAAGTTGAACAAACATTTCATGGAAGGGACTTTTACAGAAGGGCTCTACCTGGTTCCTTATATTGAAGAGAAGATCAAAGAATACGAATTGTATCTCGACAGGCACCGGATATTGGTATTCTATTATAAAATAGCATCACTCTATTTCGGTAGCGGCGATCATGATAAAAGCATCGATTACCTCAATAAGATCATCAACCTTAAAGTAGACCTACGCACCGATCTGCAATGTTATGCACGCCTGCTTCACCTGATTGCACATTATGAGTTGGGCAATTTTGAATTGCTGGAATACCTGTTGAAATCGGTTTACCGCTTCATGGCCAAGATGGAGAACCTGAGCACTGTTGAAGAAAAGATTTTTGCTTTTTTGAGAAACTCTTTCCGGTTAACGCCCCGTCAGCTGAAACCGCAATTCGAAACGCTGTTACAAACATTGAAACCGCTCGAAAAAAATCGTTTGGAAAGTCGCGCCTTCATGTACCTCGATATCATTTCCTGGCTCGAAAGCAAGATCGACCAGAAACCGGTGCAGGATATTATCCGGCAAAAATTCCTGGATGCCAGGCGTAATAAAACCGATCAAACGGTTTGAGTAGGCGGTTCGATTAGTATTTCTTTTCCGGCAGGGAAAACAATATGCAGTTGGCATCCTTTGTTGGGAGCGCTTTTCAATTCAATACTGCCGTTGTATAGTTCCACGCGGCTGAAAATATTGTTGAGGCCGATGCCCTTTCTCTTTACAGCGGTGTCGAAGCCCTTCCCGTTATCGGCAATGGAAAGGCGAATGAAATCATCCCTGTACAATTCAATGGTAACACAGTTCGCATTGGCATGCTTGATAATGTTGTTGATCTGCTCCTGCACGATCCTGAAAATATTGAGCTTGAACTCGTAGTTGATGTCTTCTTCATAAAAAGATTCGTAGAAAAATTCAATGTTCATCTGGTTCGCCACCAGTATATCTTCCACCAGTCCGTCGATGGCTTTGGCCAGACCAAAATCTTTGATCAGCGGCGTTACGAGCGCCTTGGATAGTTTCCGGATTTCTTCAATGGCGTTGAAAATAAAACCAGAAGATTGTTTCAATAATTCCTGGTGATTATCGCTTCCCTTCAACGCCGTTGCCAGGTACATCATGGCAACTGTGAGCTGCTGGTTCACATTGTCGTGCAGTTCTTTGCTGATCTCATATCTTTCTTTTTCCTGTTCACGTATAACGGCCTCCGTGATCTCTTTCTGCTTCATCTGCCTTTCTTCCTGCAGCTTCTTTTCCATCCGCTTCTTTTCCGTCACATCCCGCGAGTTCGACACAATGCCCCTGATAGAAGGATCTCCAATGAGATTAGTGAGTTTGGTTTCGAGCCAGCGCCATTCCCCATCGGCATTCTTAAACCGGAAGGAAGATATTTCAAGTGATGGTTGTTGACTGATCTGTTTGAGTCGTTTACGTATAAATGTCATATCATCCGGATGGATGAAATCGAATAAATTCCTGCCTACGAGGGTTGATGGCGTATAACCCAGCACTTTTTCTACCGTTGGACTTGAAAAAGTGAAATGGCCATCTGCATCCAGTATTTTGATCATATCTGATCCATTCTGCACCAGCGACCGGAATCTTCTCTCGCTGTTGATGACTTTGAGTTCGGCCAGTTTACGGTCTGTGATGTCCTGCATGGCGCCTATCATCCGGCGGGGTGTTTGACCATGATACAGCAGGTATCCTTTGTCAACCACGTGCGCATAAGTTCCATCGGCCTTCCTGAAACGGAATTCATCCTGCCAGATGGAATGCGTATTGCCGCTGATGGATTTGAACAAACCATCTATGACCCGCTGCCTGTCGTCCGGGTGTATACATTTCTCCCAGAAATCTGCCGAAGTTTTAAAATCGGTGACCTGGTATCCATAAAGTTTGTAGATGTTTTCACCGGCCCAATAAATCTCGTTCGTATCGAGGTTCCAGTCCCACACCATATCATTGGTGGCCTTGGTAACAAATTCATAACGCTCATTACTTTCGCGCAGGTTTTCCAGGTTCCGCTTACGTTCTATGCTGTATTGAATGGATTTGGAAAGCAGCTTCTCATCAAACTCTCCTTTTACCAGGTAATCCTGCGCGCCGTTAGCCATGGTTTCCAACGCTACGTGCATATCTATCATACCTGTTAATACGATGATGGGAATAGAAACGGCATATTGGTTGATGATCTTATAAGATTCCAGCCCATCGCTGTCGGGCAAGGTAAGGTCGAGCAACACCAGGTTGATCTTTTGCAGTTGGAGTACGGTAATAGCTTGTGTCGCATTCGTTACCCTGAAGAGCCTGGCCACAGGCAACGAAGTGGCACCGAGCAACTCTTCCAATAAGAAAAGGTCTCCCGGATTATCCTCTACAATAAGTATGTTCATTGGCAGGTAATGATCGGACATACTCATCTGTTATTTTGAACGGCCTTGGTTTTCCTCATACAAACAGGGATGAAATAAGTTACAAAAAAACATAAACTATTCTGCTATTCCATGTTTTTCCTTTCATTTCATTGAAATGATGAAGATTATTTACCGATTGTCAGGTAAAAACAACTTCCATTCTCTTTGCCAGATTCCACCCATATACTGCCGCCATGCCTTTCTACGATCTTTTTACAAATAGCCAACCCTATACCGGTTCCGCTGTAATTGCCTTTGCTGTGGAGGCGTTGGAACAGCTGGAAAATCTTCTCATAGTGCGCTGCATCAATACCAATACCATTGTCTTCCACGCTGAACAGGTACTGGCTCTCCATTTCTTTGCATGTTATTTTTATCGAAGGCATTTCCTTGCTATGGTATTTCAATGCATTTCCTAACAGATTCTGAAACAATTGAAACATCTGCGTTTTATTCGCATTGATCCTGGGCAGATTGTCTATTTCTACTTGTGCATTTGTTTCCCTGATCTCTTTTTCGAACAAGTTGCAAATATCTTTCAACAACTCATTCATATTTACTTCCTCGTACCCGCTTTTATCCGATCCTACGCGGGAATAAGTGAGCAGGTCCAGGATCAATTTCTTCATCCTTTCAGCGCCATCCAGCGCATAATGGATGTACTTATCTGCCGTTTCGTCGATTTGCCCTTCATATTTTTTCCTGAACAATTGTAAAAAACTGCTCACCATGCGCAAAGGTTCCTGCAAATCGTGAGAAGCTACATACGCAAACCGCTCGAGTTCAATATTTGAAGTAGTCAGTTCCGCAGCCCTTTTTTTCAGGCGTGTGTTCAATTCCCCAAGCAACGCTTCTGCAGCCCTTCTTCTCGTAATATCCTGCGTGGCGCCGATCATGCGAATAGCTTTCCCTTCCTGATTGCGTATGATATATCCCTTGTCGTAAATATAAGCAAAGCTTCCGTCCGCCTTGATGATCCTGTACTCATCATCCCAATAAGCATCCTGCGAATCGTTGAGTGCCCGCGTCCTTTTATCCAGCATGGATTCGAGATCGTCGGGATGCACTTTCTTAATCCAGAAATCCTTGTCTTTTGAAGCTTCTGCCGGATCATATCCGAAATTGGTTTTCAATCCATGCCCTGTTCTTGTAACAATATCCGACTCAAGGTCCCAGTCCCAGATGGCGTCGTTGGTTGCCCTGGCTACGTATAAAAAACGCTCATTACTTTTATAAAGTTCTTCTTCTTTCTCTTTTTTTTCAGTGATATCACGCTGGTTGATGATCACACCCTCCACACCTTTCATGTGCAACAGGTTAACCACCGTAGCTTCCACCCAAACAAAACCGCCCTCTTTTTTTTTGACTCGATATTCTTTTTTGAAGCTCTTGCCCGGTGATTGGATGACCTCTTCAAATTCACTCAATAACCGGTTGAGGTCTGCTTCATAGATCATGTCACGTAATCGCTTTCCTACTACTTCTTCTACTTCATAGCCCATGATCTTTTTTACAGCTGGACTGATATACGTGATCTCCCTGTGTATATTGGCATGGATAATAATGTCCATGCTATTCTCTACCAGCATCCTGAACCGTAGTTCACCGGCACCATCTGAAGCAGCTTCAGCATTTCTAGTCATACAGCAGCATTGGTCTTCGCACAATTTCGCCAAGATTTGCAAAATCGCCAAGAAGATTTATTACACAACAAAAGCACGTTGTGCAGCTTGCTATTAAACTGATTAATAGCAGTTTACGAAGATATTCTATTTAAATAGGAACTGGGGTCAACGATAAATCTGCTCGATCGCTTCTCTGAATTTTTCCATCACTACTTTTCTTTTCAGGCTCAGCTTGGGGGTCATTTCACCTGTTTCGATGGTCCATTCATGTGGCAGCAATTCAAATTTTTTGATTTGTTCAACGTGGTTGAAACCCGTATTGTACTGATCTACCAGTTTCTGATACATTTCCAATACACGGGGTTCACATATCGCTGCCTCATTGGTAGTAAAAGTAATGTTATTTGCTTTCATCCAATCTTTCAGGGCTGCAAAAGCTGGCACAACCAAAGCGCCTACGAACTTACGTTCAGGGCCTACCACCATTACCTGTTCTATGAAACGGCTTTCTTTGAGTTTATTTTCAATGGGTTGTGGGGCAACATATTTTCCCCCGCTGGTTTTGAACAATTCTTTTTTCCTATCGGTGATTCGCAGGAAACCCCCTTCTTCCAATACACCTATATCGCCGGTATGCAACCATCCGTCTATCACCGTTTCGGCCGTGAGATCAGGTCGTTTATAATACCCTTCCATTACACTGGGGCCGCTTACGCATATCTCACCGTCTTCTTCCAGTTTAAGGGTTACTCCTTCTATCACCGGCCCCACTGTTCCTAAGCGGTTACCGCCTTTTGCTTTCCGGTTTACCGCGATAACCGGACTGTTCTCGGTTGGTCCATACCCTTCATAGACAGGTATGCGGGCAGCATTGAAAATACGCAATAGCTTTACCTGGCAGGCCGCTCCTCCGGTTACAATGAAGGCAACATTACCCCCCAGCGCTTCGCGCCATTTGCTGAAGACCAGCTTATTGGCAAGCGCCAACTGCAAACGATACCAGGGCCCACTGCTGTTGTTGTTATCGTATTGAGATGCCAGGCTAACAGACCAGAAAAAAAGTTTACGCTTGATGCCTGTAAGCTCATTGCCTTTGTTCATAATGCGCTCAAACACTTTCTCCAGCAAGCGCGGTACTGTGGTAAACCCATTAGGCTTTACTTCGCGGAGATTGTCTCCAATAGTATCCATGCTCTCTGCATAATAAATACCAATGCCGCTGTAGAGATAGATGTAGGTGACCATCTTTTCGAAAATATGGTTGAGCGGCAGAAAGCTCAGCACTTTATATTGAGGTGCATCTTCAAAAGGGAAACTTATTTTCGAATAATACAGGTTCGAATAGATATTACGGTGACTCAACATCACGCCTTTGGGTGTACCCGTTGTTCCCGATGTATAAATGATGGTAGCCAGTTGCGATACCGGGATGTTCTTTTTGATACGCGCTACTTCCTGTAGCAGATCGTCATTTGCGAGCTCTGTTACCGCACTCCAATGTTCAGCTCCTTCTATCTTGTCAAAGCTGTAAATGGTTTTTATAGAAAGCACACGGCCCGCCACCGATTTTGCTTTTTCATACAGTTCTTTATTGCCTACAAAAATGTATTTTACCGCGGCGTCGTTCAGTATAAATTCCAGTTCAGCCGGGTTGGTGGTAGGATATACAGGCACCAGTATGGCGCCCAGTTGTTGTACTGCAAGATCGGCGAACAGCCATTCGGGCCTGTTATTACTGATGATGGCGATCTTATCGCTGCTCTCGGCGGTCATATCACCGGCGCTCACGCCCAAATGTAACAGGCCGGCGCTGAGCCTGTTCACAATACCCACCACTTCTTCTGTTGAATAAGACACCCATACGCCGTTCTCCTTTGCCGACAGCATATCCTTTTTAGGAAAATGTTGTAACTGGTGTTCCAGGCAATCAAACAATCTTTTCACTGTCATAACAATCGGCACCTTTATAAATGCACCAGGGGTAAGTTAGGCAAAACAGTACAAATAACAAAGCCTAACGGTTCATGTAGTATTGCCCTGCCACCAGTTTAAACACACGGCCTTGTTGAAACGATTTGAAATCGTTGTATTCTTTGGGATGATTGTTCTGCCATATCTGGTAAGCATCTGCGTTGATCACTCCGCCGAACAACCATTGATTGTACGCTTCAAAAATTCCTTCCCGCAAAAGATATTGTTCCTGCTCGAACAAACGGAAAGGATACTGTTGTTTGTTATTACCCTGGAACCATTCCAGGATGAAGCGAGTCCTAATCGTAACCAGGTTGTCGATATTAACGCCGTCTTTCGCCAGCGCCATTGTTTTAGCATAAGTGTTCAGCACTTCTTTTTCAAAGTTGCTGGTACCTTTCGCAGCAACAGCATCCTGCAGGGTATTCCCTTTGAACAGATTCGCGTATGCAAACAATAATCCTTTTTTCACATCTTCTGTCCGGGGTGTAAAGCTTTCCAGGTTCAGGAAGATCTCTCCATATAATATCACCCTGATCCACTCGGCTTTTTTAGCGTAATAGCGTGCTGCATTATAATAATTACTGCTGTAATTAGGATCGGACATGATGCCTTTTTCCCATTTTACAATGGCATCGCCAAGACTGTTATCCATTTCGAGTAACTCACCGTACTCGTTGTAGATAACGCCGCTGTTGGGGAATTTTTTGATAGCTTCTTTGTACAGTTTGCCGCAATCTTTATATGCAGCAATGCTTTTGTAACTCATTCCCAGTATCTGGAAAGTTTGCTCATCGGCATCAGGCCGCTGCACGAGTGGTTTGGCTACCTCTATCGCTTTTGCAAAATCCCTTTTAAGGTAATTGGCAAAGGAGAGATTTTTCAGCAACTCGAGGTTCTGGGGATCTTTCGCCACGGCTTTTTCAAGGACTGTTACAGCATTCGTAAAATCTCCCTGCCGCATCATGGACATGGCTGTTTCCTGTAACTGCTGGGCAGTAGTTTGTTGTCCGTAAGAACCGTGAAACAACAATAAAGCAACGAAAGCTATCAGTGTGTTTTTCATATTATTATTTTGAATCGGCGCCGGATGCCGGCACGCGCTGTTTATTGATAAATAAGATGGGTCAACAATCCATCCCTTAGTTTCGGTTCAAACCAGGTGCTTTTGGGAGGCATTACATTACCGCTGTCGGCAATATCGAACAGCTGTTCGATGGTTACCGGGTACAAGCTGAAAGCAGCTGCCATCTCCCCGCTGTTCACCCTTTTTTCCAGTTCCTGTAATCCGCGTATACCGCCTACGAAATCAATCCTTTTATCGGTACGGGGATCCTCTATACCCAGGATGGGATCAAGTGCATTGTTTTGCAGGATAGTAACATCCAATACACCAATCGGGTCTTCTGTAAACGTGCCTGGTAAGGCGGTGAGCTTGTACCAGCTGCCTTTTAAATACAACCCGAATGTGTGCAGATGGGAAGGCTTGTATGCTGCAGCGCCCACCAACTCTATCGTAAATTTCTCTTTCAATGCCGCTAGGAATTGCGCTGCATCCAGTCCGTTCAGGTCTTTCACCACCCGGTTATAATCCATGATGTATAACTGGTTAGAAGGAAAAAGCGTAGTGAGAAAAAAATCGGCTCCGTTGCCAGTTTTGTTTTCTATCGCTTTGCGCACTTTAGCTGCAGAAGCGGCCCGGTGATGGCCATCAGCAATATAGGTATAGGGAATTTCTGATTCGAAAAGGCCGCTGATCATTTCGCAGGCAGCGGTATCATTGACGATCCAGATGGTATGTTGTATCGCATCATCGGCAACAAAATCATATACCGGCGATTTGGTTTCCTGCCATTCGGCAATGAGGGCATCTACTTTTTCATTGTGACGGTATGCGAGGAAAACATTCCCTGTTTGCGCACCGGAAGTTTTGATATGGTTGATGCGATCCTGCTCTTTCTCCGGGCGGGTGAATTCATGTTTACGGATAATGTCGTTCTCATAATCGTTGATACTGCTTACGCAAACAAGTCCTGTCTGGCTGCGGCCATCCATCACCAACCGGTAGATATAATAACATTCCCTGTTTTCCCTGAAAAGCACATCTCTTTTAATGAATGCCTCCAGGTTTGCTTTCGCCTGCTCATACACTTGCTGTGAATGAATGTCCACAGATTCGGACAGGTCGATCTCGCTTTTGGTAATATGCAGGAAGGAATTGGGGTTGCCTTGTGCTTCAATTTTTGCTTCTGTACTGTTCAATACATCATACGGACGGCTGGCCACTTGCTTGGCCAGTTGCGCATGCGGACGCAGCGCCTTAAAAGGTTTTACTATTGCCATGCGGCAAATATCTGCAAATAATTATAAAAGAAATGTTAGGTTATGGGCTTTCTCAACGTATAGCGTTCTCAAAAGCGGCCAGTCCTTTTTTGACGAGGGATTGTTTTTCCGACAGCCATTTGAACAGGAATATCCCGGCTACCGAACAGGCGATGCCGGCCAGCACATCCAATACATAATGATGGCTCGAATATACTGCCGAGAACCAGATGCCTGCCATTACCAGCACAAACAGGAGGTTGACGGCTCCCAGCTTGTTTTTGACACCGTAATGCAACACGATCAGCGGATATGCGGCATGCAGCGAAGGCATGGCAGCGAACACATTAGAGCTTTTAGCATACAGGGCTTTGAATATCCCCACATGAAAAATACGGTCGAACGCCCCTAGGCCGGCGGTATTGCCTGGTGTGTCCGGAATAAAGCCAAAACCATATTGCTGTACATACCAGGGCGGCGCTGCGGGATAAATATAATAGAACGCAAATCCTATCAGGTTCACCAGCAGAAAGCTGAGCGAGAAATAAAGGAACTGCCTGCGGTCCTTAAAAAATAAAAAGCCCGCGAAAGCCAATGGCACCGGCACCCAGCAGAGATAAAAGATGCCCGAAGCTATATCCAGCAGGGTATAGCGGTGCAAAGACCAATATTCATTGGGTGTCAGCAGCCGGCCGTCTTGCCAGGTGCCAAACAGTTTTTTTTCTGCCTGGTACAGGCTTTCTATATGCACCGTATTGTAATGGTAATTCGGAAATGCCTTCATGTAATCAAAAATGATCCAGAAGACCATGAAAATGGAAAAGCCTGTGATGAATCTGCGGGTGGCGGCAGACAGGTAGTAAAACGTGTTGAACAATGCTACTAGTATCAGTTGATCAGATTTGAATCCAATAAGAAATGACGATAGCAAAAGATAGACAAAAGACAAGATACCCGTTAGCAGCAGGTCTTTTCGTGTGAATAGAGAAACAGTAGTAAGGGAAGAAGGTCTTTGCATATCAGGGTTTAAATCGTTCCATCACTTCTTTGCCGGTTGCTTCATCCCTGCCCTTCAACTCCATATAAATGATGTTGGGCGACCAGAAAGTACCGCCCGGGTCGATGCGGATGAAGATCCTGTTCAGCACCACCATTTTCTGGTTGATATTGGTGTAAACATGGAATTTATTGTCGTGCGTCGATTTCATGAGGTATAAAGTCTGCTTTCTATACGATACAAAATGCAGCTTGTATTTGCCGGCCGATTCCATCTGCGACCTGATGCCGTAAGCGAAAATGCGTTGGATATAGTTGAGCTCTTTTCTCATCCCTCCTTCCGGATAGCGTATCCAGCATACATGCACGGGGTTGTCTTCATCCAGCTCTCCTTTGCTGTTCAGGTTCAGCTCACAAATGATGGTGTTGGTATTCGACGTTCGTTGCAGGTAAAACAACTGCTTGTCATTGCCTTTGGGAACCGGAAAAGTGTCTTGCGGATCGATCACTGTGGCGCTTATAATTGGCTTCACGGTTTTACGGGGCGCTTCATGAGCCTGCGCTGCCATACCCAATACCAGCAGACCTGCCAGCATTACCAGTCTTTGACCTGCATCTCTATGGTTGAGTGCTTTCCCCGCCTGCCGTAAACGATTGATGGCCGTGAGATTGGTGAGTACCGCCATCACTGTAATGGGAACGGTAAAAATAGACATAGTTTCCAGCACATGGAAAGAAACACCCGGAATATACCATTTATGATCGCCGCCAATATAATGAGCCGTGACGCCACAGGCAATCGCAGTGATCCCGATCAGGATCACCCGCTCGGGCCTTTGCATCAACCCGTCTTTACACTGTATGCCCAATCCTTCCGCTCTTGCCCTCGTATAACTTACCATCATAGAGCCGATCATGGCAATGAAAGCAAAAATGGAGCTGAGAAAATAGTGATGCGCCACGAGATAATAACAGATGCCGAAGAACATCACCAACTCACTGTAACGGTCCAGCACCGAATCGTATAAAGCACCAAATGAAGAGCTCATATTTCCCAAACGCGCCACCTGTCCGTCGAGCATATCGAACAGGCCTGCAAACAAAATCAACGCACCGGCCCAGGCCACATAAGAAAGATCGCCACGGTTTCCGCGCTCACCACCCCTGATAAAAATAATGGTTACACCCACATTCAACGCGAAACCAATAGTGGTAACAGCATTGGGGGTGAGCCCTGCTTTGATCAACAGCTTCACAAAAGGGTCTATCACAACATAAATGGCTTTCTGCAATCTTACTCTAAGCGGCGCCTTTTCCATGAATCATGCACTTTTCAATACAAAATAAAAATATATTAACCAGAAAGCTGTAATCATCAACCACAGCTTTCCAACTCGTTTTAAAAATCGAACTTGAACCTGGTCCGTACACCGATCGTAGCGATATAAGGATTGTTCAGGTAAGTGAATCGTTTCACCAGGTCTACCCTGATCAGTTTGAATATATTACCCACTCCTACACTGCCTTCGATATAAGGTTCTTTGGAAAGTGAGAAACTCGTTGTAGTTCCTTCCAGGGAAGGAAACTTGATCAAAGCAGGGTTCAGGTTGGGATTGTTTTCATCCCGGACACCTCCGTACAACACTTTCACCGACAACAGTTCCCTCAATTTGAGTTTTCTCAGCAAAGGAATCCGGTTAAAGATCAAACCGTTGAAATGGTGATCTACCGTAACACCTGCATAGTGGTCACTTACGAATTCCATAAAGTTCATCAGGTTATATGAATTCAACTGGTAAGCATATGTCTGGTTGGCTCGGTGAATGGTCATGAGCGGATAAGGAAGCTGCCCGAAAATATAACCGCCTTCCAACACCAGGTCGCTGTAACCTAACTGCGCCATATAAGCCCTCTTTTCTACCCGCAGGTTCAGGTTCTCGTAATTGTATTCACTACCAAACAATCCTTTCACACCTGCCGTAAACCGCAGTGTTAAAATGGGATATTTATTGATGATGGGAATACGATACACTTTACCCTGGTAAAACTGTTCATGCGGCGCCCAGCGCAATTCACCCGAAAGTTCGGTAGTAGTGATATGATCTACGGCCACTGTTCCGGTACTATCTACTTTGCTATAACTGATAGCTCCCGCGGGTTGGTGTTGCCAATGCTTGAACCCAAAAGTGTACGACAAATGGCTGGGCAATTCATGTACGTATTCCAGTTTAAAGATATCGTTGTACAATAGTTTATTGTTCTTACCTCTTTTGAAAGACAAGAGGAAATTATCTTCCGATACAAACTGCAATTCCTGGCCGGGTATCTTGGTATCTTTCTGGTAGCTGGCCCTGATGAAGTTCAAAGGGTATTCATAGATCGATTTATTGTTGATGGAATAAGTTCCACTGAGGAAGTATTTCCATTTCTCATCTTTGAATCCGTAAGCGCCATAGGTTTCAAAGTAAATGCGTTTACTCATCTTGGGCGTGGTTCTGCCACCCAGTCTCAGTCTGAATCCTTCAATGGGATTGAAACTGTAGAACGCATTAACAGGTCCTACTTCAAACGGACCAAAAGAGGTATATCCTGCAACCAGCAAAGTAGCAATGGCCATGGCTCTCCGGAACGAAGGCATTTTTTCCAGGCTGTCGATATTGCTGTAGATCTTCGATTCGGTATGCGTAAGCGAATCGTGACGGTTGGCCAGCCAGAAGCTATCGGTGTGCAGCTCGGCTTTATCCAGTTTTACCAGTGAAGGTCCATTGTATACACTATCAGACAATGGTTTGTTCACCACATAGTTCTTATACGATACGGTCCTGCCGCCATAAAAACCGCTGGCTCCTGATTTGGTAATACCGGCTTCGGCCATCACACTGCTTTTCTTGATATGGTAACGGCCATCTTCGCTTTTTTCAAAATCAAGATCAATATGCAGTTCGCGCACCCAGTTCAGGTTGGCATTTTTGCTGATGAACATGTTCAGTTTCTGTACGGCATAGTTTCCATCGAGCGTGATATACATATTGCCCCTGAAGAGCAGGTCGTTGGTATTCCTGGGGGTGAAATACATCTTGATCAGCTTCCTGCCATTCTCATCGGTTACCGTATCCCTGATGTAATACATGTAAAACGTGGGGCCGAGATCGGCAATGGGACTCAGGAACTGGTACGTAAAGAGCGGGATATTGTTGTCGTATATATCCACATCCATCACCAACCTGTTCAGGTAGCTACTTA
The DNA here is from genome assembly GCF_000515315.1 of Asinibacterium sp. OR53. NCBI lineage: Bacteria > Pseudomonadati > Bacteroidota > Chitinophagia > Chitinophagales > Chitinophagaceae > Asinibacterium > Asinibacterium sp. OR53. The sequence goes on from NZ_KI911562.1 coordinate 729,859, forward strand.
CTCCGTGGTTATCGATGTATTCACCAAAATTCACCTGTTTCTGTCCGGTGACAATGGTTTTGGTTTTTTCGGGATTCCGGCGATAATATTTTTTCGACAATGTTTCTTCCAGGTAAACCGGCATCAGCGATTTGCCGCGAACAGATAGGGTATCCCTGTTATCGAATAAGAACTGGTACTTGCGCAACAGTTTGCTGTTCATTATTTTTTCAGGAATGCTGCTGAGCGATACCTCCAGTTTTTCGTATTGATCGTATTGGAGATAATTATACCGCTCCATGCGGTTGATCGGTTTGTTTTCGATCACATGCCTGATGAGTTCAACCGCCGGGTTGTTTTTATTCCTGTATTTCGCCCGCTTATTAGTAGTAACGGTTACATTGTTCACGGCACGGGGGTCCGCCTCCATTTCAAGGTTGATGGTTTGTTCCTTACCTATTGCAATGGGTCTCGAAATGGTGATATATCCTACATAGAAAATCTGAATGGTAGGATTGGATATCTTGCCTATTGATTGGAGTGTATAATTACCCAGGCTATCGGTAACCGTTCCGCGCCCTCCCTTGAATACCACGCTCACATACTGCAATGGCTGTTTGGTGACTGCATCAACGACCTTCCCCTGTATCACGGTTTGCGATACAGCTGCATAAGCAAAGCCCAGCAACAAGAACAGTAAGGAAAATAAATATTTTATCAGGGTCCTTTTCCTTTCCATAATAACTATTTAAACACGAATCTCTTTTGCATCAGGTAATTATAGGTAGCGCCTATAACTATCGATACCAGGATCTTCGACAACACGTAATTTATTCTTCCATAGTTCGTAACTACATATACCCCACCTGAAACCAATACGAGGTTGCCCGTCCATACCAGCAGGTATTTGATCGCCTGCATAGGAATACCTTTCTCTGTTGCCTTGAATACCCATCTTCTTCCCAGCATGAAGTTGGCAACTCCTCCGCTGATGGTACCGATTACACTTGCAGCCAGGTACCAGCAGTGAAATACTTCCACCAAAATGATGGTGACAGCGAAATCCACTATGGTAGCGGCCAGCGAAGCGGCCTGTGCTTTTATAAAAGTAACCATCGTTTAAAACAAGTTGAACCACAACACAAGTTGGAGCAGCAGGTTACTGTATATACCTGCAACCACATCATCGGCCATCACACCCCAGCCTCCGGGCAGTGATTCTGTTTTACGGATCAGCAGCGGTTTTGCGATATCAAAAAAACGGAACAGGATCAGTCCTGCTACCACATACCAAAACTTTACAGGCACGAACAACAGCGTAACACACATACCCGCCACTTCATCGATTACTACACGGCTGCTGTCTTTCCCCCAATCTCTTTCGGTCTTCGATGCAACCCAGGTTCCCACAAAAACAACGATCACTGCAACTATCAGACCAGTCGTGTAGCCCGCTGTATTCAACGGAGTCAGATACCATGCTGCGGCAGTTAGCGCCGCAGCAATGGTACCTCCTCCGCGGATATATCCTATTCCAAAGCAACTGGCAACCAGTTTACTGATGGTGATCATAATGCTTCAACCAGGTCCTGGTAATAATCCAATCCCAGATGGGTGATCAGGTCTTCTCCCATAAGATGACGCAACGTATTCTGCAACTTGATCAGCTGTTTGAAAATATCATGTTCCGGTCTCAGGCCCGGCGCCGTTTGCGGCGATTTGAAATAGAACGATAACCATTCCTGGATACCGGTCATACCCGCGCGTTTGGCAAGGTCCATGAACAATGCCAGGTCAAGCACGATAGGAGCTGCCAGGATAGAATCGCGACAGAGGAAGTTGATCTTGATCTGCATGCCATATCCAAGCCATCCGAAAATATCTATATTGTCCCAACTCTCTTTGTTATCACCGTGCGGAGGATAGTAATTGATGCGCACTTTATGATACAGTTCTCCATATAAGCCGGGATTGATCTCCGGTTGTAAAATATCTTCCAGTACACTCAGCTTGGATACTTCTTTTGTTTTGAAATTATCCGGATCGTCCAGCACCAGTCCGTCCCTGTTACCCAATATATTGGTAGAGAACCAGCCGCGAACACCCAATGCCCTTGCGTGTAAACCGGGTGCCAGTATGGTTTTCATCAATGTTTGTCCGGTCTTGAAATCTTTTCCGCCGATCGGTGTATCGGTTTCTTTGGCCAACTGTATCAATGCAGGTATATCGCAGGTAAGGTTGGGAGCGCCGTTCGCAAAAGGTATACCCATACTGATCGCAGCATAGGCATAGATCATGCTGGGCGATATGGCCGGATCATTATTTTTCAATCCTGCTTCGAATACCTCAATGCTTTCATGCACGGCCGATTGTTCAATGTATTTCTCGGTTGAACCGCACCATACCAGCACAACCCTGTTACAACCATTGGCCTTACTGAACTGTTCGATATCGGCAGCCACTGCTTTCGCCAGGTCGTATTTGGTAGGCGCTTCTTTGATATTATGGCCATCCAGATTTTTGACATAAGATTTATCGAACACGGCCTTCATGGGCACGATGGCTTCCAGCTCCGGCTTGATGGCTTGTAACAGGGCCGGTTCCAGCACTTTTGCTTTCATGGCCGCTTCATACACATTATCGCCGTACACATCCCATCCGCCGAAAACCACGTCCTGCAGGTTGGCCAAAGGAACAAAATCCTTGATCAGCGGATACCTGTTTTCCGTGCGCTTACCCAAACGGATATTTCCCATCTGCGTGAGCGCTCCTATGGGTTGGGCCAGGCCCTTGTTTACGGCTGCTACCCCGGCAATGAACGTGGTGGCTACAGCACCTAAACCGGGCAGTAGTATACCCAGTTTACCATCCGCTGATTGAATCTGTTCTTTCATTTTTTATGTATTTATCATCAATAAATCCGCCAATCAACCTATGATAGAACGATTGGCGGCTGTGTATATTTTACTTTTTTAAGTCCGCGTATCAGAATCGAAACAATGGATCCTATCCGCACTTCCATTTTAGTGTATTTATTGTTGAGGAACATGTCGCGTTCTATGCCGCGCAGCGAGCTCACCATAACCGAGGGTAACAGGTCGAGCTCTTTACTGATGCTCCTGTCAAATTCGCCATTGGCCAGTCCGAATGAAAGGATACTCTTCATCAGTTTGGTTTCCTGCTGGTCATACGCGAAGTACATGTGTTTCATACACCGCATGTTCTCCTGTAATTCGCCCCTGACGATCTTATAAAGGTTTGATTTTTTTTGCAGGGCCTTGATCTTGGTAACGGCAAACATTTTCAGCTTTTCCTCTGCAGTAACTGCATGGTTCACAGCCTGCATCACCTGGTGGAACACTTCATCCATTTCTTTCATGATGACCGCATCGAATATTTCTTCCTTGCTGCAGAAATAATAATACAATGTACTTTTCCCCTTACCCAGTGTTTTGGCAATATCTTCCATCGTGGTCTTTTTAAGACCATACTGCTGGAAAAGCTTCTGCGCTACTTTCAGTATCTCTTCCCTGATCAGTTCGTCTTTGGGTGAGGTGAGCATTTTCGACTAAAATCGTTTTTCGGTCCAAAATTAGTGCAAAAACTTTTTCCCGTCCCAACCGTTTATCAAAATCATCCGTTCTTGGAGGCAAAATGGCGCATCAGGTCGCAGAATGTCTGTACGCTTTCCAGCGGCAGCGCATTATACATGCTGATCCTGACGCCGCCCACGGTACGGTAGCCTTTAACACCGATCATACCTTCCTGTTTGCAAAGATTCAGGAAGCTTTCTTCGAGAGAGGGGTTCTGTAAAAAGAAAATACCATTCATCCAGCTGCGGTCTTCTTTGGCAACCACCGGCTGGTACACTTCCTGCAGGCTGTCGAGGGTATTGTAAAACAAGTCCGCCTTAGCGCGGTTTCTTTTCTGCATTTCGGGCAATCCGCCTTCGTTCAATATCCAGCGCAGCGTAAGCATGCTCACATAGACTGCAAAAACCGGTGGTGTATTCATCAGCGATCCTGCTGCAATGTGTTTGCTGTAGTCCATGATGGTAGGTATCTTCCGGGATACCTTACCCAATATGTCTTTGCGAATCACGGTCATATTCACACCGGCGGCTCCCATGTTCTTTTGCGCACCTGCATAGATGAGGGCGAATTTATTGAAGTCCATCGGCCGGCAAAAAATATCGCTGCTCATATCGGCCACCAGCGGTACTGCTGTTTGCGGGAATTGGTGCCACTGTGTGCCTTCCACCGTATTGTTGGTGGTGATATGCAAATAGCTGGCATCGGAAGGAATAGCAAAATCCTTCTGGATATAACTGTGTTTGCGGTCAGATGTATCAGACACTACCTGCACTTCTCCAAACAAAGCCGCTTCCTTGTGGGCTTTGTTCCCCCAGATACCATTATCACAGTATGCGGCCATGGCATTTTCATCCAGCAGGTTCATCGGCACCTGCATGAACTGGGTGGTAGCACCTCCGTGCAGGAAAAGCACTTCATGGTCATCACCCAGTTGCATCAGTGTTTTTACGGAGCTGATGGCTTCATTCAGTATTTCCTGGAACCAGGCAGTGCGGTGGCCGATTTCCAGAACAGACAATCCGGTGCCATTGAAATCGAGGATAGCTCTGGAAGCGGCTTCCAATACGGGTTGCGGCAGGATTGAAGGTCCTGAATTGAAGTTGTGAAGTTTCATTTCGGTTGCTTGAGGCCGCAAGATACTATATTATTCATGCACATCTGTTACACCGCCCGATACCGCATACTTCATAGCATCTGCGGCGCTCACCTTATCGATGAGGCGGATATGATCGCGGGGAACGATATACGTAATGCCCGATATGGCATAAGAATGCGGCACATACACCGTTACATGATCGGCGAGGTTGAATTCACGAGCCGATTGCTGTGTCATGAAACCGATACGCCATACATTGGGAGCATCTACATTCACCAGAACGGCTTTGTCGAATTTTTTCTTATTGCCTGCAAAAGCTTCCAGGAAATCTTTCACAGAGGAATAAATGAATTTGATACCCGGTGTTTTTTCCAATACGGTATCCAATACCGCTACCAATCTCCCCACTACGAAAAGAGATGACAACCATCCTACCAATAATACCAGGGCCACTACCACCACAAAACCCAGGCCGGGCAGGCTGTTCACATTGCCGGCTATATCTTTTTTTAACAGATCGGGAAACAAGGCATTCACCAGGTTGGGTAAAAAACCGTCTACCAGCTTAAAAAGGCCTACTACTACCCACAGTGTGATGCCTATCGGCGCCAGTACAATCAACCCTTGTAAAAACAACTGCAAAAGTTTCTTCAAATAGTTGCGTACATTGGGTTTGAGCCTGCTCATGGCATTCAATTTGTATGCAATCTACAGAAGATTTCTTAATAGCACCGGAACCGTTCTTTTCAAAAAAACAACCATCCAGATACAATATCAGGTAAGCTGGCACGTCTCCCCAGTTTGCGTTCATCTTATTTTTCAACCGTTCAACACAAAAAATCAGGGAAAAAAGGCCGGAAACTTTAGCAACGATTAAAGTTTCCATAGTTTTACGGCCCGAAATGTGAGTCATGGACATACAAGAAAGAATTGTACTAAAAGCACACGAGCTGTTTATGCGTTACGGTATCCGTAGCGTAAGCATGGACGAAATTGCCAACCACCTGGGCATGAGCAAAAAAACCATTTACCAGTTTTTTGCCGATAAAGATGCGCTGGTAGAAAGTGTGATAGACATTGAGATCAGCAGAACCAGGGAAGATTGCAGTGTGCATCGTCAAAAATCGGAAAATCCCGTTCACGAGATCTTCCTGGCCGTTGACATGCTGCAGGAATTGCTCAAAAGTATGAATCCTTCCCTGATGTTCGACCTTGAAAAATACCATGCCAGGGCTTTTCAGAAAATCAGTGAGCACAAAAACCGCTTCCTGTACGATGTGATCAAAAGCAACTTGGAAAAAGGCATTAGAGATGAGTTGTACCGGCCCGAGATCAATACGGATATCATGACCCGTTACCGGTTAGCTACTACATTCCTCTTGTTCAACCCGGAGTTGTTCTCTACAGGAAAGTATACGCTGCCGCAGGTGATGGAAGAGATCACGGATAATTTTTTATACGGACTGGTAACGACGAAAGGACTGAAGCTCATCCAGAAATACAAGCAACAACGATTAAAGACAAAAAATGTAACCTATGAGTAAAAGAGGATCAACAACCATTTGGCTGTTTTGTCTGGCATTGTTCAGCAGCACGGGTTTTGCACAAGCACCGGGGGCCATACATGAACTTTCCATTCAACAGGCTGTGGAATATGCACACAAAAATAATGTACAGGTAAAGAACGCCCTGCTCGATATCAGCATCCAGCAGCAGAGCAACAGGGATATTACTTCTGCAGCCCTGCCCAGCGTAACAGGATCGATCGGAGCAACTGATTACCTGAAGATACCTACTTCACTGTTGCCCGGAGAAGTGTTCGGCCAACCGCGCGGAACTTATATCCCCGTTCAGTTCGGTACCAAATACAATTCTACTGCCAGCATACAGCTTCAGCAACTGTTGTTCGACGGACAGGTATTCATTGGTCTGCAGGCAAGGGCCACTTCCCTGGAATGGCGTAAAAAATCTGCGGAAGTAACCGAGGAGGCCATCAAGACCAATATTTATAAAATATACTACCAGCTCGTTGTAAGCAAAACACAGATCGCGCTGCTCGATGCCAATATCAACCGGTTGAATAAATTGGATCATGATACGCGTGAGTTGTACAAGAATGGTTTTGCAGAAAAGCTGGACCTTGATAAGATCGCTGTGCAGGTTGCCAATCTGCAAACTGAAAAAACCAAAGCGCTCAACAATATCGATATTGGCTACCTGGGACTGAAAACACTTATGGGTATGCCCATTAAAGACAGCCTCGTGCTAACCGACAAGATCACGGACGATCAGATCAAGGAAGATTTTACGAATGACAGCAGCTACCAGTACTCCGACAGAAAGGAATTTCAATACCTGCAACTGGCCAAGAAGCTAAACGAGTTCAATATCAAGCGTTACAAGCTGAGTTATTTCCCCACCCTTTCATTGACCGGCGCTTACAGCAAAAATGCCCAGCGTAATGAATTCGATTTTTTTGGAAAAGGCGACTGGTTTACCACTTCGTATGTAGGGCTGAATATTTCCATTCCTATTTTCGACGGTTTTGCCAAAGATTCCAGGATTAAAAAGTCGAGGATGGAGCTGACACAAACCAATAACCAGATCGATAATCTCCAATTGTCTATCGACAATGAAGTAGCGCAGGCCAGGATCAATTTCCGTTCTGCCATCTCCACTATGAGTTACCAGAAGAAAAACATGGACCTGGCAGAAGATGTGTACAACCAGACCAAAAAGAAATACGAAATAGGTTCGGGCTCGAATACAGAAATCACTTCTGCCCAAACAGATCTCGTTACTGCTCAAACTAATTATATCAACGCTTTGTATACCGCCATCATTGCGAAGGTGGATTACCTGAAAGCAATAGGAAAATTATAATCACTACCAACCTAAAACCGAGTATATGCAAAAGATAGTACAACTGGCGCTCATGGCAACCGCTATTACCCTGGCGTCTTGCGGAGCCAAGTCAGACAACAATGCAACCAGTGAAAAGCAAACAAAACTGGCCGAGCTCAAAAAACAGCAGGCCGGTATCAATGCTCAAATTGAAACACTGGAAAAAGAACTCGCCAAAACCGATCCCGCCGCAGCCAAAGAAGAAAAGGCCAAGCTGGTAACCATTGCTGCCATCCAGCCCGAAACCTTTGTGCATTATATTGACCTCCAGGGAAGGGTTGAAGCGGTAAATATTTCTTATGTGGCTCCTAAAGGTGCGCCTGGCGTAGTGAAAGCGGTGTATGTGAAAAAAGGTGATGTAGTGAAGAAAGGTCAGCTGTTGCTGAAACTCGAAGACGCCATCCCCCGCCAGAGCCTGGCCGCAGCACAGCAGAACCAGGAGACACTCAAAACACAACTGGCGTACCTGAAGAACTTGTACCAGAAGCAGAAAAATCTTTGGGACCAGAACATCGGTACTGAAGTACAACTCATCACTGCTAAGAACAATGTTGACAATGTAGAGAGCCAGATGAAAGCCAGCGATGAACAAATCAAGATCGCCAAAGAGCAACTGAATTATACTTCTATTTACAGCGATGTGAATGGTGTGGCTGAAGATGTGAACATCCGCGTAGGTGAAACTTTTGCAGGTATCGCCGGCAACAGTCCGCAAATAAAGATCGTGAACACATCCGACCTGAAAGTAACCACACAGGTACCGGAAAATTATCTTGGTAAAGTAACCGTAGGCACTAAAGTGAAAGTAAACCTGCCCGATATCAATCGCACACTTGATGCCAAAATCAGTGTGGCCGGTAAACTCATCGATCTTACCAACAGGAGTTTCTTTGCAGAAGCCAGGATACCTTCCGATGCTGCGTTTCATCCCAACCAGGTGGCGCTTGTGCAGATACAGGATTACACCAAAGCACAATCTATCACCGCTCCTGTCAATACCATTCAATCGGACGATAAAGGCAAATACGTAATGGTGGCTGTTAAAGAAAATGGCAAAATGATCGCTCACAAAAGACCGGTAGTGATTGGTGAATTCTATGGCGATAAAATGGAAATCAAATCAGGACTGCAAACAGGAGACCTGATCGTTACCGATGGTTTCCAGAGCCTGTATGAAGGCCAGCTCATCACAACGGAAAACAAATAACCCACTGTCTAAGACCAATACCAAACTATTTATATGAGCGTATTAGAAAATATCAAACACAAGTTCAAAGAGTTTGGGCCTACTACCTGGAGTATCAAAAACAAAACATCGATCTACCTGATGATGCTCTTCGTGAGTATTGCAGGTATATTCCAGTTTGTTACGTTGCCCAAAGAACAGTTCCCGGATATTGTGATCCCTACTATTTATGTTCAAACCATTTATGTAGGTAACTCTCCGAAAGACATCGAAAACCTGGTTACGAGGCCTATCGAAAAACAAATCAAGGGAATCACCGGAGCCAAGATCAAAAAGTTCACCAGTACATCGCAGCAGGATTATTCTGCCATCATTGTTGAATTTGACACCGATGTAAAGACCGATGTGGCGTTACAGAAAGTGAAAGATGCGGTGGACAAATCAAAGCAGGACCTTCCCAACGATCTTACACAAGAGCCTACCGTATTGGAAGTAAGCTTCAGTGAGCAGCCCATCATGTACGTAAACCTGAGTGGCGATTATGATCTTCCCCGCTTGAAGAAATATGCCGATGACCTGAAAGACAAGCTGGAAGACCTTTCGCAGATCACCCGCGTGGATATCGTAGGCGCTCCGGAAAGGGAATTTCAGATCAATGTAGACAATTACCGCATGCAGAGTTCCGGTATCACTTTCGATGATATCAATGCTGCCGTACAGCGCGAGAACATGGATATATCCGGCGGTTTGCTTGATGTGGGTAATATGAAGCGTAACCTGCAATTGAAAGGACAGCTGAAAACAGCCAAGGATATTGAGAAGATCATCGTTCGCAACACCAGCGGCGCTCCCATCTACCTGAAAGACATTGCCAGGGTGATCGATACCACCAAGGAAAAAGAAAGCTATGCCCGCCTCGATGGCAAGAATGTGGTAACCCTGAACATCATCAAACGCAGTGGTGAAAACCTCATCGAAACCAGTGATGGTGTGAAACAAGTAGTGGAAAATGCCAAAGGCGTGCTGTTTCCTAAAGACCTCAAAGCAGTGATCACCGGTGATATGAGTATCAAAACAAGGATATCATTCAACGACCTGGTGAACTCTATTGTGATCGGTTTCGTACTGGTATTAATTGTACTCATGTTCTTCATGGGGGTCATCAATGCCTTCTTCGTAGCGCTCTCGGTACCATTGAGTATGTTCGTGGCCTTCGTGTTCTTACCGGGTGCCGATCTCATCATAGGCACACACGTGACACTGAATTTCATTGTGCTCTTTGCCTTGTTGTTCGGTCTCGGTATCATTGTGGATGACGCGATTGTGGTGATCGAAAACACCCACCGTATTTTCACGGAAGGAAAAGGCAGGCTACAGATTACGACTTCTGCACGAATGGCTGCGGGCGAAGTATTTGTGCCGGTATTGGCTGGTACGCTTACTACGTTGGCTCCCTTTTTCCCGCTACTCTTCTGGCCGGGTATCATTGGCAAGTTCATGGTGTACTTACCCACCATGCTCATATTCACGCTGGCCGCTTCATTGGTGGTAGCATTCATCATGAACCCGGTATTCGCCGTAGACTTCATGGCCCATGCCGATGATGAGAGCAAGGAAGCGCCTGGCGCCATCTTTAAAAAGAAAGGTTTCTGGATTGCTATTGGTGTAGGCTTGTTGCTGGATTTGGCCGGCGCTCCTTTCTGGGGCAACCTGCTCATCTTCTTCATGCTGCTCGTTATCTTAAACCGTTTCGTGCTCGACAAAGCCATCCACTCATTCCAGAACAGAGCCCTGCCCTGGATCATGAATCACTATGAACGTTTGCTCCGCTGGGCGTTGAAAGGATGGAGACCCGTGCACCTTTTATTAGGAACCATTGCTTTGTTCTTTGTCTCCTTCTTTGCATTCTCCGGCAGCATCAGTTCAGGCAGGATACCTATTACTTTCTTCCCGCAGGGAGATCCCAACCAGATCTATGTATATCTCAAATTGCCGGTAGGAACGAATGTAGCTTATACCGATTCCATTACCCGCATACTGGAATCACGTGTGAACAAAGTATTGGGCGTTGAAAACGGCAAACAAAACCCCGTAGTGGAAAGTATTATCAGCAACGTGGCCATCGGTGCGGGCGACCCTGCCAGTGGCGACCGTAGTACACGCAGCGAACTGGGAAGGATACAGGTATCATTCGTGGAATTCGAGAAAAGGCATGGTGTTTCTACACGGCCTTATCTTGATAAGATCCGCGCAGAGATGAAAGGTATTCCCGGCGCCGAGATCAGTGTTGACCAGGAGAAAGGCGGACCTCCCACCGATCCTCCCATCAATATTGAAATTGCCAGTGAAGAATTTGATGACCTGATCAAGACCGCCTCTGCGCTCAAGAATTATCTCGACAGCATACAGGTGCCTGGTGTGGAAGAGTTGAAGATGGATGTGGATCTCCAAAACCCAGAGATCACCCTTACGGTAGACCGCGACCGCGCCCTGATCGAAGGTGTTTCTTCTGCCCAGATCGGGTCTCAGATACGTACTGCTTTGTTCGGAAAAGAAGTATCGAAGATCAAAGAAGGTAAAGAAGAATATAAAATACAATTGCGCAACAACGAGCTGCAAAGAAAAAGTCTCGTTGATCTGCTGAACATGCGCGTTTCATTCCGTGATATGGCCAGTGGCGGTGCAGTGAAGAATATTCCTATCAGTGCATTGGTAAAAGTAGAACCTACTTCTACCCTTGGAAGCGTGAAACGCAAGAACCAGAAGCGCCTGATCACTTTGCGTTCGAATGTATTGACCACAAAAGGTTACAATGCAACGGCTGTAAACCAGGTACTGGCCAAACATATTGCCAATTTCAACAAGAAGCCTGATAATGTAACCATCAAGCAAACAGGTGAAGGTGAACAACAGGCTGAGACAGGCGCATTTCTGGGCAAAGCTTTGGCTATTGCACTCGGATTGATCCTGCTGGTACTGGTATTGCAGTTCAACAGTGTGAGCAAACCGGTGATCATCCTCACCGAGATCATTTTCAGTGTGATTGGTGTATTCATCGGTTTCACTATCACCGGAATGGAGGTATCGATATTGATGACAGGACTGGGTATCGTTGGTCTCGCAGGTATTGTGGTGAAGAACGGTATCCTCGTGATTGAATTCGCCGATGAGTTGCGCTCCCGCGGTATCAAAACCAAGGAAGCAGTGATACAGGCAGGTAAAACACGTATCATTCCGGTACTGTTGACCGCGCTTGCGGCGATACTCGGATTCATTCCCATCGCGACCGGCTTCAACATCAACTTCATCACACTGTTCTCTGAGCTCAATCCGCATATCTTCTTCGGAGGTGATAACGTGGTATTCTGGAAGCCGTTGAGCTGGACCATCATATTCGGTCTCGCCTTCGCCTTCTTCATGACCCTGTTCATCGTTCCCAGCATGTACCTCATTGCAGAACGCCTGCGCAGGCCCATGCGTAACATGTTCGGCGGTAAATGGATCAGCTTCATGGGTATTCCGCCGCTCACCATCATATTCCTGTTCTTGATGGTAGTGGCGCTCATCAGGCACCGTATTGCCAGGAAGAAAAGAGAAAGAAGATTGAGGAACGATAAGAATGTTAACGCTGCTTTTACCGGCAGTTGGTTCTAACATAGTTTTGGTTAATAATCAACCGGCCGCCAACGTTTGTGAAGACACAAGCCTGGCGGCTTTTTTATTAACCCAGGTAAACCAGCTTCTCTACTGCTTTTTCTAATGTCTGCTCTTTTTTAGCAAAACAAAAGCGCAGCACTTTATCATCTTTACCTTCTTTATAAAAGGCCGATACGGGAATGGTGGCAATGCCATATTCCCGTGTTAACCTGATAGCTAACTCCTTATCGGTTTCATTACTGAAATGCCCGTATCCGTAGCATTCGAAATAACTGCCGTGCGAAGGAATGCACCGGAATGGTGTTGCTGCCATCAGTTTCCGGAAATAATCGCGCTTTTGCTGCATGAAGTCATTCAATGAAAGATACGCGTCTTTATGTGTAATGTATTCAGCTAACGCTACTTGTTTGGATGTATCGCAACTGAAACAATTGAATTGATGCACTTTTCTAAACTCTTGCATCAGGCTGGGGGCGCTGATGCAATAACCCATTTTCCAACCGGTGCAATGATAGGTTTTGCCAAAAGAAAAACATACAAAGCTTCTCTCAAGCAAAGCTGGGTAACGCAAAATCGACTGGTGGGCTATGCCATCGAATATCAGGTGCTCATACACTTCATCGCTTAGGATAATGATATGGGTTCCTTCAACAATCTCCTGTAACTGCCGCATATCTTCTTCACGCAACACACTACCGGTAGGATTATGCGGCGAATTGATCATGATCATCCTGGTCCGGCCACTGATCTTTGCGCGAACTTCATCCCAGGGAATCGAATAACCAGGGTATTGCAGTGGTATCAATACCGGTTTGGCGCCATTGACTTCAATATTGGGAATATAGCTATCGTAAGCCGGTTCAAAAACGATCACTTCATCGCCTGGTTGTAATACAGTGGTGAGTGCTGTATAAATAGCATAAGTACCACCAGGTGTTATCGTTATTTGTGTGTCAGGGTCAATGACAGCGCCATAAAGTTGCCCGGCTTTGGCGGCCAGTCTTTCCCGCAGCAAAGGCAGTCCGTTCATGTGCGTGTACTGGTTCCATCCGTTGCGCATGGCTTCATTAACAAGTGAAACCAATTCCTCGCTCATGGGGAAGTCGGGAAATCCCTGGCCCAGGTTCACTGCCCCATGCTCTGCAGCCAGCTGGCTCATAACCGTAAAAATAGTTGTGCCTACATTGTGTAGCTTCGAATGGATGAGGGGTTGCATGAAAGAACAATTAGGTATGATCAATGCATTTATTACAGCAATTTACTGATATGCACCAATCTTCCATCCTGTGTTATTCCTTCCAGTATAAATTGGAGTGAATGACTGATACGGCAATGACTGCCGGGCGTTGTTAAAGAAATGGCAAAAGTGCATGTATCAGGGAGCCAACTGGTTGGAGAGACGCTTCAATTCTGTTTCAGCAATTTTGCCCATATAGTTGAGGTTCATCAAACGGTAGCCTGCATCTTCAAAGCTTTGCTGCGCCAGCTTTACGTCAACGATGGTGGCCTGCCCCACCTGAAAACGCTGTAATACCAGGTCCATCAACTGGCCCGAGAGGCGATAATTGTCCTGCTCGGTCTGTAATTGCTCCAACGCGTTAGTGTAAGATTGAAAAGTCTTTACAGCGCCCGCTTCCAGACTGAGCGCCAGGTTATCGCGTTGAATAAGGGCATTGCGCGTATTGATTTCTGCTACCTGTTGTTGTCTTTTGCTGGCACTTCCGTTATAGATGGGTATTGATAAACTGATTCCAACAAAAGGGCCATAGCTTTGGTTCAGCAGGCTGAAACCTGCACTACTCTTGTTACTATTGAAATTATACCCGGTATTGGCACGCAGGGAGGGATAACGAAGGGCGGCTGTTTCCTTTTCTATGAGCGCATTGATCTGCACCTGGCTGGCAGCAGAAAGTAACTGTGGGTTATCTTTCAATGCAGAACGGATATTATCCAGGCGAATGGAACGGTCTACCACAATCGTATCGGTAATATTCACGGAAGAGTCGGGCTTTGCAACGATGAGGTTGAGCAGATCTGTTTTGGCCTGATGGATTACCAGTTGCTGGCTGAGTTTTGACTGCACCAATGTATTGAGATCGAGCTGTGCCTGGTATATATCTGCATTGTTCGATAGGCCTGCTTCTTTGCGTACCTGCAGTATGGATAATTTTTGTTTCGATACTTCAATGGATTGCAGAATGGTTTGCAGGAGTTGCTGCTGCCGTACAATATCATAGTATTTCACACTAACCGCCGCAATGGTATTCTGTATCTGGGCATTCAGCAATTGCTGGTTCTGGCGCTGTAGTTCACCCAGTCTCTTCTCGGTTGTTACTACCCGGTACCCGTTGTATAATAAAATGCTGCCAGTAATACCCGCCGTTAAGTTGTTGGAGCCTACATTGTTCCTTTTCACATCACGCGCAGCGTCTGCATATTTCTGGTTGATGGTAGTGAGCTGTTCATTATCGCCTGCCGTTGCACTCACTACCGGTAAAGCTCCTGCCACACCGCTGTTATTATTGATGTTGCTGATCTCCAGGTTGTTTTTAGCCAAACGGATATCGAAACTGTTTTTCAATGCAGTATTAACAGCATCGGAAAGCGACAGTGACTGCTGCGAATACCCTTCCATGGCAAGGGCCGTCAGGAAAACAAACAATAATTTTTTCATGTGCTGTGAAATTACCGGGCTGCTGTTGATGCATCCTCAAAAATTACACCAACGGATGAGTTCAGCTTACCAGGGTACCAACACGCATGCCTTCTACCACTTTCAACAGGTTGCCTGGTTTATTCATGTCGAATACAATGATGGGCAGCTTGTTTTCCATGCAGAGCGTAAATGCGGTCATATCCATCACTCGCAGGTTCTGGTTGATGCATTCCTGGAAACTTACCGTATCGAATTTTTTTGCTGAAGGGTCTTTTTCGGGATCTGCATTATAGACACCGTCTACGCGCGTTCCTTTCAATATCACATCTGCTTTCATTTCAATAGCACGCAGTGATCCCGCTGTATCGGTAGTAAAATAAGGGTTGCCGGTACCCGCACCGAAAATTACCACACGCCCCTTTTCCAGGTGACGAAGGGCTTTCCGGCGGATATACGGCTCGGCCACCTGCTCCATATTGATGGCGCTTTGCAAACGGGTATACACGCCGATCTTTTCCAGCATCGCCTGCATAGCCATCGCATTAATCACTGTGGCAAGCATACCCATGTAATCGCCATGCGCCCGTTCGATACCACTTTCAGCCTCATTCATACCCCTGTAAATATTACCCCCGCCGATCACAATGGCTACCTGAACACCCAGGTCGGTCACCATTTTGATATCCTGTGCATATTGCTCAATGATACGGGGGTTAAAAGGATCACCATTCTGCTGGTCGCCTAATAAGGCTTCACCGGAGAGTTTGAGGAGAATACGCTTGAACTTGGGGAGCATGAGGAGGTTATTGATTCGACTGCAAATAACCTGAATTTTTAATGAGTCGCCAAACAGAAAATAAAAAGGAGTGGCCTGTATCAGTACCACCCCTTCAATTATGCTACAACGGCATTGCCCTTATCCCAGTGCAACGCGTTTAAAACCTGTTACTTTCAGATCGGCTCCTACACTCTTCAGGTACTCGCCAACGCTCTTACCACCGTCTTTCACAAAAGCCTGTGCCAGCAAGGTTTGCTCTTTGAAGAAAGCATTCAGTTTGCCTTCAGCGATCTTGGAGATCATTTCATCGGGCTTACCGGCCATTTTAGGATCCTGCTTCATGGTATCTACGATGATAGCTCTTTCCCTTTCGATCACATCGGCAGGAACTGAGTCGGCATCTACCGCTACAGGATTCATCGCTGCGATCTGCATAGCAATGTCTTTTCCTGCTTCAGCAGCTTCGCTTGACAGTCCAACCAGCACGCCCATACGGTAAGCGCCATGGATATAAGAAGCTACATAAGGCGCTTCGATTTTTTCAAATTTCGCAACACCGATCTTTTCACCAATGGCTGCGAGTTTATCGTTGATCAGGTCAGATACTTTAGCGCCATTGATCACCACTTCATTCAGCTCTTCCGCACTGTTCACATTGTTGGCTACGGCAGCATCGGCGATGCTTTGCGCGAAGGCAACAAAGTCTGCGTTTTTAGAAACGAAGTCGGTTTCGCAACTGATACATACAATGAAACCGGTTTTGTTATCAGCAGATGTTTTTGCAATGATCACACCTTCTTTCGCTTCACGGTCGCTGCGCTTGGCAGCTACTTTCTGACCCTGCTTGCGGAGCCAGTCAATCGCTGCTTCAAAATCACCGTTTGTTTCGGTGAGGGCCTTGCGGCAATCCATCATGCCGGCGCCGGTAGCCTGGCGGAGTTTATTAATTTCTGCGGCTGTAATTGTTGCAGTACTCATATTCTTTTACAATTTTGAAACGTTATTATGGATGCGGTGTGAGCAAAACTAATAGCTGCACCCGGATACCAACATTATGGTTTAATGAAATAAAAATCAGTAGCAGCGGATCAAACAAATTGGGTCATCATGCCATTACCCATAAGAGAATGACGTAATGACCCAACGAATATTTCATTCAGGATGATTATCTGCTTCCACCACCGGCAGGGCGACGGTTACCCGGAACACGACGTTTGGGTTGTCCTTGTCCACCTGCATCGGCGCTTCCACGCTGTCTGCCCCCGCGGCCAGATTCAGACTGGGCTTCTGCTTCGAGGCGACGGGCCTTCGCCTCATTTTCGTTATTGCTCTCTTCTGTTTCTTCTTCATCTTTAGAAGCCTGACGTTCTGCCAAACCTTCAGCTATAGCTGCTACGATATAGTTTACAACGATAGCGATAGACTTGGTGGCATCGTCGTTGGAAGGAATAGAAAAGTCTACTTTATTGGGATCGCAGTTGGTATCAACCATACCAAAAGTAGTAATGCCCAGGCGCTTGGCTTCTGCCAGTGCAATATGTTCATGCCCGATGTCTACCAGGAACAAAGCAGCCGGCAGGCGTCCCAGTTGAGCGATACCGCCCAATACTTTTTCCATTTTATCCTTATCGCGACTCAAAGTCAGACGCTCTTTCTTGGTGAGGCTGTCGGCGCTGCCATCTGCCAGCATTTTTTCAATGCTCTGCATTTTCTTAACGCTCTTACGAACCGTATTGAAGTTGGTAAGCATACCACCCAGCCAACGCTCGGTAGCATAAGGCATGTTCACACGCTTAGCGCACTCGCTCACGATCTCTTTCGCCTGCTTTTTGGTAGCAATGAACATGATCTTCTTACCGCTTTTCGCAATTTGTTTAACAGCAGCAGCCGCTTCCTGCAGGTGGTCCACTGTTTTATTCAGATCGATGATGTGGATGCCTTTCTTCTCAGCGAAGATATAAGGCAACATCTTGGGATTCCACTTCTTTTTCAGGTGACCAAAGTGTACGCCGGCCTCCAGAAGTTGTTGTTGCAGTGAAGTGTTATTTTCCATTGTATTGATTGTATAAGTTGTTATAGTTTAATAATAACCACAGGAGCCAACGATTAACGCTTGCTGAACTGGTAGCTTCTACGTGCTTTCTTGTGACCGAATTTCTTACGTTCAACACCACGGGGATCACGCTTCAACTGACCTTCTGCTTTCAGCGCAGGACGGAATTCAGCATTCACTTCAAGCAATGCACGGGCAATACCCAGTTTGGCTGCTTCGGCCTGGCCTTTCAAACCACCACCGGTTGCATTGATTACCACATCGTACTTGCCAAACACATCGGCAGTTTTCAGCGGAGCTTCCACCTGGTTCTGCAGGTATACCAGCGGAAAATATTCTTTATAGTCCCTGTCATTTACAGTGATCTTACCCTCACCCTTGCTGATGAATACGCGGGTAACGGCTTCTTTACGGCGACCAACTGCGTTTTTTTGTTTTTCCATTTATGTTGGAATTAAAGTGTTTTAAAACGGTTGATTTAGAATTTAAATTCTTTGGGTTGCTGTGCAGCATGCGGATGGTTGGGACCAGCATACACGAACAGTTTCTTGATCATTTTGCGACCCAGGCGGTTCTTAGGCAGCATGCCTTTTACCGCTCTTTCCATGATCACTTCAGGACGACGCCTGATCAGGTCCTGGGCAGCTTCTTCTTTCTTACCACCGGGGTAACCAGAGAAGTTGATGTATTGTTTGTCTTCGAACTTGTTACCGGTGAAGACTACCTTTTCTGCATTGATAACAATGACATAATCACCGCAGTCTACGTGAGGTGTATAATACGCTTTGTTCTTACCGCGAAGAGCAGCAGCGATCTTGGATGCAATACGACCTACGGTTTGATTAGTACCGTCAACCACGTACCAGTTGTGCTGCACGGTAGCCGCATTCGCATGCTTTGTAGTGAAATGAAGTTTACTCATGATCTTTATTTTTTTGTTCAACCGGCGCTATCCCGACGGTTTTTAAATGGACGGCAAAGGTACGGCCACAGTAATCGATTTTCCAAGGATTTTGCAAAGTATTTTGAATGATGCCTTTACAAATGACTGATAATCAATAAAAAAATAGCGTCTCGAAAATCATCACGTCTATTTTACCCGCTCCGTTACAGCCGGAGCATAGCTATTCATATTTGTGACATTATTTAATTGCCTTAAAAGTTGGCAATTTACCAACTTTTAATACCTTTGCTTTATGCTAGTAAGCAAAGGTGCAGGTACAAACCATTACTTATGCTTATTATCAACGGAAGGTTACTGGATTCTTTTGCTCTTGCTCATGCTTCTACAAGAAAAAGTCTGGCAGCATGGAAAAAAGCAACCAAAGAAGCTTCCTGGAAAAAGAAACAGGATATACTTTTTTCTTTTCCCAATGCAAAAGTCCTGGGCAATAACAGGGCAAGATTCGAGATACAACACAATAAATACCGTCTGATTGCCGAAGTGTTTTATGAAGATGGGTTGGTGGAAGTAAGGTTCATCGGCACGCATACGGAATATGATAAAATCGATCCTTTAACTGTATAAATATTGAATTATGTCAGATTGGTTCTTTATCGAAAACGAATCCGAATACCAAAAAGCCATGGAGCGTTTTCAGGAAATTAAATACGCTGAAAAAGGCAGTATGGAGTACAGGGAGAAAATGTTACTCGCTCACCTCATCGATCGTTATGAAGACAGAACATCTTCTCTCCCCGAATTAGACCCCATCGAATTCATTAAAATTCGAATGGAAGACTTTGGCTATAAAGCCACTGATCTTGCCAAAGCATACGGAGACAAAGGCACCGTAAGCAAGGTGTTGAATTATAAACAACCGCTTTCTTTAACGATGATCCGGAAATTTAGTGAGATATTGCACATCCCTGTTGAAGCGTTGATCAAAGAATATAAACTTCAATCCTAGCATTTTGGCATTCAGAAAACTCCAGGCAACACAGCTTTTTACCGGATCGGAGATGCGCGGTAATGATGCTGTACTGGTTATCGATGAAACCGGGGTCATCAAAGACCTGGTATCCCTGGCAGATGCCGGTGATAACGTTGAATCTTACAAGGGCATCCTTTCACCTGGATTTATCAACTGTCATTGTCACCTGGAGCTCAGTCACATGAAGGGTTTGATACCCGAACAAACAGGACTGGTCGATTTTGTTTTCCATGTGATCACCCAACGGCATTTCCCTGATGCTGAAATACTGGAACATATTACCCGTGCAGAAGATGAAATGCTGCAAAACGGTATTGTAGCGGTGGGGGATATCTGTAACAATACACTCACCATTCCGCAAAAACAGTTACAGCAACTGGCATATTATAATTTCATTGAAGTAAGCGGCTGGCTCCCCGCCCTGGCAGAACAGCGATTCCAACGGTCTTTCGGGTATTACCAGGAATTCAAAAACCTGAATGCCTGTAATCCTCGTTCGCTCTCCCCCCATGCGCCTTATTCGGTTTCCGAAGAATTGTGGCATTTGTTACAACCTCATTTCAACAATAAAACCATCACCATACATAACCAGGAAACGGCTTTCGAAGATGAACTGTTCGAAAAAGGCAGCGGCGGTTTCTCCCGTATGTATGAAATGATGCAATTGGATACGGCTTTCTTTAAACCCACTGGCAAGACCAGTCTGCAATCTTATTACAGCCAGTTATCGAATGCCCGGCAAGTACTCCTCGTTCACAATACATTCACTAAAGAGCCCGACCTGTTATTTGCTAAAAGCCAGGCAATCGCTAACAGGCAGACCCTGTTTCATTGCCTATGCATCAATGCAAACCGTTATATCGAAAACAGTGTTCCTCCGGTTCAACTCCTGCGCGGCTACGATTGTACCATCGTGTTGGGCACAGACAGCCTGGCCAGTAACCACAGCCTAAGTATTCTTGCAGAACTTCAATCGATCACTAAATATTTCCCCCAGGTGCCGCTCAACGAATTATTGCGATGGGCAACCCTCAACGGCGCAAAAGCATTGCAGATGGAAGATGAACTGGGAAGCTTTGCCAAAGGCAAGAGGCCGGGCGTTGTATTACTCGAGGGCAGTGATGGGAAGATTGATGAAGCTACTACTGTTCGGAGGATATTATAGGAGTTGATAGTTGTTAGTTGTTAGAAAAGACATCCTCTGACAACTAATTCAATACTTCCTGTAAAACACCCAGACTCCTCATTTCACCAAAATCAGCTACATGTAGTGCAATATAGGTTTGAAAAGCTTGTAAGAGTTCCCGTCTTATTTGCCTGTTCAACGATATATGATCAAGATCATTGTAAAACTGTAACGATAACAATTGACCGGCTACCTCGGCCAACCGGCTTTCTATGTAATAAGGGTGTGCAGGTTTTTCCCGGATAAAAATTCCTTCCTGTAAATCAAGCACCGGTGTTTGTGCATGATAAGTGCCCTGCATCTGGAAACCTAATTCACTTCCCAGGTGGAGAATGAAATACAATGGTAAATTGGCTACGAGTGTATCTGAGCCTTTGTCGAGTTGTTTAAGGGTATCTTCTATCAGGTAGAACAATTCCGGGTTGGCTTCCGGTTGTTTGAGGCTATGCTGTAACAGTTCTATCACGTACATGGCAACTGCATTCCGCATCACATCGAACAATAATCTCTCGTAGAGATAAGCCCACTGGAACTCTTTCACAAACTGTAATTGTTTGAGTTCGTTGTGATACACTTCCATCTCCAGTATGGCTGCCGGCTGAAAATAAACTGCTTTGCCCGCTGAGGTTTTACTGCTTTGCCTCACCCCTTTTACAATATAACTCTGCACCCCAAACAATTCGGTATATACCGTGGTAATGACGCTTGTATCGCCATATTTCACGGTACGCAACACAATGCCTTTGGTAGCATGTATCATAGGCTAGGTTCAGATCGCCCCGGTAAACTGCTTCAGGAAGCGCAGGTCGTTCTGGGAGTAAAGGCGCAGGTCGTTCACCTGGTATTTCAACTGGGTGATTCTTTCCACACCCATTCCAAAAGCAAAACCGGTGTATTTATTCGGATCGATACCAAAATTCTCGAGCACTTTCGGATGCACCATGCCGCTGCCCAATATCTCTACCCAACCGGTATGTTTGCAAATATTGCATCCTTCGCCACCACAGATCAGACAGCTGATGTCCATTTCGGCGCTGGGCTCGGTAAAAGGAAAATAACTTGGCCGGAAGCGCACTTTCACATTCTTTCCAAACATTTCCTGCACAAAAAAGTAAAGTGTTTGTTTGAGGTCGGCAAAGCTTACATGCTCATCGATATACAAACCTTCTACCTGGTGGAAGAAACAATGGGCGCGGGCGCTGACTGTTTCATTACGATACACCCTGCCCGGACATATCACCCGGATGGGCGGTTTTTGTTTTTCCATCACCCTTGCCTGCACACTACTGGTATGGGTACGCAATAACCAGTCGGGATTGCGGCTGATGTAAAAAGTGTCCTGCATATCCCTGGCCGGATGGTCTTCCGGCAGGTTCATCGCGCCGAAATTATGCCAGTCGTCTTCTATCTCAGGCCCTTCGGCCACAGCAAAACCCAACCGTTTAAAAATAGATACGATCTGGTTCCGCACCAGGCTGAGCGGATGGCGTGAACCTACGGCAACAGGATCTCCGGGTAATGACCAGTCGATCTGGTTACCGTGTACATGGTCTTCCTGCGCACCCAGGGATTTCAGCGTTTCGTAACGTGTTTCAGCAAACTGCTTGAATTCGTTCAATACCAGTCCGAATGCCTTTTTCTGTTCATTCGGCACATTCTTCATTTCCCCCATCACTTCTTTTACCAGTCCCTTGGTTCCCAGGTATTTGATGCGAAAAGCCTCCACCGCTTCGGCAGTCGCAGCCTCATAAGCGGCCATTTCCTGCTTGTACGCCTCTATCTGTTGCACTAACTGTTCCATGGGAGCGAAGATAGAGATAAAATAAATGAGTACATTTGCTTCGAAGAACGAATACTACATGGAATATAATACCAGCAGGAATTACCTGGGCATGAAGGAATATGGTCGCCACGTGCAGAAGATGGTGGAATACCTGCTTACCATAGAAGACCGCGAAAAAAGACAGCGACAGGCACAGTCAGTGATTGAATTGATGGGATTTCTCAACCCGCACCTGAAAAACGTAGATGATTTCAAGCACATGTTGTGGGACCATCTGTTTTTCATCAGTGATTTCAGCCTGGATGTAGACAGTCCTTACCCCATCCCCCAAAGAGAGACTTACAAGCAAAAGCCCGATCCGCTTCCTTATCCGAAGCGTAATCCCAGATATGCCCACCTGGGTAAGAACCTGGAAATGGTCATCGATAAAGCGTTAAAACAGGAAGACGCTGAAAAGAAAGCAGGTTTTGCCCATGCCATTGCTTATTACATGAAACTGGCTTACAGCAACTGGCATAAAGAACTGGTGCACGACGATGCCATCCGCAGCGAGTTGAACAATATCACCGGCGGTGAGCTGGAATTCAGCAACACCCCTTTTATCAAACACCGCAACCAGAATTTCGAGCGTGATGATTATAGTACCGGAAACCGCGGCCGCTGGCAACAGAATTTTGGCGGCAGAAACAACCGCAACAACCGGAATAATAATAACAACAACCGCAGCAATAACGGAAACCGCAACAACAATAAGAACCGGCAGTTCAAGAAACGGTTTAATTAATGTAATAGTTGCTCCATAGGCAATGGCTCAATAACAACTTAACTACATGAGTTCCTTCGAAGTAAGGGGAGGCAGACAACTGAAAGGAGAAATTGTTCCGCAAGGGGCAAAAAACGAGGCATTACAAATCCTGTCAGCCGTGTTGCTGACCGCCGAACCCGTTACCATCGCCAATATACCCGATATACTGGATGTTAATCTGCTCATTGAACTGCTCGATGAGATCGGCGTTAAAATTTCCCGCAGCAACAGACATACCTGTACCTTCCAGGCCGACCAGATAGACGCAGATTACCTGGCTTCCGATGAGTTCAGGAAAAAAGGCGGCCGCCTTCGCGGAAGCGTAATGCTCGCGGGGCCTATGCTGGCCAGGTTCGGAAAAGCCTATATACCCAAGCCGGGCGGCGATAAGATCGGGCGCAGAAGGCTGGATACGCATATCATCGGTTTTGAAAAACTGGGCGCGCGATTTGAATACGATGAGTTACACAGTTGCTTCAAATTGAGCTCGCCGCGTTTACGTGGTGCATATATGTTGTTGGATGAACCTTCTGTTACCGGCACTGCCAACATTATCATGGCAGCCGTATTGGCTGAAGGCATCACTACTATTTATAATGCTGCCTGTGAACCTTATGTGCAGCAACTGTGTCAAATGCTGAATCGCATGGGTGCGCGCATCTGCGGTATCGGCAGTAATCTCCTCACCATCGAAGGAGTAGGCAAGCTCGGTGGCACTACGCACCGCATGTTGCCCGATATGATCGAAATAGGCAGCTTTATTGGGCTGGCGGCCATGACGCAAAGCGAGATCACCATCAAGAACGCAGGCGTGGAACACCTTGGCGTTATTCCCGAAAAATTCCAGCAACTGGGTATTCAGTTCCAAATAAAGGGCGATGATATTTATATCCCTTCGCAAGACGTTTACGAGATACAGACATTCATGGATGGAGGCATTCTCACGATATACGACCATCCCTGGCCCGGATTTACGCCCGACCTGTTAAGTATCGTATTGGTAGTAGCTACACAGGCAAGAGGCAGTGTACTCATTCATCAGAAAATGTTCGAAAGCCGTTTGTTCTTTACCGATAAACTAATCGATATGGGCGCGCAGATCATTCTCTGCGATCCGCATCGCGCTACCGTAATTGGCCTTGGCAGGAAACAGAACCTGCGGGGTATTACCATGACCAGTCCCGATATCCGCGCAGGACAGGCCCTCCTCATTGCCGCATTGAGCGCCGAGGGCAAAAGCATCATCCAGAACATTGAACAAATCGACCGCGGGTACCAATATATCGATGAAAGGCTCAGGAGCCTTGGAGCCGATATAAAGAGGGTTGCTAATACTTAGCCGCCTGCCCGGGCTTAGGAGTAGATTGCTTAATGAATTCACGAAGGCGTTCATTGCTCGTAGCCAGGTCTTCCTTGCGCAGGTACATCATGTGTCCGCTGCGGTAACCTTCCCAACTCATACGGTCTTTCAGTTTGCCGCTGGGGTCCATCTGCCACATGCTGTATTTCGCATTGAAATAATCACAGGCCCCATCATAGTAACCAGATTGTACCAATAAGTGCATGTAAGGGTTTTCGGCCATCGCCTGGCGCAGGTTCTCACCTGTTTTGTCATTACTACCATCCCAGGGATGAACGGGACCAAACATGTAATAGTCCAGATCAGTCTTATAGTTTAATTCTTCTCTCAGGTACATATTGATGGCCGGAGTGAATGAATGCAACCAGGATGTGAGCTCAGCATTATAATCGGGATAGTCGCCCGCGTTTTTACGATCGATACCCAGGTAGCGCGAATCAAGACGGCCAACGGTCTGTCCCTTGCTGCGCAACAATTCTTTCCAGAAATATCCTGCAGGAACATCAAGGTTCTGATCCAATACCTGCTGCACTCCTATCCCGGAATAGCGGGCAACTTTTTCGGCAATCTCTTTTTTCTTGTTCTCCGTTAAAGAGCCACCGAGCGCAAGTGCAGGAATGAATTCATCCACCGTAAATTTTTCTACTTCAGGCAAAACAGCCGTCAGGTCTTTTTGTTGCAGATCAGATGCCAGCGCTTTATGATACCAGGCCGTTGCCGCGAAATAAGGTAACCGCAATGCGGCGCTTAACGGTCCGTTTCTTTCGATACCCAATGTAGTAGGTGATACCAGTATAACCCCGTTCAGGTAAATCCAGTGTGCATTCTGTAGTTCAAGCGACAGCCCGGATACACGGGTAGTACCATAACTTTCCCCAATAAGATATTTGGGTGAAGCCCAACGTTTATAACGGCTGATAAAAGTGTTGATCCAGTCAGCCAGGTATTTGATATCGGCATTGACACCAAAAAACTTGGACGTAGGCACATCTTTCGACAAAGGCCTGGAGAAGCCGGTATTGACGGGATCTACGTAAACAATATCTGCAACATCCAGGATCGAATTCGGGTTATCCTTGAGACCATAAGGTTGTACAGGATTGCCTTCGTCATCAACCTTAAGTATCCTTGGTCCGGTATAACCGATCTGCATCCATACAGAAGCGGTTCCGGGACCTCCATTGAAAGAGATCATGAGGGGTCTTGCAGAACGATCGCTTACATCGGACCGCTCATAGTAAGTATAGAAAATACCAGCAATGGGCTTTCCCTCTTCATCCCATACCGGCAGGGTGCCAGCAACTACTTTATAAGGCACTCGCTGTCCCTTGATCGTAATTTCGTTTTTGGTAACAACAGACGATTCAACCTCAACCGCTCTTTTATGGGCGTTCTGTTGTTTATCGTTTTTGGAAGTGGTATCGGCTGCCGCAGGTTTCTGAGCCTGAACAACGGCAAGACAGGTAATCAGCAAAAGCAATGACAGAAATATTCTCTTCATGTTAGTTTTTGTTAGTTCCCGTGAATAAGTTCAACGGAGATTAAAAATAGGGAATATTACAGAAATGACTAGCAAAGTAGCTGATAACAGAACCATTCCTGCCGGGGCAGGTGGAAAGGCCCTTTGAAAAGATTGCCTTTTGCCGTTTGGGCAATACTTCCATCGCGATGCAGGTATCCATACCATTCACCGTTCACTTTGTCATGGAATTTATCATAAGCGTAGTCATGCACCATCTTGTGCCAACGGGCATATTTTTCGTTGCCCGTTAACAGGTAAGCCATGAGCGTAGCGATGATGACTTCATTGTGCGGCCACCAGAATTTCATGTCCTGCCAGTATTCCTGCACGGGCTTCCCATATACATCTCTGAAATAAAGGATGCCGCCGTATTCTTTATCCCATCCCCGCTCCCACATATAATCCAGCATGGTGCAGCCGAGTGTGATGAGTTCTTGGTCGTTATTGCGATGCATGGCTTCACGAAGAATGAACCAGGCGCCCTCGATGGCATGACCGGGGTTAAGGGTCCGTCCATCGATATGATCGATGATGCTTCCATCCGGCGCCACCTGCTCCATTACACATTTGATGTCGTGTTTAACAAAATCCGTCTCAATTTCTTTTATCCATTTTTCAATCCATTCATCACAGCGCGGATCACCGATGGTATTCCTGATCTCCTGCGCCGTATTGATCATGATCATAGGTACGCCGATACCTTTGGCAGGTCTGGTATGGGTGAATTTGGGCGGCAGCAGTCCCGGGGTTGACGCATATTCAATGCATTTTCCAAAAAGCTGTCTGGCCTCTGCAGCAATTATTTCACTTCCGATAGCTTTGGCGTAAGCTGCAAACCCAATAGCTGCAAATGTTTCTGAAAAAAAATACCGTCTTTTTCGGATGGGCTTGCCTTCTCTTGTTACATGAAAAAACATTCTTCGGTCTGTATCAAAGCAATGTCGTTTTAAAAATTCATACCCTAGTTTAGCACCGTCCAGCCATTCCTGCCGGGGCTCAATGGTATTGTATAAGGTGGATAATGTCCAGGTAGCACGGCCTTGTATCCATACTGCTTTATCGTCATCGATCAGGGTTCCGTCTGCATCACGCATGAACGTATAACCGCCGTATTCATGGTCATAAGAACGCGGGAACCAGAAGGGTATCGTATCATTCACCAATTGATTATGGTAAAACGTCTTCAGTCGCTGCAAATCATCTTGGGTATAACTCATGGATGTAATTTTTTTGAAAAAGTAGATGCAGGCAGCCCGTATTCATTAACGAGATTGGCCCGTGTAAAGGGCTGCCAGGCATATAGTATTTTTTGAAAACGTTCGCCAGGCGGTATTTCGATCCACACTTCATTTCCATGAATAGAAGCGGCGGCTGCAAAACGAACACCTTTGTCGTTCACGAGTTCAAACCCGGTAAGCGTTTTACCATTGCCGGTTGACAATCTTCTTGCATGAGAGAACTGCAAAATCATTTTCTGTCCCCGGATATCGGTGCCGATAAGTTCCGGTCCGCTTGCCGCAACCGGTCTTTGGTAGGTATAATGCAGTGCCAGCGCTGCCAGGCGCTCGGCCACTTCTTTTTTCCTGGTTGGATGTACATTCAGGGAATCTCCCAGATCAAGCGTCACCGCCATTCCCGTACCGGGTATTTCCTTAACCATTTGTCTTTGCAGGTCGCGGAAAGATGGCCAGGAAGGCCTGTCGATGCTGGTCAGTTGTACATAATAAAAAGGAAAGGCATCGCCCCATTTTTTCCGCCAACTGTTCACAAGGGCAGGGAAAAGGTGATGGTATAGTTCCACATTGTGCGCATTGCTTTCGCCCTGGTACCAGATCACTCCTTTTATCGGAAAAGAAGTGAGCGGCTCTATGGCCGTTTCATAATTATAGCAAGGCTCATAAGGATGCCGTTGTTTATCGTTCGTTGTATTCCGCAAATTAACCGACGATCTTTCACGACAGAAGTCCTGGTAAAAATCAGATTTTCGCCAGTTGTTCAGCTCATCTACCAACAGTGGATCCTGTTCCATGGTATGCCTGTCTATCCATGATTCAATGGGAGATCCTCCCACCGAAGCTTGTATCAATCCAATGGGTATATTTTCTTCTTTCGCCAGTCTCCTCCCGAAATAATAGCCAATGGCCGAGAAATCGGCCGCTGCACTGGAATCACCATCTTTCCAATTGCCCGAGAAAAATTCACCCCGGTTCGTTTTTACCAATGTAAGGGAATCCCAGGCACTGTTATCTGTTTGGGCAATTGCCTCCAGCCTGAATAAGCGGATATTCCTGTGAGCCGCATTCACGCTTCTCAATTCCTCCTTGCCTCCTTCTGCATTTTTCAATTTAAAATCCATGTTCGACTGGCCGGAACAAAGCCATACATCTCCGATAAGAATATTTTCTATAATAATTTTTTGATGTCTGCCGGTGATGGTAAGTTTATACGGACCACCATGCTCCATGGCAGGGAGCATTATTTTCCATTTTCCGTTTGCATCAGTCACAGCAGATGCATTGTTGCCTGCCAGTTGCACTTTTATTCTTTCACCTGCATCGGCAGTTCCGTATACAGGGATGGGTTTTCTTCTTTGCATCACCATATTATTGGTGAATACTTTCGCCGGTTGCAGTCCCCCATAGTTACCCGTAATAGACTGATACACTGTTCGGGCAATGATGGCAGCGCCTTCTTCTACAGGATGAAGGTTATCGGGAAAAAGATCGGGACGATGGTATAAAGCTTCGTGCAGGTTGATCAATGATGCGTGATTGGCTGCTGCAATGCCAGGGATCAGTTCCTGTATTTGCCAGAACCAGTTGCGCGTACCCGATTTAAAACGTGGATGGCCGCTGAAAATAGGTGTGAGCCTGCAAACATATAATTGAACAGATGGATTCACCTTCTTCAGGGTATCCAGCAACCAGGCATAATCTGCTTCAAATGTTTCTTTATGGTTGGGCCAGTTCCTCGGGTCCGTATCATTCAATCCGAGGTGAACAATGGCAATATCCGGCTTGAATGCCAGCGCCTCGGAAAAAGCTTTGGTTTTATAATAGGGGTTATGCCCCTGTTTCAAAAGTGTTGCACCGCTGTGACCGAAATTCTCCACTACATACCCCTTGCCCAGCAAATGTTGTAATTGAGCGGGATAAGATGATACAGCACGGTCTTTCAATCCATATCCATATGTAACAGAATTGCCAATACAGGCAACCCTGGTCAACTGTGCATGGCTGGCTGGCAAACAGCCGAGCAAAAAGAAAAATAAAATGATGGTTTGCTGTTTCATTCTGCCAGGTCATTTTCTTTAGGGCGCAGGAAATAAAGTTGTACCACGAGCGCCACCAGCACAATCACGGCCAGCATGGCAAAGTCCCTGCCCAGGTGTCCGCCGTCGGTTGATTTGCCCAGCAGGTTGGTGATGAAGGCGCCGGAAAAAACGCCTACCATATTCATCATTCCATAAGCGGTAGCCCTGCTCCTCGCCGGTACAAACTGGCAGAGAATGGGCATATTATTCGCATCGAACATGCCGTAACCAAAACCAAAACAAAGAGCCGCACCCACAATATGAATCAGTGTATGACCCGATCCCAATAATAAAAGCGCGGGAATGGTCAACGCAATGCCGATGGCACTGGTGTACACCCTTCCCCGGATATTTTTCTGTATCCATTTATCCGACAATATTCCTCCGGTGATCACACCCAGGAAAGAAGATGAGGCGATGGTGATGGTTGATAAAGGACCTGCTTCCGACATGGGGATGTTCAGGTTTCCTGCAAACAGGGTAGGTAACCAGTTCTTGGTAGCCCATCCGGGTAAACTCGGCACGGCAAAATAGAACAGTATGACCCAGAAAGCCATATTGGAAAACAGGGGCACCAATCCTTTCAAAAATGAACCACCGGGTGTTACCGGCTGCTTAGCAGGGGCTATTTCTTTTTTCCTGTACTCTTTGAGGCCAATCATCAATACGCAAGCGTAAACAATCCCGATCATGCCAAATGAATGAAAAGTAGCCTGCCAGGAATAACTGGCTGCTACTGTAGCCCCAAAGCCGCCAATGGCCTGGCCCAGATAAAAACCTGTCATATGAATACCTACTGCAAGTGACCGGGTTTTATGCTGATGATAATCTGCTATCAATGATAGTCCGGCTGGTATATACAAAGCTTCGCTTACACCCATGATGGCGCGCAGCCAGTACAACTCGTTGAACGTGCGGGCATATCCCATGGTGAAAGTAACGCCCGACCACACGAAAAGACTGCCAACGATCAGCCATTTACGGTTGAACTTATCGGCTATGATGCCAGAAACCGGACTCATACATCCATATATCCATAAAAATATGGCCATGAGGTAACCGAAATTCGTGGCCGACTGCAACTCGGTAATATCATGCTGCATTGCAGGCTTCATGGTCGACAACATTTGCCGGTCCATATAATTGAGCAGTGCCACACCCCAAAGCAGGCCTACTACAACCCATGAATATGTCTTGGATGGTTTCATTTTTTATCCGGCAGTATCCTGCCTACCATGATTTTAGGGGTACGCACACCTGGTTTTATTTCTCCGCTCGGAATAAAAATATAATCTTTCCATTTCACCAGTGTTGTGGTTACCTGTGCGTTATCGGGCAACTCACCTATTTTTTCCCATCGATCGTTTGTGGTGTGATAGAGATAAAGGTTCCTGGAAAAACCGGAATGATGGTGGATCAAAGACAGCTTTTCTTTCTGCAGCGCCTGTTTTTCTGACTCCGATTGTACCGCAGCAATATGCGCATTGTACGTTTCTATTTTATGAAAGGTAAGCCCGTTATCACCGCCCGGCAGCAAAATATAGTCGGCACCCAGTGCAACACCTGTACCGGCAGACAGGTTGGTATTTTTATTACCGTCGCTGATCGGATGCTTTTCTTTCCATTGGCTGGTCGCAGGATCGAAACAAAAATTAGTATGGTGCAGTTTGCTGATGCCCGAAGCTGATGCTGTTCTTCCGCCTATGATGTATACGCAATCATGTGTGCCATCGGACTGCGCTACTGCTACTGAATGCGACATGGCAGCCGGTATTGAAGGTAATGTTTCCCACTGCGGGTTAGCAGCCGAAAGATTGAGCCGAAAGAAGGCCTCCGATACCTTGCCTGTTGTTTCGCCGCCTGCTACATAAATACTATCTCCGATATGGGTAACAGCGGTGTTTGCAATAGGTATGGGTAATGAAGGAAGTTCCCGGAAGATCACGCTTTGTTCAGCATCGTTCCACTGCATCAGGAATACCTGGTTGCTGTAAGTAGCTGCACCTGTTTCACCACCAATGCATACAACACCAGCGGGAATGGTAACACTTGCCCCATAGGCTATAGCCTGTTTTAAACGGGCATCGCGCGCATGGATCCAACTGAAACCTTTTTTCTCATCCAGCTTCAACACATAGATTTCGTCGTGGTATCTTTTTTTCCCTCCCTGCCAGGGCATGGCATCCGGAAAATTAGCTCCGCCGGCAACCAGGAGCACCCCATCGTGCACGCCGGCGAATACACCGGCAACTCCTATTTGTTCTTGTGCACCTTCAGGCGCTGGTAATATAAGATCTGATGACCATTGAATGTATTCAGATTTTCTCCCCTGTGCAAACAACCCGGCATGTATCATGATGGAAATGAAAAGAAAGGAAACGTATATGAATTGCTTTGTAGGCAACATTTTTTACAGCTAATTTAATCATCTTGACCTGAACTGGTCGAAGCCTAGGGCTGCCACATCGGTTCTGAACCGGGCAAACTGTTCGGCACTCATGTTGTTCACAGGCAGCCTGAATTCACCACAATCAACGCCAACCAGTTTCATATATGCTTTACCGGTTGCAATACCTCCGTATTTACCCAGCAACCTGATCATATCGATAGATTGTTGTTGCAATACACGCGCTTTTTCAAGATCGTTGTCATTAAATGCCCCCATCAGTTCATAATACAATGGAGCAGCATAGTTAAAGGTACTTCCAACAGCCCCGGTAGCGCCTACTGCCAGCGCCGATAACATGTTTTCATCGCGGCCCCATAACATATCGTACTGTCGATCGGAGAAATTGAAACAGGATTGAAAATCCATGAAATCCTCGTGTGTGTATTTTATCCCTGCAAAGTTGGGCACATTGCCGTGTATTTCCTGCAAGAGGTTGTACATGGGAATGTCAACACCCGTCAACACCGGTATATGGTAATAATAGAAGGGCATGTCGGGCACGCTTTGAGCAATGGCCGCACAACATTCAGCGAGTGTTTTGGCATTGGCCGGTTTGAAATAAAATGGCGCCGTGAAAGCAACTGCGTACATGTTTGTGCTGCGTGCATACCTGGCAAGCTCCATGCAATCGGTCAAACTGGTGCCTCCCAACAGCGGCATCACTTTGAAATCCATATCTCCTTTGGTGCAGGCGCCCCATGCTTCTATGACTGCTTTCTTTTCTTCCAGGCTTAAGGATACGCCTTCTCCGGTAGATCCTACTATGAATGCTCCCTTCACGCCGTTGCGTTTTAAGAATGCATAATAAGTGGGGATCAGCGACAGATTCACCGATCCGTCTGCATGCATGGGTGTAAAAGGAGCTGCTATCAGCCCGCTTAAATGTTTAATGGTCATTGGTTTCTTTTATTACTATTCTGAGATGCTTTCCATTTGTTCGTTCGCAGTTGTTTGGGTCGTATGTTGTTCTAATAAATGTAAGCATTGATGCCATTTAATCCGGTTGCAGTAAAAATGACCGGAGACGAGCTCCGGTCATCCGCTCTATCTAAATAACCA
The DNA here is from genome assembly GCF_000515315.1 of Asinibacterium sp. OR53. Lineage (NCBI taxonomy): Bacteria > Pseudomonadati > Bacteroidota > Chitinophagia > Chitinophagales > Chitinophagaceae > Asinibacterium > Asinibacterium sp. OR53. Next base: position 763,172 of record NZ_KI911562.1, read on the forward strand.
TTCGCAAATCGTTCCTGCCAGAACACAGGCAGGGAACGAATGGCGCTGATACTCAAGAATGCCGGGCTATCAGTATCCGGTGGTTTGTGTCAGCAGAGGATCATTGTTCAGCATGCTCATAGAAATGGGCAGCAAAAAAGTAGGTCCTTTACCTGAGTTAACCGTTGCAGGCGACAGGTATTTGGGATCAACATATTTGAATACCCATTTATCTCCAGCCCTTCTCAAGCCAAACCAACGTTTGCCTTCGCCAATGAATTCTCTTAACTGCTCTTCCAGAACGGCCTGTATATTATCGTCGATCGTGCTATTCACATAAGGAATATAAGTGGCTCCATAAGCCCTTTGCCGTATCTGGTTGATTTCGGCTGAGGGGTCCTGCCCCAGCTTCGCTTTTGCTTCCGCAGCCATCAACAATATTTCTGCATAACGGTAAATGGGGTAATCGTTATTATAAACCTGGGTGGTACCCGATGTAGATCCGATCCATTTGGTAAGCAATACACCCCTGGTGGCATAAGGTGCACTGGTGCTGTACATCACTTTAAAGCTACCGTTGATGCGCTGGTCAGCCGGACCACTTGTCAGTTTGTTAATCATATTTTGGTTCATCCCACAACGGTTGGCTCCATTCACATAAGGATAGATGCTGGAAACCGTAGGCGCGTTAGGTACCTGCTGAAATGAAAGCGTGGTCGCTTGTATGCTGTTGACCTGGAAGGAACCAAAGGTTCCCATCTGCGCCTGGTTAAGTTCATAATTCAACGCAAAAATGATTTCCGGGTTATTTGCTTTTTTTGTAGGGTCGAATATATCTGCATAATTCGCGTCCAGGTTCAATGTTGCGCTCTGCAGGCCTTCTAATTCCTGTAAGGCCGCCAGTGCCGTATTCAGGTCATTGGTTCCACCTCCCATCAAAGTGCCCGACCACAAATACACATCTCCTTTCAACGACAAGGTAGCAAGTCGGTTCCAGTAAACCCTTTTGCCCGCCGGCAGCGCGTTGTTGCCGTTGAACAGGGTGAGCGACTGGTTGATGTCGTTTTTGATCTGTAACATGATAGAATCGACTTTAGTGCGTGCCTTATAGGTCTGTGCCGCATTATTGATCGTGGAAATGGGTGTTGTATTGAGTGGTACATCTCCCCATGTACGCAGCATGGTATAATAAATGTATGCCCTGAGGCCGTACATTTCGGCCAATGCCTGGTTCTTTACTGCAGATGATAAAACCGATACCTGCGGATACAAGTTGATAACGTTATTAACCTGGTAAAGCAGATTGTAAAAACCACCCCAGTTATTTGCCGGCACATTCAGTGCGCTGATGTTATGGGTATAATATTGTGAAAGGCCTCCATCGACAGACTCGGTAAACAACCCGTCTGTCCATATTTCGCTTCGCATTTCGCCCAATGCAAATAAAGTACTGTTATAACCTCTGAGCGATGCATACACACCTGAATAAAGCGTTTGTGCAGCGTTGGGGTCCGATAAAGTAAGGGAGGTACTGATCTGATCCTGCGGGATCACATCCTGTAAATCTTTTTTACAGGATGTGGCGCCTGTCAGCAGTCCCAGGCCCAATATGATAAGTATTGAAAATCTATGCTGTTTCATAATACATTGTATTGAATGGTTCTGTGTTGAATCATAATTAAAGTGTAATGTTCACGCCCAGTGTCAGCCTCCTGGGAAGTGGAAATTTGCCATTGTCCACACCACCCACTTCAGGGAAGTTGCCACTGTATTGTGTCAGGTAAAACAGGTTGCTTCCTGTTGCAAACAGGCGGAGGTTATGCACTTTATTATTCAGGGCTTTTCTCAATAATGCAGGAGTCATGTCGTAGCTCAGTGTAAGCTCCCGCAGGGCCAGGTAATCTCCTTTCTCCCAAAACTCTTTAAAAGGATTGTTGCCGGATGCATCGGTAGCATAGTTCCTTCCCTGGTTAGCCCAGTAGAACCTGGGCAATGTGCCGTTCGGATTGGTGGGCGACCATGTCTTCAATGCATCTACGGTTGAGTTCTGTGAACCCTGCACCTGGCTCAATCCCCTTAATTTCTCGTTGTTAAGAATCATGAAGTTCAGCGCATAATCGAACTGTGCATACAGGCTAAAGCCTTTATAGCCTACCATTGTCGAAAATCCGCCTAGAATATTGGGCACTGACCTGCCTACATAAGTAAACTGGCGGCTGTCAATGGTGTCGTTCTTGTATACCTGGTTCCACATCGCATCACCCAACTGGTGCAGGTTCTTATGTATGTAAGGCATAAACGCGTTGTATACACTGGCATCCTTGCTGAGATCGGCGGCAGATCTGTAAATGCCGCTATAGCTGGGCGCCCAGATTTCATCGGTACCTACCCTGCTGCCTTCCTGTAACCCGGCTACCTGCATTAACTGGCCGGGATGATTCGGATCCCATACCTGTATGGTGCTCTGCCTGTTTCCGGGAAGCCCGTTGTAAGGCAGTTTCACTACATAGTTTTTGAACGTATAGAAGTTGGCGCTGACATCAACACTCAATCCATCTGCTTTCACCGGCTTGATGATTTTCGCTTTTACTTCCAGTTCAATCCCTTTGTTCCTTAACTGACCAAGGTTGGTAGTAAAAGAAGTAAACCCTGTTTGTGCAGAGATGGGAAGAGAAGCGATCTTATCGTATACATCGCGCACAAAATAATCGGCGATCAATGTAACGCGGTTATTCAGGATACCAATGTCCACACCTACATCGAACGTAGACGCTTTCTCCCATTTCAGATCGGTATTGATATAAGAGGGCGCATAAGTTCCTCCCAGTCCATTATAAATACCAGCCGATGAATATACCTGTGCGGTGGCGTAGTAACCCAACGGATTGATGCTGCCGTTCTGTCCCCAGCTCACCCGCGGTTTCAATACATTGATGTATTTACTCAGGAAGCTTTTTTCAAAAAAATCTTCTTTGTGCATATTCCATCCGGCCGATACACCGGGGAATAAACCGAAGCGATTATTGGCAAGCCTTGAACTGCCATCGTATCTGAAGTTGGCAGTAAGAAAGTATTTATTGAGATAACTGTAATTGACCCTGCCGATGGCCGATGTAAGCCTGTCCCATGCATTGAAATCGGAAGAAGCGCTGACAGGATTCTGGATCACACCGTTTACCACGCTGGCGGGAAGCGATGCATATAACCAGGGGATCAGGTCGGTAGGCGCCCCACTTGCACTGGCAGAGAAGCTTTTTTCGGTAAACTCGTAAAATTCACCGCCTCCCAATACCGACAGTTTGTGGTTGCCGAAAGATTTATCGTATTGCAGGAAAGCGTTGTAAGAATACTGAACATCATTGTAATTGCTGTACGATGCAGGCCTGGTGGTGTTGAAAGCACCGCCGTTGCCCTGCTGGTATGCCTTGGTAAATGCATTGGCATTGTTATACAACAGGTAACCCGATCCCGAAGCCAGGAACTTCAAAGAAGGCAGGATACTGTATTCAATGTTCAGGCTACCTGTGATCCTTTGCTGTGAACTGTTGTTATTGTACAACTGGCTCCAGTAATTAGGATTGCCCAGCGAATTGTCATTCGGGCCCGGCAAAACAGCGCCGGAAGTATCATTGGTATATCGTACTGTAGGCGCCACACCAATGAACCGTTGCATCAGTCCGCCGGCGCCGCCACCCGCAGGATCCACATAAGGTACCAACTGGCTCACAGTATAAGCAGAAGTGCTCATGGACACTTTCAGGTTTTTCCCCACATTGAGACCGCCGTTAAAATTCATGCTCAGCCTTTTCAGCGATGAGCCGATGATGATGCCATTGTCTTTTGCCATACCTAATCCCAATGAAAAGCTTCCCTGCTCATTGGCCCCTGATAAATTCAGGTAATGTTCCTGGGTGGTCTGCTGCTGCAGGATCATATTTTCGCGCGTCTTTACATCGAGGGAGCGATATAGAATACTATCCATCTGACCGGCTATAAAAGGGTTCGGATCGATCAGTAAACCCCATTGCGGATTGCCGATGTATTTTCTGTTCGCAGCAGATACCAGTTGAGTTGAATACAAACCGATGGGTGTGGTCCAGGCATTGTTCACCGCCCAGCCCCATGAACCCAGGTTTTGTCCCCTGTCGGTAGCCGCAGCGCTGTTATTGCCATCGGCAAGGTCGGCCTGGTAACGGCTGGCGATACCTTCCCTGTTCTTGGAAATATATTGTGCTGCCGTTAAATATTCCAATGGATTCCGGCGGATATAATTGGTTGTTTGACGGAAGCTGTAGTTTACCTGGGCTTTGCCCTTCTTACCTTTTTTGGTAGTAACCAGGATAACGCCGTTGGAAGCGCGGGCGCCGTAAATAGCCGTAGAAGCCGCGTCCTTCAACAGGTCGATGCTTTCTACATCGTCCATATTGATACCGTACAAACTGGGCACGATCACACCATCCATTACCACCATTGGGCTACCGCCGCCGTTGAAATCGGTACCACCCCTGAATGAAATGGAAGGCGTTGTTCCGGGCTGGCCGGTGGACTGCTGTATTTTCAATCCGGGCATTGTACCCTGTAAAGCAGTGGCCACATTGGTACTGGGAGAAGATTTGAGTGCATTTTGGTCGAGACTGGTTACGGCGCCCGACAAGGTCTGCCGGCTTTGTTTACCGTAACCCACCACCACCACTTCACCCAGTTTTGATACATCTGGTTTCAGCTTGATGCTGGCTTCATCATTATCACCTACCCGCCATTCCTGGGAAATGAAACCGGTGTAGGTGAAAAGGAGCTGGTCTCCTTTTTGGGCCAGGATCACAAAGGTTCCGTTGGGTTGCGTTTGGGTAACACGTTTCTTTCCTTTTACGGTAACGGTTACACCGGCGAGCGGATTATTGTCTTCCTGTGAAAGAATGGTACCGGATACTTTCCGGTCCTGCGCTTGCAGCGCTGCAGAGCAAAGAAGGGCGAATAAGCAGATCATCCCCTTCCATAGCATAGTCTTTTTTCGATTCATGGCAACTGTTTTGACTTTATGTATTATGTATTACATATACACAAACATACAGAAATACTTATTCGGTCCAAATTTATTTTTTACCGTGGGTAAAATCGGCAGAAAGCCGCATGCTTACTGGGCTTTCAACACGTCTTTTACAGGTATTTTCTGGAAAACCAGGTTGGCCTGGCTTCCTTCGTACAGGAGCCCCAGGTGGTCTTCATCAATGGAAGTAAGTGTGGGATAACCGTTGCCTGTGAGGTCATCCACTACCAATTGCAAGTTTATCGGCCATGTCAAACCCATATCCAGGCTGGCTTTGATGGTCATGCGATCCCGGTGTTTGGTATCATCAGGATTTACAAAGAACAAAACAGTTTGTCCATGATAAATATGCTTGATGATAGAAGCATTGCAGACCGGATCTTTCAGGGCCTTGCGCGAAGAAGGATGTTCCGTCCAGGTTTTACCCAGGTCCTGCGTAGTGAAGATCGTTCTTGCAGCACCTCTGTTATCGCGCATATTCAACATCAGTATTCCGGGGGTTGTTTCCACCACCTGCGCCTCGGTGGTATTCGGATAAGCGGCAGAGCCAAAATGCCAGCTCGCGCCGTGATCTTTGCTGTAGAGTATCGTGGAATGGGGCAACTTGCTGGAGTCTTTAAACTGTGCCGGGAATACCAGCGTGCCGTCCTGCATGCTGATGCCCCTGCCGGGTCCCTGAAAACACAATGTCCAGGAAGGGTCTTTCACCTGCGCAGTGATATTGATGGGGGCCGACCAGGTTTTGCCATCGTCCATGCTTTTCACCAGCATCAATTGCCCCGTTTGTTCGGGCGTCAGGCCAGGCTGTGAAGCGGTCCATGCCCGCTGTTTAGGATAGCCGTGCAACCAAAGGGCAGCAACCCAAAGAGTGCCTGTTTGCCCGTCCACTAAAACTGATGGGTCACCTATACCGTTTTCATCTTGCGGGCGGTTGCCATAAGTACCCATGTCCATGACGGTTTGCATCGGTTCCCAGGTTTGTCCGCCGTCTGTACTTCTACTCATCCCTACATCTATATTGCCCTGCAGGTCTGCCGAATTGTTGTAGCGGATATCATACACGGCAACCAATGTTCCCAACCGGGTGGTAACCAGTCCGGGAATACGGTAAGTATTCACTTTATCGTCGCCCGCTTTTCGTAAGGCGACTCCGATCCGTTGCGGCACGCTGGTAAAGTTCATCCCGATCCGCTCCTGCCTGCCATCCAACACAAGACTTTCCGGCACTGCATTGATGCGGTTCAGCAGCCCGGCTCCATTATCCAATGCTGCCGATAACCAAAGATGGTGTATGCTGTCTTTCAAAGGAAGGTTCGTGTGCAATACAACTTTTTCGCTTTCCGGCACAGCGGTTGCCACCAGCGCCCGGGTATTGAAAACGCTGTCACTCCCGGTATCATACAACCGCAATATTTTGATATCCTGTATACGGGTAGTTCCGGTAAGCCTGATGCTCAGTCCCGTCAGTGTTTTTCCGCGCCCGGCTATACGCACACGCACCAACTGGTTATCGGTCTTCCCCAGCAGCACCGGCACCCGGTCCTGGTGAACAACAACGCCCGCAGGCGTCTGGCTGATTTTACTTACTTTGTTACAGGTAGCATATACACAGGTGAGCATGACCAGGATGGGCACGAATCTGATGGCAATCTTCATAAAAAATTTTTTCAAAAATATAATATGTAATACATAATACATAATTTTAGTTTATCTTGGAATTCATTCAATATCTTTACCCTTTAAAGAAAGCCACATGAGTACAGCGTCAGCTAAACCGACTTTGCAGAGCAAACTCAAACCCATCGTGAGTTACTCGCTGACCGACCAGGTTGAGACCAAGTTATTAGAGTTGTTTAAAAAGGAGAACCTCAGAAGCGGCGATCCGATTCCCAAAGAGAACGATCTCTGCGAAGCCATGGGTGTGAGCAGAACTGTTATCCGGGAAGCGCTCACCCGCCTCAAAACCATTGGACTCATCGAGTCCAAAAAGAACAAGGGTATGATCCTCACCGAGCCCGACCTGTTGATTGGTCTCGACAAACTCATACAACCCAATATCCTGAGTGATGGTACTTTGCAGGATATGTTTGAAATGAGACTGGTATTGGAGATGGGAATTGCCGAACTCATTTTTGCCCGCATTCAGCCGAAAGATATCACCGACCTGAAAGCCATTTTAAAAACGGAAAAAGATTACCAGAATAATTTTGAGATGGATTTCGAAGCCAAGTTCCATGGTAGGATATATGAGATCGCCCAAAACAATACGCTTATCCGCTTCCAGTCGATGTTGCTGCCCATTTTTAAATACGTGCACGACAAAGGCTTCAAACTGAAAAAAGAAGAACTGCCTAAAAACTATGTCACGCACGCCACACTGGTAAAAGTATTGGAGACCGGTGATCCCGAAAAATACCGCGACGCTATGAAGCGTCACCTCAAAGTGCATTTCGACCGTACCATCAAGGCTAAGAAATTAAAATAACAAAGAAGCCGGCTCTGGGCCGGCTTCTTTGTTTACATCGCTATTGATAAAGGATTAATACTCGTCATTCAGCGCAAATACCGGTTTTCTGTACATCCACTGTCCGCCTGTGAAATCGGGGAAATCTACCGTTTCATTACCCAGTTCAATTGATCTTTCACTCAATGGTGTGATGGCACTCCAGGCAGCAGCATCATATACATCCAATGGTGTAGCCGCTTTACGTTTGATCGATTCAATGAATGCATGCTCTACAAAGAAATCCATCCCGCCATGACCGGCACCGGCACTTTCTTTGCTCCAGCGGGCCCACAGCGGGTGATCATATTTGTCAAGCCAGGTTTTTTCATCATCCCATATATCATTCTTGGCCGACTTCCCTTCTATATAAATACCCTTGTTCACATCCATCCACAAACCCTCGGTACCCTGTACACGGAAACCCAAAGAATATGGTCTCGGCAAATCGGTATCGTGCTGTAATAAAATGGTTTCGCCGTTTGCACAATTGATAGAAGTAGTTACCACATCACCTAGTTTGAAATTCACTTTTGCATTGGGATGGTTTTCACCGCCCACTTTTACTATGTAATTGTGCAGGCCTCTTGCTTTGGAAGAGAAAGAGCAGAGCGATAAGAAACGGTTGCCCCTGTTGATGTTGATGTATTGGGCAATCGGTCCGATACCATGTGTAGGATAGAGGTCGCCATTGCGCCGAACGGAATGCTCTGTTCTCCAGTGCGCTTCTGAATAACCTTTTTCACCGAATTCCGCACCCTTCGTATACGGACCATTTCCATCGTTGAATTTCACTCCACGCAGATCGTGCTGGTAACCACCCTGCAAATGGATGAGTTCACCAAACAAGCCCTGCCTTACCATATTCAATACCGCCATCACGTCGCGACGATAACAAACATTCTCCATCATCATTACATGTGCATCGTAGCGTTCAGCGGCTCTCACCACTTCCCAATGGTCTTCGAGCGTGATACCCAATATCACTTCTGTTCCTACATATTTAATACCCGCCTGCAGTGCTCCTATGATCATGGGCTTGTGCCATTCCCAGGGCGTTGCAATCACAATACCATCCAGCTTTTTACTGTCCAGCATTTTTTTCCAGGCATAGGGGTCTCCGGTATACACTTCCGGCATTTTCTTTCCGGCTTTGCTCACCATCCCCCGGGCGGTGTTCAACACTTTTTCGTCCAGATCACAAATAGCTATCACCTCCGTATCATCCCTTCTCAACAGCAGGCTCAGGTGCGAGAGGCCCCGCTGCCCAACGCCAATGATCCCTATCCTTACTTTATCATCTGCCACCGGGTGGGCAAACAATTTACCGGAAGATAAAACAGCGGTTGCTGCCGTTGCCAGTCCGGCTGTCTTTACGAATTCTTTTCTGTTCATTGTTTTCTATTTGGAGTATAAAATTGTTGATTGATAAATTGTACGCAAGTCACGTTATCAGTATACAGCGCTGTATCCGGGTCATCCGTCATCACGTGTTCGGCACTCAATGTTGCCAGTGTATTGCCATAGTCATCAAAAGCTTTCAGCTTCAGGAACTGTTTACCTGAAGCTTGCGGTATCATCGTAAGCACAATTTTAGTGCGTGAGAAAGTAATATTTTGTTCGATGGGTTTGAAAGAAAACGCATCGCCAATAAACAAATGGCCATCCTTTGTCATGCCGGCCTGCAATACAGCAACGCTTTCACCATTCTCCAGCCTTTCAGACAGCCGGAAGCCCGCATGGATAGGCTTTTCATTGTCAGTCGCTATATCCAGGAAGCACAATTCAACACTGGCCGTAAAATGTTTGGGTGCAACAACAGCAGATGGCCGTCTGCCTGTTTCCGGTGCAGTAACGCCGGCATTGGCAGCATGCGCAAATAATTTTTTAAAGATATCCCTGCGGTTCATGCTTATTGATCTTTCATATTGAATTTAGGATCTACAAATTCCCATTCCCTGATATGTGCCTGCTGGTGTTCTTTTTTAACGATCGCCTGGAATTGACTGATCAGTTCAGGATGTTGCGGTGCAAGATCGGTTGTTTCATTGCGATCCGATTCGAGATTGAACAATAACCAGTGCTTTTCGGGGTGATGTCTTACATCCAACTTTACGCCTTTCCAGTTTCCTATGCGAATGGCAAGCTGACCGCCATTCTCAGGGTATTCAAAATACAAATATTCATGCTTTTTTTGCGTCTTCGCATTGCCCTTTAACTCCGGTAAAAAAGAAATACCATCGGTATGCGTAACTTTTTGTCCTGTTAGCTCGGCCAGTGTGGCCATCATATCGAACTGTGCCGATACCAGCCTGCTGGTAGTCCCCGCAGGAATCGTACCCGGCCACCTGGCAATCAGTGGCTCACGTATACCTCCTTCAAAAAGATCCATTTTTTGTCCGCGCAATCCACCAGTGCTGTTGAAGAAAAACCGGTCAACCCCGCCATTGAAAGCGGCACCGTTATCGCTCGAAAAAAAGACCAGGGTATTATCATCCAGACCCAATTGCTTTATTTTCTCCATGATGATGCCTACCTGCGCATCCAGGTAACTGATCATGGCTGCATAGGTAGACAGCGGGTATTTGCAAGCCGCATAGCCTGCCTGGCCATAATAAGGCTGTTCATTGAACTGGCCGATATACTGTTTCACCCATTCGTCGGGCACCTGTAAAGACACATGCGGAATAGTATAGGGCAGGTAAAGAAAGAATGGTTTACGGGCGTTGCGTTCTATAAATGCAAGCGCTTTTTCAGTCATCTTCGCCGGGGCATAGTCTTTCCCTTTGAAATAATCGAAATCGGCATCGGTAGCTTTAGCAGGGTCAACGCTTTTGTGCACATAGATGCTGTGGTTGCGCAAAGTATCCCAGTGATCATTTTCCCAGAGATGGGTAGGATAATAGTTGTGCGCCTGTTTCTGATCAAGGAAACCGTAGAAATAATCGAATCCCTGTTTCAATGGAGAGCCGGTAGTGTTGGTCATACCCATGCCCCATTTTCCAATGGCGCCCGTTGCATAGCCAGCCTGCTGCATCAATTTTGCAATAGTAAAACTGCCTTCCGGAAGCGGCATCTGCCCGCCTTCCAAACTATCGGCAAATCCTCCCATTTCATAATTACCATGTATATAAGTGTGCCCGCCATGCTTGCCGGTCATGAGCATACAACGGGCAGGTGCGCAAACAGGTGTGCTGGTATAATGATCGGTGAAGCGCATGCCTTCCCTGGCCATCCTGTCGAGATAGGGTGTGCGGATCTTTTGTTGCCCATAACAACCCAATTCGCCATAACCCATATCATCTGCATAGATATAGATCACATTAGGTGTCTTCTTTTTTTGCTGAGACCAGGCCTGTATATCCGCCAACAGGAACAGTACCAGCACCAGGCTGGCTTTCATTATAAATGAAGGTTTGTATCTACGCATGAGGCAACAGCATTCGTTTTAGGCGATCAGGCAACGGTGAAAATAAGCCTTTCAAACCTACCCCTCTCATGCAACCGATTGATTAAATTTTAAAGCCTCCCGAATCATTTTGGCTGTATCTTACGCACTTCAAACTCATTCTTCAACGTTCTACCCCAACCGGCTGTTATGCAACAAACCAATTCCAGTAACAGGTACGCCATTATTATTATCGGCATCTTATTTTTCGTTTTCGGTTTCGTTACCTGGCTCAATGGTACATTGATCCCTTTTCTCAAGCTGGCTTGTCAGCTCGAAAACGATATCCAGGCATTCTTTGTAACATTTGCTTTTTATATGGCTTATTTTTTCCTGGCATTGCCTTCTTCCCTGCTATTGAAGAAAACAGGTTTTAAGAATGGTATGGCGTTAGGATTGGTAGTAATGGCCGTTGGGTCACTCATTTTTGTTCCGGCTGCCAATAGCCGCAACTTCGGACTTTTCCTTACAGGCCTTTTTGTACAGGGCGCCGGTTTATCATTATTACAAACAGCCAGCAATCCTTATATCAGTATCATTGGCCCTATTGAAAGTGCCGCACAGCGCATCAGCATCATGGGTATCTGTAATAAGGTAGCTGGTATGCTCAGTCCCATCATTGTGGGCGCGCTGGTGTTAAAGCATGCCAATACCATCCAGGAACAGATCACTACCACTACAGATGCGGCTTTGAAAGAGAGCCTCTTGAATGAATTGGCGGGAAGGGTAATCATTCCTTATATCTGCATTGCTGTTGTTTTATTCTTGCTGGCCATCATGATCAAGCGTTCTTCCCTGCCTGAAATCGAATCTGCAGATGAGCACAGTGCGGATACGCATTCTGGCGACAAGACAAGTCCCCTGCAATTCCCACACCTCATGTTAGGCGTGCTGTGTCTTTTCTTATATGTTGGTGTTGAAGTAATGGCGGGCGATGCCATCGGTACTTATGGAAGGATGTTAGGTATGCCGCTTGATCAAACCAAATTCTTTACCACATTCACACTGTCTGCTATGCTGGCCGGATACATCATTGGTGTATTCACCATACCTAAATACATTTCACAGCAAAAAGCGCTTTCCATTTCAGCTGTATTGGGAGTGATCTTTAGTTTATGCGTATTCTTTACCAGCGGGTATACGGCTATCACTTTTATCGCGCTCCTCGGCATTGCCAACGCATTGATGTGGCCTGCTATTTTTCCGCTTGCCATCGATGGTTTGGGTAAATTCACCAAAACCGGGGCCGCTTTCTTAGTCATGGGCATTGCCGGCGGTGCATTGATACCTTTATTATACACTACTTTAAAAGACAAGCACATTGTCTCAAACCAGGCATCTTTCCTCATCTGCATGCTGCCCGCTTACCTGTATATATACTATTATGCAGTGAAGGGCTTTGCCGTTGGAAAAGCACAGATCAGTATCGCGAAAAAATAAATCTGCGATCAGTAGTCGAACCGCTTGATGGACTTGTCATCACAAATGGCATGAATGAATGCATCATGGTTCCTCAAATGACCCTCTACTTCCCATGTAACGGACAGGTTATTGTCTTCTCTTGAATAACCAATGACCCTGAAACGTAGGCGGTTTTTTTTGAGGAGTGTCTCGTAGTGATGTTGTGCCGACTCCGTGTAGGTGCATGAAATAGAATAATTCCTCGATTTATTCAACCGGTCGATCATTCTTTCAATATAAGGAAGAATGGTCAGCACCAGTAATATGAGTATGCTTGCGCAGCCTGCGGCAAAATAATGACCATTGCCAATACCCATGCCTACCGCCGCTACGGCCCAAATAGTGGCAGCCGTAGTAATACCATTGATCCTGTTCTGCCCGTGAAAAATAACACCCGCTCCCAGGAACCCGATCCCGGTAACAATATTGGAAGCGATACGATCAGGATTACCCGGCATGCCAATACGAACCGAAAGCATGGTAAACAAACAGGAGCCGATAGAAATCATGATCATGGTGCGAAAGCCGGCCGACTTGCTGCGGTATTCCCGCTCCATACCCACCATACCACCCCACAACGCTGCCAATAAAAAGCGGAGAAAAATTTCAAAGTCCATATCAACTCATTTTGAGGTTTTGAAAAAACCTTTTTTATATGCTTGTTGAAAAATAGCAAAATCATGATTCACCTGGCTCGCGTATTGTATTGCCCATTTCTTCACAGCAGCTATCCATTTTCCCTCAGCTGCAAATGCTTTCAATGCATCCGCAGTGGCAGACCCCTGTCTTCCGCTGCTTCTCAATTGCGCTGAAGCCGTAATCACAGCCAGGTCGGTGATATATTCATCCAGGGCTTTCGACTTTTTCCTGGAAGGTGCTATCACCACTTTATCAGTAGTGGGTTGTATTTCCTTTACCACGTACCAGTCTTTCTTGTATTCAAACGACGACAAGAGATATGGCGTTACATGCTCCATCATTTGCTGTACATCTATTACGCGATGCGCAGGGTTTTTCCATTTGGGCTGGGGCAGATGGCCATGCGCATGAGCCAGCACTTCAGACGGCACTACCTGTTTCATATCCAGGATCATTTTTTTCTTCGGATTGCTTTGATTTTCCATCAGCAGGCAATACCGTTTCACACCAATACTACCCGTTCCGGCAATACGATAGCTGGCGTCGCTGACTTTATATTGTTTATACCTTACATGGTATTTACTAAACCAGGCCTGAAAAGCCGGTATCAGGTCTTTCTTTTCTTTTTCGGCTAATTTCAGCAGATTCGGCGTGACGAGGAATTTGGCATTTTTCTTTTTATCGTCCGTACGTTCCCGTAACAGGTCTTTTTCTTTCCTGTTCACCACTCCTTCGATCGTTTTTTTAATCAATCCCCTGGCCGTTTCCTCTTCTACTACCACTGCTTTATTGTAAATGAGTGCTTGCTGGTATTCTTTCAGCAGCAGTTCCATCAATACTTCGCTTTCTTTTTTCGAATATCCCGATTCCACGCCGCTGAGTATCACGGCAACCGCCAATCGCGAGATTTCATACAACACCGGTGCAATGATGGCTTCGTCAAAATCATTCATGTCGAAATAGACCAGCCGGTTACTCCCTTTATAACATCCGAAATTCTCGGTATGCAAGTCTCCGCATATCCAGGTTTTGGGCGAAGGGCCGAAAGGGTATTTCTTCATCAGGTCTTCGTAATACAAATGGCAGGTGCCTCTGAAAAAACGGAACGGACTTCCCACCATAGCAGCATATTTCAACGGTAACACTTGCTGCTGTCTCGAAGCATTGAACTTTTTTATCCTGGATAACAAGTCCTGGCTCATAATGTTCTTTTTAGGTGAAAGAATAGTTAGCCTGTCCATTTTCCCCGGCAGCTGGATATTGGTCAGTAACTCTAAAGTTCTCTTATTTTTGCCGGATGACAAAGTTTGAAACGCTGAAAGAGATCATCAGCAACAGGAGAAGCACCAAACCGGCAGCACTGAATGGCAGAAAAATCGATGATACTGTTATTGGAGAACTGCTGCAATTGGCCAATTGGGCCCCTACCCATGCGCGCACCGAGCCTTGGCGTTTCGTGGTGTACAGCCACGCTGCATTGCATGCATTCTGCGCTGCCCACGCCGAACTCTATCAAAAATACACGCCGGAAGATAAGTTCACCCAGGCCAAATTTGAATCGATCAAACACAATGGCGATAAAGCTTCACATATTGTAGTGGTGTACATGCACCGGCAGGCTATTGCCAAAATCCCGGTGATTGAGGAAATCGCAGCCGTTGCAGCAGCCATCCAGAACATCCTGCTTGGTGCCGAAGCACTGGATATAGCCGTACTCTGGAGCACTGGCGGCATGACCCATCATCCTTCCATGAAACAATACCTCGGATTGGGTGAGGAAGACATTGTGATGGGATTACTGTACATGGGATATTCCGATGAGCCGCATCAAAAAGGCACCCGTGCAGTTCCTGTGGAAGCCAAAGTGCAATGGAAGGGAGAATTCAAATAAAATTGTTTCTTTGCCAATGGCCACTCAAGCTCATAAGCTCATCATCATTACAGCGCCTTCGGGGGCGGGTAAAACCTCCATCACACATTATTTGCTGAAGAAATACCCACGCCTGGCTTTTTCTATTTCCGCAGCCACCAGGCAACCCAGGGGAAAAGAGCAGGACGGCGTGGATTACTATTTCATGAGCGTGGAAGCTTTCCATCAAAAGATCGAAGAAAATGCTTTCATTGAGTGGGAAATGGTGTATGAAGGAAAGTATTATGGCACACTGAAAAGCGAACTGGAAAGGATATGGAGTGAAGGAAAAACACCCATACTGGATATCGACGTTAAAGGCGCTATTCATGTACAGGAACAGCTTAGCAGCCGATGCCTGAGCATCTTTATCGAACCGCCGTCCGTTGAAGAGCTGAAGCGCCGGCTCGAAAGTCGAGGTACCGAAACAACCGAAAGCCTTGCCACACGCGTGAGCAAGGCTGCCTATGAAATATCTTTCAACCACCATTTCAATAAAACGATTGTCAACGACAACCTGGACAAAGCCTGTTCCGAGACCGAGCAGGCGATCAAAGCATTCCTGGGCTGGGATTGATGATGCAAACCCGTTGCCATGTCATTTAAAAACCGCACTGTTCTGATCACAGGCGCCAGCAGGGGCATTGGCAAAGCCATTGCACTCAAGTTGGCCGCAGCCGGCGCCAATATTGTCATTGCAGCCAAGAGCGTGGAAGAAGACCCCCGTTTGGGCGGCACCATTTTTTCTGCTGCGCAGGAAGTGGAAGCCACCGGCGCGCAAGCCCTGCCGGTGAAAACAGATATCCGGTTTGAAGAAGAGATCAACGCACTGGTACAAAAAACCGTTGAGCGTTTTGGCGGCATCGATGTGGTGATCAACAATGCTTCCGCCATACAACTCACGCCTACCGAACAAACCGAGACCAAACGTTTCGACCTCATGCAAAACATCAATGTAAGGGGTACTTTCCTGCTGGTGAAACATTGTATCCCTTACCTGAAAAAAGGCAACAATCCGCATATCCTCACTTTATCGCCTCCTGTTAACCTCGATCCCAAATGGCTGGGTGGACATATCGCTTATACCATTACCAAATACAATATGAGTATGATGGCCATGGGATGGGCTGCCGAATTCAAAAGCTACGGTATCGCATCCAATGCACTCTGGCCCCGTACCACCATTGATACCGCTGCCATAAGAAATTTATTGGGTGGTGAAGCGCTGGCAAGGATGAGCCGCACGCCTGCGATCCTGGCCGATGCCGCTTATTATATTTTACGCAAGACCGCTGCCGAATACAGTGGCCGTACTTTTATCGATGAAGAAGTGCTCGCAGCAGAAGGCATCACCGATCTCAATGCTTATGCCGTAGTACCAGGCGCAACACTTTATAATGATCTTTTTATTTAATCATACCTGTTGAAATAAAAGCCATGAGAAAAACAGTACTTAGTTTGATCCTGCTCGCCAGCTTTTGCTCGCTGCAAGCACAAAAGCAAAACACGGCAACCACTTCTATTGCCGAACCGCTGAAAGCAGAAGCCCTGCAAAACCTGCAGGCTAATTACGATCTGTATAAAAAGAACGCTTTGCAGATCTGGGATTATGCAGAAGTGGGTTATAAAGAAGTGAAAAGTGCTGCCTTGCACCAGCAAACACTTACAGCTAACGGTTTTACCGTGCAGGCTGGCGTTGCAGGTATACCCACCGCCTTTATAGCTTCTTATGGCAGCGGTAAACCCGTTATCGCCATCCTCGCCGAATATGATGCCCTGCCTGGTCTTGCACAAAAAGCTGTGCCTGAAAAAGCGCCCATAGAAGGAAAAAATGCAGGCCATGCTTGCGGTCATCACCTGTTTGGCACCGCTTCAGTTGCAGCAGGCATTGCTATAAAAAAATTGATCGAAGAAAAGAAGATACAAGGTACCGTTCGGGTATATGGCTGTCCCGCCGAAGAAGGCGGCAGCGGTAAAGTATACATGGTGCGGGAAGGATTGTTCAATGATGTGGATGTGGTATTGCACTGGCATCCCGACAATGAAAACAAAATTACCATGACTAGTGCGCTGGCCAACAAATCGGCCAAGTTCCGGTTTCATGGTATTGCAGCACATGCCGCTGCTTCACCCGAAAGGGGCCGCTCGGCACTCGATGCCGTAGAAGCCATGGATAATATGGTAAACATGATGCGTGAGCATGTGCCGCAGGAAACAAGGATCCACTATGTGATCACCAATGGCGGCAAAGCGCCCAATGTGGTGCCCGATTATGCAGAAGTATATTATTATGTACGCCATCCCCGCAAAGATGATGTCAAAGCCATCTTCGACCGGGTGGTAAAAGCGGCCAATGGCGCTGCCATGGGCACAGAGACTACCATGGAGTATGAGATCATTGGCGGCACGCATGATCTGCTGCTTAACCAAACACTTGCCGAAGTAATGCAACACAACCTCGACAAAATTGGTGGTGTGAGCTATACCCCGGAAGAAAAACAGTTTGCGCAAAAGATACAGTCCAGTTTCGGATACCAGGTCCCGGCCATTGAAACCGCCGGTGCCGTTAAACCGCTTCGCGTAGAAATGAATGCAGGCGGAGGCTCTACCGATGTAGGCGATGTGAGCTACGCAGTTCCTACAGTGGGTATGGGTGCTGCCACCTGGGTACCCGGCACACCTGCACATAGCTGGCAAGCCGTTGCGTGTGGCGGAACAGAGATCGGTACCAAGGGAATGATGGTGGCCGCCAAAACATTGGCATTGACGGCTATTGACCTGTACACCAATCCTTCGCTGATCAAAGACGCCACGGAAGAATTCAGGAAAGCAAAAGGAACCTACAAATATGAAGCACTGTTAGGGAATAGAAAACCTGCGCTGAATTATAGGGATTAAATACTTTCCGGCCGCATTTGCGGGAACAACAACACATCCTGTATAGATACTTGGTTGGTCATCATCATGCACAACCTGTCAATACCGATACCAATACCGGAAGTAGGCGGCATACCATATTCTAGTGCGCGGAGGAAGTCATGATCGATGAACATAGCTTCATCATCGCCACGCTCCATCAGTTTTGATTGTTCTTCAAAACGCTCGCGCTGGTCAACGGGATCATTCAATTCGGAATAGGCATTCGCGATCTCTTTTCCGTTTACCATCAGTTCAAAACGCTCTACCAGTCCGGGTTTGCTGCGGTGTTTCTTTGTAAGCGGACTCATCTCCACCGGGTAATCAATGATGAAAGTAGGTTGAATGAAAGTATGTTCGCTGGTAGCACCAAAGATCTCATCAATCAATTTGCCTTTACCAATATTGCCCGGCACGTCGATATGTAATTGCTTGCACACTTCCCGCAGGCTAGCTTCGTCCATCGCGCTCACATCAATACTGGTATTCTCTTTGATGGCATCGTAGATACTGATCCTTTTGAAAGGCGCTTTGAAATGGATCACCTGGTCGCCCAATGGCACATCGGTAGTGCCGTGCAGGGCAATGGCTATTTTTTCGAACAACTGTTCGGTGATCTCCATCATCCAGAAATAATCTTTGTAAGCCGTATACCATTCCAGTACGGTGAACTCTGGATTATGGGTTCTGTCCATACCCTCATTCCTGAAATTGCGGCTGAACTCGTATACCCAGTCGAACCCGCCCACGATCAAACGCTTCAGGTACAACTCATTGGCAATACGTAAGTAAAAAGGAATATCCAGTGCGTTGTGATGCGTAACAAACGGACGGGCCGCAGCACCTCCGGGAATGGACTGCAATACCGGTGTATCTACTTCCAGTGCACCCTGGGCATTGAGGAATTCGCGGATGGTATTGATCAGCTTGGTGCGTTTAACAAAAGTATCCTTCACAGCGGGATTGATGATCAGATCGGCATAACGCTGGCGGTAACGGAATTCCGGGTCGGTTACGGCGTCGAACACATGTCCTTCTTCATCGCGCTTCACCACAGGTAGCGGTTTCAGCGATTTGGTAAGCAGGGTAAGTGTTTGCGCATGGATAGATGTTTCACCGGTCTTGGTGATGAACACATAACCGGTAGCGCCAATGATATCGCCCAAATCAAGACCATGCTTTACCAATGTATCCCACAGCGATTTATCTTCCCCCGGATAGAGATCGTCTCTTTTCACGTACAACTGGATAAGTCCTTTGCTATCCTGTATCTTGATGAAGAACACTTTACCCTTGTCGTTCATGCTCATGATACGGCCAGCCACACAAACCGAAGCGAACTGTTCTTTCGTCTCTTCCGTAAAATGGTCTTTAATATCCGTTGAATAATGGGTTACCGGGTACAATGGCGCCGGGAACGGATCGATGCCCGCTTCCACCAGTTTTGCCAGTTTCTCCCTGCGAACCAGTTCCTGCTCTGATAAGTGTGCTTGACTCATAATATAATAGCTTGAGAAGGCTGCAAAATTAACGGTTGGCGGGCACTTTATACACATCGGGATTATGCCGTTGCATAAAACGCTGGTAGAGTTCTTCCGGTAACGGCTCCCATCCAAACTGTTGATAAAGGCCATGCGCATCTTTAGTGCCCAGCATCCAGCGTCTCAAACCCTGCAGTTCCGGGTTCGTATGGATGGTAGCAACGAGCCATTTGGATAACCCCTTGCCCCTGTGTTTCGGTAAAATAAAAACATCGGCCAGGTAAGCAAAAGTGGCTTTGTCGGTAACCAGTCTGGCGAACCCAATTTGTTGGTTATGGTGGTAGACCCCAAAACAAAAAGAATGTTCAATGGATCTTTTCACCACCTCGTAAGGAATACCGGCAGCCCAATAAGATTCTTCCGAGAGGTAACGGTGGATCACATCGATATCCAGTTTAGCCGGGTCTGTACTGATGGAATATCCTTCATGGTGATGATCAATGGGCGTCATAAAAAAGTTTTTTACGGATGGTGTTTTCAGATAATTCGATGATCTCTCCTGGTTGCATATTACCCAGTTCGAGTTGCTCGATCCTGTAACGGATCAAACGCAAAGTAGGAAATCCTGTTTTGGCAGTCATCCTCCTCACCTGCCTGTTTTTACCTTCCGTGAGGATCATGCGAATCCAGGGTGAAGGTATTTCTTTCCGGAACCTGATGGGCGGGTCGCGGTCGGGAACAGGCGGCGCTGTTTCAAATACCATTGCCTTGCATGGCAGGGTATGATGCGCTTTGCCATCGATGTTGATGATCACACCAGACTGCAATTGTGCAATGGCCTCTTTGGTAATGGCGCCATCTACCTGTACCCAATATTCTCTTTCGTGTGCAAAGCCCGGATCCAATAAACGATGGTTGAGTGTTTTATCATTCGTTAGCAATAACAATCCTTCACTGTCATGATCCAATCTTCCTACAGGATATACATCACGGGGCACTTTGAAATAATCAGCCAGTGTTTTCTTTCCTTCCACTGCAGAAAACCGGGAAAGACATCCATAAGGTTTGTTGATGAGGAAGTAGCGCATCTTACAAAAACAAAAGTCCCGCAGAAGCGAGACTTTGTATATGGATGGGTTAGTAAGTACCGGGAAATAAATTTCCCAACACAATATTAAAAATAGTTTTATCGAAAGCAAAAAATTTTTTGAACAATTTTATTCACATTTTCGGCGGGAATGTGAATTGCGCGTATGTACCAGGTACGATCTTTCGCTGCAATATTCGTTGTTGTGTTTTGAATTTTATATTTTCAATTCATTGTTGTACTTGCTGAAATACTGATGAATAAAGGGTTACAGCAGTTATCATTTTCATCGCTCAAACAAAATGCACTTCATATTTTAGGTCTTGCGGGCTGTTAAAAACGGGTGAAAAGGCGGGAACCTGGCCTAAAAAAATTTTCTCTTCGCCAGGTGTTGTTACCTTTGATTTTTACCCAAAACCATCATTATGAAGTTCCCAGCGCCCGTTTCCATACAATGGATTGCCAACCTGATCCAGGCAAGCCTTTCAGGAAATCCAGATGCACAAGTAACAGGCATCAATGAAATTCACCGCGTGGAAGCAGGCGATCTTGCATTCGTTGATCATCCAAAATATTACGATACCTGTCTCAACAGCGCCGCTACTTTCATCATCATCAATACCAAAGAAGTAAATATTCCCACTGGTAAAACCATACTCGTTGTTCCCGATCCTTTCGAAGCATATTTAAAAATCGTTGATCATTTCAGACCTTTTGTTCCTGCCAATAAAACCATCAGCGATACAGCGGTGATTGGAGAAGGAACTGTGATCATGCCCAATGTATTCATTGGTCAGCATGTACGTATAGGCAAGAACTGCACCATCCATCCCAATGTTTCCCTGCTCGATTACAGCATCATTGGCGACAATGTAGTGATACAGGCAGGCACTGTTATTGGCAGCGATGCATTTTATTACAACACCAAAAAGAACCGCGAAGTATGGTATAAAAGAATGCAAAGCTGCGGTTGGGTACATATAGAAGATGATGTAGAAATTGGCGCCGGCTGTACCATCGACAGGGGCGTAACGGCCGACACAAGAATAGGTAAAGGCAGCCGGATCGATAATATGGTGCATATCGGTCACGATACCCTGGTAGGAAAAAATTGCCTGTTCGCCGCGCAGGTGGGTATTGCAGGTGGAACCATTATTGAAGATGGTGTAACGCTATGGGGACAGGTAGGCGTTAGCAAAACCCTTACCATTGGTGCCAACGCCATTGTGCTGGCACAAAGTGGTGTGCCTTCTTCACTGGCCGGTGGCAAAACCTATTTCGGTTATCCTGCAGAAGAAGCTTCAACCAAGAGAAGAGAGCTGGTGTGGATCAAACGCATTCCCGAGCTCTGGAAAAAAGTGATGGATTAATTCACAGTTTGTATTGCTGTTTCAATTCACTGCATACCCTTTGGATGGTATCGGTTAGTGGCGTGTATTGAAAACCGGGCAGGTATTGCAACAATTTTTCGTTATTGAAGTAAACTTTCGCCTGCGCCGTGCGTGCAGTTTCCCTGGTGAGCAAAGGATCTTTCCCTGTTATTTTTCCTTTGATCGCTTCAAGTCGCCATACGATCTCTGCCAGCAAGGGCGTTACTTTTTTATGCGGCGGCCGCTTGCCAAATTGTTGTGCTGCTTCCGTGAAAATAGTCCTGTAAGGCACACTGCATGCACTGAGGATAAAGCGCTGTGCGCTGATGTCTTTTTCCATCAATAATACCATGGCCCGCACTACATCCTGTACGTCTACAAAACCGCTGACCCCATCGGTATACCAGGGGAACTCTTCATAAGCCGATTTGAAGATACCCGATGAGCCGGATTCCCAATCACCTGCCCCTAAAATGATCACGGGGTTCACCATCACCGCATTCAACCCTTCGCCTATTCCCCGCCATACTTCCATCTCGGCCAGGTATTTGCTTTTGCCATATTCACTGTTGCTGGTCTCGGCGGTCCAGTTCATGGTTTCGTTGATGGCTTCATTTTCCCGGATACGACCAAGGGCCGCCACCGAACTCACGAACAACAATTTCTGTACCCCCGCATCCAGGCAGGCATTCACCACATTGGCTGTTCCTTCAATATTGGTTTGATGTAACTGTTGTTTTCTTTTGGGATGAAACGATACTACCGCAGCGCAATGATACACCTGCGTAACGCCTTTCATGACTTCTTCCAGCGATACAACATCCAGTATATCGCCGCGCACCCATTGCACTTTGCCGTTGAAATCGGAAGACGGGATAGCAGAACGGTACAGGGCCCGTACTGTACAACCGCGGCCCGTTAATTCTTTCAGGAGGTGTGAACCCACCAATCCCGTTGCTCCCGTTACTAGGATCATGCTATCTGTTTGCACGAAGATAAGGCCGGGAACCTTTAGGCAGGATTACATTTTGAACATATACCGCTAACCACCACATCGGTTTGGGTAGCACGGAATCCTTTGGGTAATTGTACCGCCGGCACCGTTATGTGGTCGAGACAATAAGTAGTGCCGCAGGCATCGCAAAGGAAATGGATATGGTCGTCGTGGTGATGGCCGGCAGAACATTCATCCTTGCACAAAGCGTAGCGCACTGAGTTGTCGGTAGTGGGTATGGTATGAATGATGCCCTTTTCCACAAAGGTTTGCAAGGTGCGGTAAACGGTTACCCTATCGAATCCTGTACCACTGCGCTGTTCAATATCGGCATGCGCCAAAGCGCCGTCGGTACGTAAAAACATATCCAGTATCTTCTTGCGGCTCTCGGTAACACTTAACTGGTTGCGCTTCAATATCTCACTGGTACTACTAAACATGACGCACTATTGAGGATTGTTACTAAAAATATTGT
The DNA here is from genome assembly GCF_000515315.1 of Asinibacterium sp. OR53. Taxonomy (NCBI): domain Bacteria; kingdom Pseudomonadati; phylum Bacteroidota; class Chitinophagia; order Chitinophagales; family Chitinophagaceae; genus Asinibacterium; species Asinibacterium sp. OR53. The sequence continues at coordinate 786,481 of NZ_KI911562.1, forward strand.
TGGCAAAATGCGCCGATCCTTTTTCTGCCAGAAGCGTCCGGATATCTTTCTTCATTTTATCCAGTTCGTCTGCTTTCAAACCATCGTATATCTGTCCGCGTACTTTGCCGTTCTTATCCACCAATGCAAAAAACTGGGTATGGATGAACTGGTCTTCGATCTTCTGGAAACTGTTCTTAGGATCGTCTAACAGATACGAATTTCGTGCCAGTTGATACAGGCTGTCTTTCCGTCCGGTGAGGAATACCCATTTGGCGGGATCAGCTTTCATAGAATCGGCATAGGCTTTCAAACGGGGCACAGAATCGGTTCCGGGGTCACAGGTATTGGAAACGATCATGAAATCGGGCTCCTGTTTGAAAGTCTCATAAATGGCTTTCATGTTGGTATTCATTTTCGGGCAAATACCCTTGCAACTGGTGAAAAAATATTCCACCACACTTACTTTTCCCAGCATGTCCTGGTCGGTATAAGGCCGCCCGTCCTGTGCAGTGAGACGATAGGGTTTCACATAACTCAATACCGGCAGTTTGGGTTTCCACAAATCTGTTCCCCTGAAAAGGAAGAAGTAAAACCCCGCTAACAATACCACAAAAAACAAGAGGTAAACCAGCCATTTTCTTTTCATATCCGTGTTTGAACTACAAAGTTACACCCAAGTGCCTGATAAACCGGGTTTGAGGAAATATTTTGCAACAACGTTGCAATGTTGTAATTTTGCCCCTTATGAGCATCAAAATCAACTGGGACGCATTCGGCATTGCCACTTCGCTGGCCTGCGCCATTCACTGTGCCATCCTGCCACTGGTATTGACAAGCTTACCTTTATTCGGGGTGGAGATCATTGAGAACCGTTGGTTCGAATACCTGATGATCGGGATTGCTTTTTGTGTGGGCAGCTACGCTTTATATCATGGGCGGAAAAAACACCACCATAGCTGGCTGCCCTTCATTCTTTTCAGTATAGGTATAGTGTTCTTGGTTACCAAGATGATCTTTCATGCGCTCCAGCTTTGGTTGCTGGTGCCTGCCGTGATCCTGATCGTTACCGCTCATTTTCTGAACTATAAACTTTGCCGGGTACACAACCACGCGCATGCCGATGATTGCAGCCACGAATCTGTGATCTGATCTTAACTGAAGGTATAACTCATACCACCACCTTTTTCATCTTTCAGTTGTACGCCCAGCGCCGCCAGCTCATTCCGGATCTTATCGCTGGTAACAAAATCTTTACGGGTCTTGGCCTCCTTGCGTATGTCTATCAGTAATTGCAGCACGCCTTCGAGTTTACCATCGTCGGCAGATCGTTCGCTCTGCAATCCGAAGATGTCTTCTACATAGGCTTTTAGTTGTGTTTGTAGCAGCGACACTGTAGTGGTTGATAAAGATTCGGCCGCTATATGTTTGTCCTTGATGGAATTGATCACGGATACCAGTTCGAACATATTGGCCAGCACTTTTGCCGTGTTGAAGTCATCGTTCATGAATTCATCGAACTCATCTGCCAGCTTCTTCACTTTTTCATCCAGTGCCACATCACCGGCCGTATCGGCTCCGCAGATGCCCGACTGTTGTAACCAGTGATACGCTTCCCACAAACGCTTCATGGCTTTTTCCGCCGCCTGCAAGGCTTCATTGCTGAAATCGAGTGTGCCCCGGTAATGGCTTTGCAAAATGAAGAAACGGATGGTCATGGGATGATAAGCCTGTGTGAGTGCAGGATGCGAGCCGCTGAACAGTTCGGTAAGCCGGATCACATTGTTATAACTCTTACCCATTTTTTTTCCGTTGATGGTGATCATGTTATTGTGTAACCAATAACGGGCCGGGGTCTTGTGATTGCATACCGTGCTCTGCGCAATCTCACATTCGTGGTGCGGGAAAACGAGGTCCATCCCGCCGCCGTGTATGTCGAACTCTTCTCCGAGGTATTTGGTACTCATGGCCGAGCACTCGATATGCCAGCCGGGAAACCCTTCTCCCCAGGGACTTTGCCAGCGCATGATGTGTTCGGCAGGCGCATGTTTCCACAACGCGAAATCGCTTTTATTTCTCTTCTCATCCTGGTTATCCAGTTCGCGGGTGGTATCGAGCTGGTCTTCCAAAATACGGCCGCTCAATATGCCATAAGGTTGCCCTTTTTTAGAAAAATCAGTATTATATTTCTCTACGTCGAAGTACACAGAACCATTTGCTTCATAAGCATACCCATCGGCAATGATCTTTTTGATCATTTCTATCTGCTCAATGATATGACCTGTAGCAGTGGGCTCTATGCTGGGATTCAGGTTGTTGAAGCGTCGCATGGCCCAATGATAGAGGTTGGTGTATTTCTGCACCAGCTCCATGGGTTCCAGTTTCTCGAGCACGGCCTTCTTGCTGATCTTGTCTTCCGCTTCGCGCCCTTCTTCTTCGAAATGTCCGGCATCGGTGATATTTCGCACATAGCGTACTTTATAACCCAGGTATAGGAGATAACGGTAGATAACATCAAAAGTGATGAAAGGCCTGGCGTGACCCAGGTGGCTTTCTCCGCTTACGGTGGGTCCGCATACATACATGCCTACATAAGGTGCATTGATAGGTATGAACGTTTCTTTTTCGCGGGTCAGGGAATTATATACTTTGAGTGGCATGAGATATCATTAAGCGGAGCCTGCGAAGATATTTTATTTTCTTAAACGAAGATCGGATACCAGCATAATATGATCGCTCAGGTCTTCATCCACCATATCGAACTGCCTTACTTCGAAATGTTTATCGGCCAGGATATAATCGATCCGTAATGTGGGCGCCAAGGAAATGAAACTGCGGCCAATACCAAAGCCTTTTTTAATGAAGGCGTCCTGCCAGCTGTCCTTGATATGGAAATAAGTGAAGGAGTTGGGCACATCATTGAAATCGCCGCAGAGAATGGTGGGGTACGGACTGGCATCCAGCGCTTCCCGCACCAGGGAAGCCTGTACGCCCCTCCGGCGGAAGGCCAATCGCATCTTCACAAAAATATTCTTAGACGCCATTAGTGCTTCTTCGTCCTGCGTGCGGATCTTCTCCAGGTCGTTGTAGTCGCCTTTTTTGAATTTGAAAGATTGCAGGTGCGTGGTAAACAGTCGTATGGTATCGGTCCCTTTTACGATATCTGCGTAAATAAGACTTTCGGCCACCGGGTATCGTACCCTGCCCGTGTCTACGATGGGATATTTAGAGAAGATGATGCAGCCCGACTGGTACTCCCCGTTGTTACGCTGGTAGTCTTTCGAAAAAAAATAATAAGGAAAACGGCCGGTGAACAACGAGAGATTATCGGCATCATTGCCTGAACGACTGGCATGGTTGAACTCCTGCATACAAATCACATCGGGCTCCAGCTTTAGCACAGTTTGCGCTACTTCTTCGCGGATGTGTTTTTTTGTTTCCTTGTTTTTAGACAGCCCGTTAAAACTCTGCACGTTCCAATCCACCACGCGCAGGTCGTTACTTTTCTTAGGTTTGTTGATACCCGATCCGGGATGCCAGGCAAACAATACATTGAGTTGCCGGTAGCCTACACACAATGCAACAAGTGGCAGCAACGCCAATGCCGGCTTCGCAATAAGCCAGCCAATCAGAAAAAATATCAGCAATAAAACCAGGTATGGAACAATAAGTCCGGTAAAACCTATCAACCACCAATGTGTGGGATTGAGGTATGGCGAAAGACAAGCTAATAAAAACAAAGCAACGAGTAAAAGATTGATTCCGATAAGCGTTGTTTTTACTGCGCGACGAAAAAGGGTCTTGGCCATACGTAAATTTACGAAATCTTATCTCAAGCCTTACAACTCTTCTTTGCTGGCCTGCTCCAGGAATGCTTTCTCTTCATCTGTGAGCTGATCGTATCCGTGCTGGTTGATTTTATCCAGTATGGCATCTAGTTTTTGCTGGGAAACATGAGACGTTTTGGTATACGGCTTCCGGTCTGATTTGTAAAACAGTCTTCCTTTCCCTTCCTTCCTCGCATGTTTTTTTTCCGGGTTGAAAAGATCATCTATCCAACTCACCAGGCGCATCATCCACAAAGACCAGTCCTGCCCCCTGCGCAACTGCCTGATGAAAAAGAAACCCGTGATGCCTGCTCCTAAATGTGCAATAACAATGCCCGCATTCGAACCGGCCAGGGTGGCAAAATCTATCGCCACATAAACAAGTGTCAGTACCCAAAGCGGAATACCTCCGTTGATCAGGGGAAAGATGCGGTAATCGGGTGCGAGCGTGGTGGTGGCTACTGCAATGGCCATCACGGCTGCCCCGGCGCCCAGCATAGGCGCTATATTGTTCAGGTCCCGGGCCAGCACAGGCACCAGGTTATTACTCAATAAAAAAAGTACACCGCCGATAAATCCTCCATAGAGGTAAAGAGGGAACAGTTTATTATTACCGGCGAGGTCCTGCAATATGTATCCAAAGCACCACAGCCACAGCATGCTGTTTACCAATTGCCAGATGCCATGGTGTGCAAACATATACACCAGCAAGGTCCAGGGTTTGCCAGCCAGTTGTCCGAATGAAGCAGGGAGACTAAGCCAGTTGAGTATCTGCTGGTAAAATAATTCGTTGGTGCTGCCCGATAAATAATAAATGATCTTGAGTGATATGATGCCGGCAAACAGTAGCATGTTGATGGCAAAGAGCAGCACCAGGGCATTGTTGTCTTGTCCGAGTAATATTTTGCGATTGCTTTTCATTGATTGCATAGCCAGCTCCTTACTTCTTTAATAAAACGTCTTTTTATTCGTTTTGTTCCAGGTCATCACCATCAACAATCCAACGATGGCGCCACCAATATGCGCCCATCGTGCCACATTATCGCCTGCTGAATTCTCGAAAGCATAAAATACTTCGTATCCAAAGTAGATCAGTCCCAGCCACTTGGCTTTGATAGGCACCAGGAAATAGAGATAGATATAGGTGTTGGGGAACAGGTACACAAAAGCAGCGAGCACTCCGAACACTGCGCCGCTGGCGCCGATCGTGGCCATGTCGATGTTTTTTTCATAGTAATCCGTGACCACCTTGAACAATTGATTGGCAATTCCGGTGTCACCGGGATTGGCATCTATAAATGATACGAGTCTGGGATCCGCTGCATATTGCAATTGGTATTTACGTCCAAATTGCATGATGGCATCTGTTAATGCCGCAGCGCTTCCATTCGAATGGCGGCTCACGATCGATGCATAGTCGTGCATCATGGGCGTCAATTCATAGCTCAGGAACAGCAGGTGTATGAAAGCTGCGCCCAGTCCGCATATAAAGTAAAAGATCAGGAACCGCTTCGATCCCCAAAGGTTCTCCAGTATCGATCCAAACATCCACAGCGCAAACATATTTCCAACAATATGCCAGAACCCGCCGTGCATGAACATGTGCGTAACAAGCTGCCAGGGCCTGAAGAGACCGCTTTGCCATGCATGCAGTGCAAAAAGGTCGTCCAGCTGCGCAGCAATAGCCGGGCTCTTTCCTATCGTATTCTGCGCCAGGAAAACCAATCCGTTGATGATGAGCAGGTTTTTGATGATGGTAGGTAATATCTCAAACCGGCTGGGCCTGAATTCTGTCATTGATCCTTCAATTTTAACTGTACAACGTTTTCTATGTGCAAGGTATGCGGGAACATGTCAACCGGCTGTATTTTTTCTACCCGGTACTTTTCATCCAGCAATCCCAGGTCGCGCGCCTGTGTTGCCGGATTGCAACTTACATAAACCACGGTGGGGGCTGCAATATCCAGTAGTTTTTTAACGAGCTTTTCATGCATGCCCGCCCTTGGCGGATCGGTGATCACCACATCGGGCTGGCCATGGGTGGTAAAGAAAGCATCGTCGCATATATCGATCACATCGCCCGTGAAAAAAGCAGTATGGGCCAGGCCGTTCAGTTGTGCATTTTCTTTAGCGTCGGCAATGGCATCGGCCACAGCTTCCACACCCACTACTTTCTGCGCTCCTTTGCTTACAAAAATACCAATACTGCCGGTGCCGCAATACAGGTCGTACACTACCTGGCTTCCATCGAGCTCCGCGAAATCGCGCGTTACCCTGTATAATTTTTCGGCCTGGCGGGTATTGGTCTGGAAAAACGACTTGGGACTGATCTTGAACCTGAAATCTTCCAGTGTTTCTATTATATACCCTTTGCCATGATACACTTTGGAGTCGAGATCGTAGAGACTGTCGTTCTTTTTCGTATTGATGGTATATAATAAAGTGGTGATCTGCGGAAAATCATGCAAGAGTTGATCGAGTAATTTTTTTCTGGCGCCTGTATCTTCATATCCGAATACCAGGTTCACCATCAGTTCACCGGTAGTCGTATTGCGCACCAGCATATTGCGCAACCAGCCCTGGTGTTGTTTGATATCGTAAAAAGGAAGTTCCTCTTCTATGGCAAACCGTGCGGCTGCTTTGCGTAATTGATTGGTGGGTTCTTCCTGCAGGTAACAGGTATCAATCTCCACTACCCTGTCGAAAAACCCCCTCACATGAAAACCTGCAGCGCCGGGTTGCGATTCCCAGGAAAGACCTGCTGCTTTCATTTGCTGGAACTCATCTGCAGGGATGAATTTGCGTGTAGCGAAAGTATATTCCATCTTGTTCCGGTAGCCGGTAGTAGCATCGGCGCCGATGATGGGTGAAATGGGTGGCAAACTGATCCTGCCAATGCGTTGCAGGTTATCTGTTACCTGTTTTTGTTTGTACACGAGTTGTTGTTCGTAAGGCAGCATCTGCCACTGGCAACCTCCGCAAACACCGAAATGCGAACAAAAAGGTGTTACACGGGTGGGTGATGGTGTTTTGATCTGGATGGCCTGGCCTTCGGCCCAGTCGGATTTGTTCTTTGATAACCTGATGTCTACTACATCTCCGGGCACAGCACCTTCAATAAATATCACTTTTCCATCCACGCGCGACAAAGATTTTCCTTCAGCGGCATAGTCCTGTACCAAAACATTTTCTAAAATTGTATTTTTTCTTTGTTTTCCCACGGTTGCAAATGTAATCAGGATAGCCTATTTAACTACATTTACCATCCAATACCTTATTATGAATCGTATCAGCATCTTTTTGATCTTCCTTTGTTCGGGTCTTTCGCTTGCAGCACAGAAAAAAACAGTGCCTGTTAAGCCCCAGGTTACTACCAACGGACGCAATATCAATATCACCCTTACCCCGCTTAAGAACTGCAAAGTGTACCTCGGCAGCTATATGGGCAAAGGTAAGGCGCTGGTTGACTCCGCTATGCTGAACGATAAAAGCCAGGGGGTATTTCGCGGTGCCAACAAACTCACAGGGGGCATTTATTTCGTGGTATCGCCGCAACTCACCATTCAGTTTGAATTATTGATGGATGACAAGCAGCATTTTTCCATTGCAGCCGATACCGCACTCAAAGAACAGGCAGTCATCACCGGTTCTTTCGATAACGATCTTTTCAAAACCTATTCAGAAATATCCACGGCACAGGGCAAAAAGATCCAGCAGTACGAAGCCAGCTATCACGCCGCAAGGACTGGTGCCGATTCCGCCGCTGCAAGGGCCGAGTTGGTCAAAGCCGATAAAGCAATCCGTCAATACCAGTCGGACATCATTGCAAAATATCCCCAGTCGCTGCTGGCCATGCTGTTCAATACTATGAAGCGGCCTACGGCGCCGGCCATTCCCATTGTAAATGGCAAGGCTGATTCGTTGTATCCTTATCGTTTTGTAAAAGAACATTATTGGGATGATGTGAATTTCAACGACGACCGCCTGCTGCGCACGCCATTCTTTGAACTCAAGCTTGATGAATATTTTAAATACTATGTATCTCCCGAACCCGACTCTATTATTGCAGAAGTGAAATACATATTACTATATGCCAGAACAGGTAAAGAGATTTATCCTTACCTGCTCACCAAGTTCACCAACAAATACATGAATCCCGAATTCATGGGGCAGGACAAAGTATTTGTGTATCTCTTCGAAAATTTTTATGCCAAGGGAGATACCGTGCTGCTGAACCAGGCTTCGCGTAAAACGGTTACGGAGCGGGCTTATTTCCTGATGGCCAACCAGATCGGCCAGCCCGCGCCCACACTCAACCTCAGCGATACCACGGGCAAAGCCGTGTCTTTGTATGCTATCCAGGCGCCTTTTACCATGATCGCTTTCTGGGACCCTAACTGTGGGCATTGCAAGGAAGAAATTCCACGGCTCGATTCATTATATAAGGCCAAGTGGAGAAACATGGGCGTGAAAGTGTTATCGGTGAATATTTATGAGAATGAAATTCCTTCCTGGAAAAAATTCATAGCGGCCAAGAGCTTATCATCCGACTGGCTGCAGGCTTACGAAACAAAAGAAGCTAAAGAAGCCACCGAAAAATCAGGACAGGCTAATTACCGTCAGTTATTCGACATCATCAAGACCCCTACTTTCTACCTGCTCGACAAAGACAAACACATCATTGCAAAGCAACTCAGCCTGGAGCAGTTCGATGATATTTTGAAAATAAAAACGAAGTAAACATTATAGATTTTATCTATCAATCTATAGATATTATATATAGAAAGCTATCATCGAATAGCTGACATTTGCATTACAATCAAACCGGCTACCGGTCATTTACATCTTTATTATTGCTTGTCCATTTTCAGTATTGTAAAAAACAACTACACAATATGAGTAATAGGGTATTATCTATTGGAAACCAGTTTCCTGCATTCAAGAAAAAAGCAGTGGTTTCTATCGAGAAAGGAAAAGAGTTCGTTGAATTGACAAACGGGTATGCAACTGAAAAAGGCAAATGGACTGTTATGTTCTGGTGGCCTAAGGATTTTACTTTTGTTTGTCCGACCGAGATTGCCGAATTCAACAAAAAACACAGCGAATTCACCGACCGCGATGCGGTACTGATCGGCGCTTCTACCGATTCTGAATTTGTACACGCCGCCTGGAGAAGGGATCACAACGACCTGCGCGACCTGAAATTCCCCATGCTGGCCGATACTTCCAAATCACTGGCCGAAGAACTGGGTATCCTGGATGCAGAAGAGAAGATCGCATACCGCGCTACTTTCATCATCGACCCGCAGGGTATTGTTCGCTGGGTAAGTGTGTATGACCTGAATGTAGGCCGCAGCGTGCAGGAAGTGATCCGTGTACTGGATGCTTTGCAAACCGACGAACTCTGCCCTTGTAACTGGAGCAAAGGCGAAGAGACCCTCACCACACAGTTGAACCTGAATTAATACGCGTATCATGAGTGAATCCATCATACAAAATGAAACTTTCAGCAACCTGCTCAACGACCTGCAGTTGTCTGACTACGCCGTTTCTGCCAATGCACAGGCCCTGCTCGACGTGGATGCCAGATACATCCGCGACCTGAAGATCAATGTGGGCAATGTGCTCAACAACACACAATACCTGAACAAAAAGGAAGCATTGTTGCTGGCACTGGCGGTAGCCGTGAATGAAAAGCATACAGTGCTCGGAGAAGGTTTCTCGCGCCAGGCGCTCGAAGCCGGCGCCAATGAAGGCGAACTGGCAGAGATCGTTGCCTGTACATCGCTGATGAATACCAATAATATATTTTACCGTTTTCGCCATTTCACCAATAAAGAATTCTACCAGAACCATCCGGCCGGTATCAAAATGAGCATCATGATGAACCCGGTGTTGGGAAAAGAGTTCTTTGAACTGGTGAGCCTGGTGATCTCGGCAGTAAATGGTTGTGAGCTGTGCGTGAGATCGCATGAGCAATCTGTTTTACAGCATGGAAGCAGTGAAGCAAGGGTATTGGAAGCTGTTAAACTGGGCGCAGTGCTGAAGGGACTGATCACCGTACTGGCTTAGTGTGAGTGATAGAATGGGGTTGAAAAAGAGCGGGCAAGCCCGCTCTTTTTTTATTTATAAAGCCCTTTCCGGCGATTTGACTTATTTTTAACGGCCGGGGTGCAGTCAATTCTATTATTTTTGCCCCTCATAGCTATCAAATGAAAAAAACACTACTATTACTGCTGGGCGTTTCTCTGAGCATTTTATCTATTGCACAAACGGAAACAAAGACTAAGAAAGACTGGAGTAAGATAGATATCAGCAGCAGGTCGGCCGACCATTTCATGATCCAATATGGTATCGACAGCTGGCAAGGGGCTCCCGACAGCGTGAGGACCAGCGGTTTCAGCAGGCATTTCAACTTTTATTTCATGTTGGATAAGCCCTTCAAAACCAATCCTCATTTCAGCGTGGGACTCGGGGCGGGCATCGGTACCAGCAATATGTTCTTCCATAACACCAAGGTGGACATCAAATCAATGGCTTCCAAGCTGCCCTTCATCAACCAGGACAGTACAGATCATTTCAAAAAGAACAAGCTTACTACCATATTCCTGGAAGCGCCTGTTGAATTGCGCTACTATGCCAATCCCGCCAATCCCAACAAATCTTGGAAAGCGGCCCTGGGCGTGAAAGTGGGTACTTTGCTGAAGGCTTACACCAAGGGTAAGAACCTGGTGAACAAGAACGGCGCTTCTATTTATGGACCTTCTTATATTGTAAAAGAGTACGACAAACGTTTCATCGACGGCACCATGCTGGCGGTAACCGGCCGTATTGGTTATGGTATCATTTCGCTGGATGCGGGATACCAGATCACCAGCGTATTGAAAGACGGAGTGGGGCCGAATATGCACAAATTCTCTATCGGGCTTACCATCAGCGGGCTTTAAATTGTTCGTGTGAATATATCATTGAGAGGGCGATGCTGAATGGCATTGCCCTTTTTTATTAACGATCCACCCTACCTTTGCACCCTATGATCGAAAAAAAGCAGGTTATACAGCGTGAAGAAAAGGCTGTGCTGGTGGGATTGATACAGAAAGATCAGACCAATGAACAGGTTGCCGAATACCTCGATGAACTGGCGTTCCTCTCTGAGACCGCCGGGGCTATTGCTATTAAGCGGTTTACACAAAAGATGGCGCATCCCGACAGCCGCACTTTTGTAGGAAAGGGCAAGCTGGAAGAGATACGCGAATATGCAACGGACAGGGAGATAGACCTCGTTATTTTCGACGACGAGCTCACCGGCTCACAAATCACCAATATTGAAAAAGAGCTCGGCATCAAAGTGATCGACCGCAGCGACCTCATCCTCGATATTTTCGCACGGCGCGCCCGTACAGCGCAGGCCAAAGTGCAGGTAGAGCTGGCGCAATACCAATACCTGCTGCCCCGCCTCAAGGGTATGTGGAAGCACCTTGAAAGACAGGGAGGTGGTATCGGTACACGCGGACCAGGTGAAACGGAGATCGAAACCGACCGTCGTATTGTGAAGGATAAGATATCGCTCTTACGTAAGCGTTTGGCGGAAATAGACAAGCAGTCCTTCACCCAACGCAAAGACCGCGGCGAGCTGATACGTGTTTCACTGGTGGGTTATACCAATGTGGGCAAAAGCACGCTGATGAATTTACTGAGCAAGAGCGAAGTGTTTGCGGAAAACAAATTGTTCGCTACGCTCGATACCACTACCCGCAAAGTGGTATTTGAAAACACACCTTTTTTATTGAGTGATACCGTAGGATTTATTCGCAAACTGCCGCACCACCTGGTAGAAAGTTTCAAGAGTACACTGGATGAAGTGAGAGAGGCAGATATTTTATTGCACGTAGTAGATATTTCCCATCCGCAATATGAAGAGCAGATAGGTGTGGTGAACAAGACCTTGCAAGACCTGAAAGCTTTTGAAAAGCCCATACTCACCATTTTCAATAAAATGGACCTGTACGAAGAGCGCACGTTCGACGAATGGCTGGAAGACAGTGTGAAAACAGAGATTTTGCAGGACCTGAAAGACCGGTGGGATGAAATTACCCATAACAATTGCGTATTCGTTTCGGCCCTGGAGCGAAGAAATGTAGATGCCCTGCGCGAACTGATATTGAATAAAGTGCGCGATATGTACCAGGTGCGTTATCCTTACCGCACCGTTCATTTTTAGTTTCCATGACAGAAAAAAAGATCCACTGGTTCAAGATTGCCGATGATGCTGCCTTACTTCCATGGCAAGACAATAATATGTGCCAGGTAGAAGCAGATGGTAAAAAAATAACCATGGCGCGTTTTGGAAGCCAGTTCTATGCTTTTGCGCAAAAATGCCCGCATGCCAGCGGCATCATGTCCGATGGATATATTGATGCACAGGGCCATGTAGTATGCCCGGTACACCGTTATCGCTTTAATATGCAAAATGGTCGTAATACGAGTGGCGAGGGTTATTACCTCAAAACCTATTTAGCCGAACAGCGCCCGGATGGCATATATATTGGGATAGAACAGAAGGGTTGGTGGTTATGAGATATTTTTTCTGAACTGGTTTTTCCGGAATACATTTTTCCCTATTTTTGCAACCCCGAATAGGGCAGGTATTCCCAAATAGCTCAGTTGGTTAGAGCATCTGACTGTTAATCAGAGGGTCGCTGGTTCAAGTCCAGCTTTGGGAGCCCAATACTAGAAAAGGTTTTAGCGAAAATGCTAAGACCTTTTTTCATTAAAAGACATTGGAAACAAAATGCAAATATTATTCCATGCTAAACGTTTTTTTCAGTTTCAGGGCCATCTGATTGATTTAGAGTTGACCCGGTATTGATACCTTTTAAATATACATTAAAATACAAATAAACCGCGATAAACCACATTAAAAGTGGGTTGGTGTGGGAATACTGTGGGTTTGATGTGGGTTTGCCCAGAACCAAGTGCGTTCCAATTACCTGTCATGAAAGAAAATAACATATCAATACTCGTATAAATGATAGCTCTATTTTCTCTAAAAGCTTCCCTTGTCTATCTTGGCCGCGATATTGTTTACAGCTTGTTCCATAGCATCATATTCGATCTTTTCGGCTTCTCCGTTATTCCATTCAAAATGCCCGAATGAAGATTTGAAAGAAACCAAAGCCTCTTTGCTGTACCCGCGAATTGCATCTTTGTTTTTAAACAAGACGATAGGCTTCTCCTCGGCATCATATATCCGGAAATCCAGCTTAACTATTGCATGAGGTGGTTCTTTGTGAAACATATTGCTAAACCCACCTAGCGTTTTCCCATCCGCTGTTTCAGATGAAAAATAAACTGAAACATGAATGATCATAAAAGCATCTGCATTCATATCTTTTGCCATCCTGGCATATACTTTCAATGCTTCATCGCTGTAATAGTCTGCAATAACAGCGCCTGGTTTTTCTTGTCCGTTCTTATCAATTGCAGGCGCTAAAGCTACGCTGGTGTTACTGCTTGAGATAGCATTAGAATTACCCGTGACAAGCCCGCTCCCTCTACCTCCCATCTTCATATTGACCATCTGCTGTAATTTCTGTAATTGCTCCATCTGGTTATTCAACTGGTTGATCTGTTCTTGCGTAGGCGCCGGCTTACCCTGTATCTCAGACAAGGCTGTTACCATTTTTGTCATGCTGGAGTACACCGGTTGTGACTCACTGAAGGGAATCAATTTAATATTAGCAGCATTCATCTTTTCAACTACTTTCTTTTCCAGGAAATCGTAAAAAGGCTGTTGATCGAATCCATATTTCTTAACATCAATTTTCGTTGAATTGAAAATGGTAATATCAGGAACTCCCCAACAATAGGCAAATGCCAATGATTTGATACCGGAGAGCTTCTCTTTGTCTAACTGTTGCCCCCAGGTCTTGCCAGTGACAACAAGCAGTAAGATGACAGCAGAAAATATTTTTATCTTCATAATTGAAAAGTTTTGATGATAAAAGTAGGAGGCAACCATATCGCCTTACAATACCAACTGGTTTGTATTTTATAGCTTTTGCAGGCGTTCACAAATCATATAGCTGCCTATATCAGTAATTATTTTCAGTACCAGAAATACCAGCCCGAAATCGGAAGGCAGGTAGGTAATACAAAAAATTATGACACCTATTGGAACGACCCGCAGGTATGGAAGAAAAAACAATTTTCCTATGTCTATTCCTTTATTAAATGAATGAATGATCAGCCTTGAATTATCGGCTATCATTGAAGCTACCAGTAGCCAAAAAGCTACCTGGAACATTTTCCAATCACCTCCCTGCCTGCTTATTGCGTCATTCGCCAGGAAAACATAGAGCATAAAATTGAAAAAACTAAAATGAAAAAGAAAAAACAAAGCCTGTTTTATCCTGAATAGAAGCGAATGATTACTGTTTGGGGAGGGTTTGCAAAAGACAATAGATAATGCATTGAATAACCCCAGCAGCATACTCTGTACCAGGTAAAGGAAAATAACGGCATCAATAGTACCCTGGCGCTCTATATACCGAATAAAGATGTATAAATTACCAGCCAGGAGTAGCCAAAATGACGGATTTTCGAATATTTTTTTCATTCTATTTCAATTCTAACGGTATAATTGTTGTCTTTGGAAACCTGTAAAGAAAGTGTAATAAAATGCTCTTTATACGGCGTTATGTGCCCAAGATCTGGAGCGAATACTATGCTTCTTTTGTCAAATATGTGGTCAAACTCGCCCACCTTCTCATAATAAACAAATTGGCTACTTAATGAATTCTGAATGTCTCTGTAAAGTTCATTGAATATAGAATCGGCTTTCTGCTGGCTTAGCCACCTGTATTCCGCTGTGAAATAATATTTCGGCACTTTATGACTAAATTGTAGATCATCCATTGTAAACACCATACATTTTGCTTCTTTAAAACAATATTTCGAATAATACGAAGTAGCGCCATCGTACAAAGGGGCCCCAGCCAGGTTCTCATGTACTTTATTGGTATAAAAACTATTAAACAGGTATTGAATCTTATTCCTGAATTCCGTTGAAGTTTGTGTTGTATCGGGGTTCACAAATACACAGGAAGGTTTAATTCCTCCTTCAACAACTAATGCGACTTCATAATGACTTCTATCTTCGGTTCTATAAGCAGATAAATACGTTCGGCATGCCCGGTAACCTTTGAATGTTTTTTTGCTGAAACTAATTTGATGAAAAAAAGAAGTATCAGCAGCCTGATATTCTTGTGAGTAAGCCTGGAGACCAAAATAAAAATTGAGTTGTTGTTCATACCTGGCGAATACGCTCATCGCTTCTTGTGGAGAATCGCCTGAATAGCAATAGGAAACCACATCATGTTGCTTTAACAGCATATGTTTTCGTAATGTGGTTTGATGCGTTGGCGTCAATTGAATTTTCGACTCATAAATAAATGCTTTTTCAGTGGCAGCGCCCTTGAAATCTCCGAAGCTGCTATCGGCCTGTAACAGCAACCTGTTAAGACCAGAAAATAGCAAGGTATCTATATCCACAAACGCTTTGGTAAGTACATGAGCATACTCCTGGCTATTTCTGGAAGTTTTGATTTCGATGGTTTCCGGCTTCATCATTTCTTTCACTTCATCCAGGGATTTGTTGCTAATGGCAATACCGCTGATGGCGGTTATTTTATCACCCGCCATTATTCCTGCCTGGTATGCCGGAGATCCCGGATAGATACTGTTCACCACATAATAAGCAGAAAAAGGGTCGTCTTGTGGGCTTTCCTGGCCGTTCTTATAATGATAAGAAAAGCCAAAGCCATGCATTTGCGCCATCATTGCTAAGTGAAATAACAGGAAAGAAAAAGTGAATATTGTTTTTTTCATGACTTTTCAGGTAAGTAGTTTTACTGCTAAGTATCATCAGACTATTTACCATCAGTCTAAAGTGACAAAAAACAAAACCATTCAAAATACCAACCAGTTTGTATTTTGAATGGTTATTATTACAGGTTATGTTGGATAATAAACCTGGTTAATTCCACCGGTTTTTTCAGCTTTAGCTTCTGCATAATATTTTTCCGGTGTGTTTCTACCGTGTAAATACTCAAATGAAGCTGGTCGGCAATTTGCTGGTTGGTTAAATCTTGCTTAATCAATTGTAATAGCTCCATTTCTCTCCTGGTGAGATTAAATTGTTGCAGGAAAGGGTCTATTTCCGAGAATCGGGTTGGTTCAACAACCTTCTTTGTTGGAAAGCAAAGCTGTCCCTGATTTACCTGCCGAATGGCCTGCATTAGTTCTTCTTTGTTGGCATTTTTCAACAGATACCCATGAGCTCCGAAGGTTTTCGCTTTTTCTACCAGGTGTTCTTCATTATAGGTAGATAGCATAACGAGCTTAATAGATGGATACTGCCGTTTCAATATCCTGGCAGCTTCAATACCGTTCATTCCTGGCATATTGATATCAAGTAATACCACGTCGGGCTTATTTTTATGCAGCAGTTCAAGCAACTCTTTCCCGTCGTTTGCTATGGCCATTACTTCCATATCTCTTTCCGAGGTAAGCATCGACAACAGGCCTTCTAAAAATAAATTATGGTCATCGGCTATAATGAGTTTAGTCTTTTCCATTATTGATCTTATAAGGTAATTGAATAATAATGGTAGTTCCGTACTCGTTGCTGTCAAATATAATTTTTCCATCCAGGTAATTGATCCTGGATTGTATATTCTTCAGACCTATCCCTTTTTTATTGGGTTCAGCGGGTATTCCTTTACCATTATCCTCCACTATCACTTCCAGGTATGTATCACAATAGATCATCTGAACCGTAGCCTCTGTAGCACAAGAATGTTTCACTACATTGTTCGTCAGTTCCATGATGATGCGGTATATCATCAATTCATCTTCCTTGGTGAATTTACCAGATTCACCATTCACATGGAACTGAAAAACAATTCCATGTTCGTTGTTCAGTTGCCTGTAATAACTATCCAACAAGATATCCAGCGGTGTGGCGCTGAAATCGGGAGGCATCAGGTTATGCGAAATACTGCGTATATCACCAGAGGCTTTATCCAACAGCTTTATCACCTTATTCAATCTTTCCGTATCAACCGTTGCTTTTTGAAGGTTTATTTTGATGGCAGCGATATCTCCTCCCAACTCGTCATGCAGATCTTCTGCGATACGCTTTCTTTCCATCTCCTGGGCAGAAATGATATGTCCTGCCGTGGCGATCTTTTGCCCCTCCAACTCCAAAGAAAGTTTTTCCTTTTCTTTCTTGAACAGGTTGTACCTATATAAAATACCAAAGGAGATCACCAGTGTTTCAAATACAACTCCCAATTGTATCCGGCTAAGCATATAACCCATTGTAGTGTCAAAGGTTGTAATGACCCCGAATAGATTGAGTATAAATTCAATTGTGGCCAGGAATAATGGAGTAAGGGCAAACAGGTAAAAATAACCCGGTTTAAATCCTTGCCTCACTCTTTCTATCGCAGAGAAAACAATGAGTACAAATGAAAGGACTGCTGTTACACTGAAAAATAACGTATAGGTCTCCTTCAGGATCATCGAATGGAATAATTTATATACAGGTATACAGGAGATAATTAAAAAAATAATCGCGGCCTTGAAAACAATAGTACCTTTTAAAAAGCGGGAGTTCTCTTTCTTTTGGTCAAAAAATTTCTGCATTACCTGCAGCATTAAAAGCAGGTTAAGTCCGCAGCTGATAAATTTAGCAATATCATTAATGGAAGGAACCGCTGGGTAGAGAAATTGAAAATCCATTCCTTCAAATGCAAGCATCTGCCATAAAGTTGCCAGCACGTAAAGTGCATACCATCCGTGAATGGCATCTCTGAGGGAATAAAACAGAAAAACATTAAATAAAAATACCAGCAATAGGATGCCTGTTAAAATGCCCATGACAAAATAGGCGTTGCTTTGCAGCTGTTGCAATGTTTTTGCATCCATCAACTGGAAGCGCTGTTTGAGGTTTTCCCCTTTTTTATTTATGAATGCATAGAACCGGGCATCTTCGCCAGGTTGTAGGGACAATGGATAAACAAAGAGATAGAAATAATAAGGTCGTTGATTGAATGCAAAATGATCACCGGTAACTCCTAGCGAGGTAATTCTATTATTAGATACCTTATACACTTTCATTTCGTTCACTGTTGCATTCTGGAAAAGCCACATTATCTCCATTGTCGATGATGTTGGGTTTTTCAGGTGCAGACTGTGCCAATAATATTTATTGGAAAATCCGCTGTTCAGCACATCTTTCTTCAACCGTTCAAATTTCCCGGCATTATTGATCTTAATAACTGAATCTATCGGTAGTAAAGCCGTATCACAATAATATTCCAGGTATCCTTTAAGATCGTATTGATGCTTGCCTGTCAGGTACAAAGTATCAGAAAAGGGGCGGGCAGCAACAGTATAATGAATCGCAGCTGTTAAACAAAACAGCAATATCGTAATATATAGCGCGCGTTGATTCATGTAATGACAAAAATACCTTTCCGTGGTCAGTTAAGATATACAAACAAGTTTGTATAATAGATACTTTATTTAACAGTGCAATCAATATGATAAGGCTTCATCTTTCCTTAAGATGACGGTATCAATTCTGCCGAAAATACCCTCGTGTTCGGCGTTTTTGATCCCTTTAGGGCGTTTTAATACGGCAGCAACCCACTTTTGGTTCCAAAGCAGTTGAACGAGTAAAAATCGCTTAAACTATTCATCTTTTCTTGATTTAAAACCAGATCGGGAAATAAGTGGGTGCGAAGCTTACAACTTGTATATACAGAACCCTTTTCCTTTTGTAATAGCTTCCGGTGGAGAGATGTTATTCATTGGAAGAGGAGATCATTTAAAACCCGGAGTATATGAAAATAGTGGGCATAGAACAGCCGCAATTGAAGACTCAAGACTGTTGCCTCTTGAAGAATTAAAATTGAAGCAGCCTTAACTTCTACAAATTATAGTATTTTCAAAACACAGGCATATGTATCAGCATTGTTCTCGGGCAAACTAACCACAAGTTCCGTTTCGGTTCGTTGAAACAATAATGGTTGCCCGGCAGGTACCCACTCCACTTTTTGAATTTCTTTTGGAAAATGCCGGCTGTTTTTTGCAAGACTTTTTATAATAAGCTTTCCATCTTGCGGCCAACCCAATGCAGTAGCATAAAGCACATCGCCTTTGGTAGCAAAGCGAATATCTTCATATGTAAACGGCTTACCTTTCCCTTCATTAAAACCTTGCGCATTAAGTTGAGCCGCTGCTTCTTGTGCAGGCCCTTCACCAAATATCTTCCATGGCCTTGTAGCATAAATACTTTCGCTATTTGCTTTCATCCAGTTGCCAATTTCCTCAACTAATTTTCTTTCTTTTTCATCAATGGTGCCATCTCCGCGAACAGGAATGTTCAACATCAGATTACCATTTTTGCTAACAATATCTACAAGCGTTTGAATAACAGACTTTGCTGTTTTGTAACCATTGCGTTCATACAGTCCGCGATCATAATGCCAGCCCCCAATACAAGTATCGGTTTGCCACGGCAGCGGCTGAATATCGTTGGCCTGTCCTCTTTCAATATCCCAAACCATGGCTTTGCGTTGGTCCTCATTTAACATTTTTCCGTTGAGGACTGCACGAAGCACGCCATGCTCTTCAATGCTTTTGTTGTACAAATGAGCGGCAATGCGCAAGCCCGCATCATTAACCGGCCAGAACGGAAGCTTGTCGTCGTCGAAATAAACGACATCAGGATTGTATTTGTTGATAAGGTCTACAGTACGATTATAAAATTTATCGATGTATGCTTTGCTGGGTGGATATACCCCGTTGCCCCAATCCCATTGCCGGGTGTCGAAATTATTATCTAAACTATTTTGACTCAAAGGATGATTTTGGGCATATAACTCCTGGGGATCCAATCCACTCCACCATTTTCCTTTACCATCTGCCTGGGTTAGTTTTCCATCATAAGGAATGCCCGAATATTGTCCGGTTTTATCTGCACGTTGTGCCATTTCGTACCAGCGCCATGCGTGAGATGCATGAATACTCACGCCAAATGGCAATCCATTGTTTCTTGCTGCCTTTGCCCATCCGCCAATCAAATCTTTCTTAGGGCCAATCTTGGTAGCGTTCCAATCCTTTTGATATTTACTGTTGTATAAATCAAAGTTATCGTGGTGATTGGCAAGTGCCATGAAATATTGTGCGCCTGCACTTTTATACAAGCTCACCAATTCTTCGGGATCCCATTTCTCCGCTTTCCATTCATTGATCACATCTTTAAATCCAAATTTCGAAGGATGTCCGTATTTTTTAAGATGAAATTTATATTGCCGTGATCCTTCCTCGTACATATTTCTTGCATACCAATCACCGGCTTCAGGCTGGCATTGCGGCCCCCAGTGTGCCCATATGCCAAATTTTGCATCACGAAACCATTCTGGTGTTTTATAATGCTGCAACGATTCCCAGCTAGGGTTGAATGGACCTTTTGCGATAGGCTCTCCTAAATGTTGTTCTTTAAGAAAATTACTTCCAAATGCACCGGACAACCACATAGATGGTAAAGTGGCGGCCATTCCCTTGATTAATGTTCTGCGTTTCATTTTATAAGTTATTAGTTTATAAGCGCTTGTTGAGAAATTTTATCCATTGCAGCCCCTTCATATCAGATCAATACATTTCTACCATTGCTTTTATTACGCCATTTGCCGGGTTTAGCCATCTTTCGAATTCGTGACTCACCTGGTCAAAGAAAACCCGGTGAGTAATGTAAGTGGTGGGGTCTACTTTCTTCTCCTTCATACAAGCAATTACATGTTCAAAGTCCTTTCTCGTTGCATTTCTACTGCTCATTAATGTAGCTTCCCGTTTGTGAAACTCGGGATGGCTGAAATTGATTTCACCTTTCTGTAATCCAATCAAAACATACCTTGCTCCATGTGCCATGTATTGAAACCCGCTATTTATCGCTTTCAAATTGCCTGTAGCATCAATTACAACTGCCGGCATATCTCCATTGGTGATAACCTTCAATTGCAGTACAACATCAGCATCCATCGCATTAATAGTATGTTCAACTTTTAGTTGTTCTCTACAAAACTTTAAGCGATCATTATTGATATCAAGGGCAATTACTTTTCCTCCTGCAATTCTTGCAAATTCCATTGTTCCCAACCCTATTGGCCCGGCTCCAATCACTAAAACAAATTCATCTTTTCTCACCTCGGCTCTTCTCACACCATGAGCGCCAATTGCTAAAGGCTCTGCAAGAGCCAGTGCGTCATAGCTTAATCCATCACCGTGAATTAAAGAATAAGAAGGAACTGAAAGATATTCCACCATTCCTCCATGTTGGTGCACACCACACACTTTTATATTCACACAAGCGTTTTGTTTTTCATTCCGACAAGCAATGCATCTACCACAAAAAAAATAAGGAATAAAAGTAACCGCCTCCCCTGTTTCAAAACCAGCAGCATTATCAACTGCAATTAATTCACCAGAAAGCTCATGACCTAAAATGCGTGGGTATTCAAAATAAGGTTGTGTTCCTTCGAAGGCATGTAAATCAGTTCCGCAAATTCCGATTCTTTTGATTTTTATAATGGCTTGCCCGGGGTTTAGCTCCGGCTGTTCTGCAGTAACATATTCAAACCCGCCGGGCTTTGTGCACACTAAAGTTTTCATTATGGCTTCTTATGAAATTTTAAAAGATTCGCTTCTTACAAATTTATTCTTAAGCCTTAAGTTTATCATTGTATTAAAAAGACTTTTTTTTATACAAATCCGGCTTTTTCGTACTTTAAAGCACGTACATTTTTGTTATGAGCAAAAGACTATTGGGGCATACTTTCTCGCTTCTTAATGTTGACTACGTTAAGCTAAACGAGAAATGGAATTACGGAAACGTAATCAGCCCATATTTTCGGATTTATTATATCGATGAAGGTGAAGGTTTGGTATTGAGTAACACTGAAAAGATCAAGCTGGAAGAAGGGTTTCTTTACATAATTCCGAGCTTTACATTGTGTCATTTGCGTTGTGATGCTTATTTAAGCCAATATTTCCTTCATTTCTTCGAAGAGTCCCCGGTGGGGCTTTCGCTTTTCGAATACAACCAGAAAGTCATAAAAATGCCTGCACTGGAAACCGATATTGCAAACTTTAAGCGATTATTGGAAATAAATCCTGGCAGGGGTATTAATCGTTCAGATAATCCAAAAGTTTACGAGAAAACTATCTATTACAAAAGCTACCAGGAGCTTAATAACATTGTTAGTGATTCCACTTATTTAGAAACACAGGGTATAATTCTTCAATTAATCTCCCGGTTTTTAAGTTCAAAACAATTTAAAAACAAAAATCCAGCCCCTATACCCTCAAAGATTTTGGACGCGATCAGCTATATTCAATTAAATCTGACGAGCAATTTGACCGTTGATTATTTAGCGAAAAGAGCAAACCTTCATCAGGATTATTTTTCACGGATTTTTTTGCAGTTTACCGGAGAAAGGCCATTGACATATATACATGTGAAGCGCATTGAGCGGGCTCAATACCTGATTACAACTAGTAACTTATCTTATATCGAAATTGCCGAAGAAACAGGATTTGAAAATGTCTCCTATTTTTCTAAGATCTTTAAAAAGGTTACCAGTCTGACTCCTGGCCAGTACAAACAGCAAACCTGTTAAAGTGTGACGCAATCACCGCCTTGGAATGTCGCTTTTAACCCTTTTCATTTCATAGATGGGACTTAGCTTTGGAAACAAATTATTGAACCATGCGTAAGCTAATCATGAAGATGTCGATGTCGATCGACGGTTTTGTTGGCGGTCCCAATGGAGAAAACGATTGGATATTCAAAAGCTCAGATGAAACGTCGAGGGACTGGGCCGTTGCGCAAACCCGTGAAGCAGGTCTGATCATCATGGGTCGCAAGTCGTTTGAGAATATGGCTCCCTACTGGCCAACCGCCGCCGGTCCTTTTGCCGCGCCGATGAACGAAATTCCCAAAGCAGTCTTCACCCAAAAAGGATTTAAAGGCATCGATCCGGTACCTACAACAACGGCGGAGCAGGCACTTGCCGCGGCTTCCTGGGCGGAAGCACGGATTTTCGATGGTGACCTTGCCGTAAGAATCAAGCAACTCAAATCCGAACAGGGGAAACCGATCTGCGCGCTTGGAGGCGCCGGATTCATGCAGAGCCTGATAGCAACAGGCCTCATAGACGAATACCACCTGGTTACCCATCCTGTAGTTCTGGGCAAGGGATTACCGATCTTCAATGGCCTTGCACAACCGCTTGACTTGAAATTGGTTGATGTAAAGGCTTTCCCGGGCGGGATTGTGGCCCGCACTTATCATGCTGTCTAACCCACGGCTGTTCAACATTTGTAAGTGCCCCATCCTTCAGCTATGTGTGAACTAAGCATTATCTTTAGTTAAGCACAACAACTATTCCCGGCCATCGGGTATTAAAATCTCAATCAATATGGCAGCCAATATTAAACGGGGTCTTCTTACAGCCATCGTTGCTTTTGTTTTTTCTGCAACCTATTCTCAATCAAATAGTCTGTATGAGACAATCGCAAAACTGGACAGCACTTTCTTCACCGCATACAACCATTGCGACCTTTCAAAACAGTCGGAACTCATGTCCGACAGTATTGAGTTTTATCACGATCGCGGTGGTCTATCAACATCCAAAACGGAAATAATGGCGGCAATAGAGAAAAATATATGTGGTAAAGTCACCAGAGAATTGGTGAAGGGAAGTATTGAAGTTTCCCCTATCCCTGGCTATGGTGCTGTGGAGATAGGAATGCACATGTTCCATAACAACCAGGAAAAAAATGCAATCCCGCATCCAAGCAGGTTTGTCATTATCTGGAGGAATAAAAATGATCGTTGGACCATCACACGGGTCATTAGCCTTCATTAACAGGGTCTGATTTATCCAAGCAATGCCGGTTTGTTGTATAAATGTTTTTAAAACTACCTCCATGAAATCTCTTGCAAGAAGAAAGTTTCTTCAAACACTTGCTACCGGTGGTGCAGCACTAGGATTGGCCAATACCGGGTGGGCAAGCGCATTGAACAAACAAACCCTTACTGCAGCTGCTGATAATCGTTTTAAGATCAGCCTGAATGCCTATTCTTTCAATGGCCCATTAACAAAAGGCACTACCGACCTCGAAGCGGTGATGGATTTTTCCGCCAAAACAGGTTTTGACGCCATTGATCTTACAGGCTATTATTTTCCTGGCTACCCCGAAGTGCCAACCGATGAATATATCTATCGTTTAAAACAAAAAGCGCATACCCTTGGCCTGGGTATCAGCGGCACCGGCATCCGAAATGAATTTGCCGAACCCAACGAGGCCAGGCGTGAAGCGGAAATACTATTTGTAAAAAAATGGATTGATGCAGCAGCCAAATTGGGAGCGCCTGTTATAAGAGTATTCAGCGGAAAAACCATTCCTGCAAATCATACATGGGAACAAACCGAAGCATGGATCGTAGATGCGTTCCAGCAATGTGCGGCATATGGAAAACAAAAAGGGGTCATCGTAGCGGTGCAGAATCATAACGACTTTATTAAAACTGCAGCACAAACATTGGATATCCTGAAAAAAGTAAACAGTGAATGGTTTGGTCTTGTATTGGATACAGGAAGCTTTGTTACAGAGGAGCCTTACAGCGAAATGGCCAAAGCAGCTCCTTATGCCGTCAACTGGCAAATAAAAGAGAAATTGAATTACCAAGGCCGGTCAGAAGATATGGACCTGCAAAAGCTCGCTCAGATCATTCATGCATCTCCTTACAGGGGCTATCTTCCCATCGAAACATTATCTCCCGGCGATCCGTTCGAGATCGTTCCCCCATTCCTGAAAAAAGTGAAAGCGTATATAGGCTAAGCGTAATTAATAACCCCTTACATTTTTCCCTTCAATATAATTGAGGAAAGCTTTATTCACCACCTTATTACCACCCGGTGTGGGATAGTTACCGGTGAAATACCAGTCGCCCGTATTGGTAGGACAACTTTCGTGCAGGTCTTCCACGGTCTGGTAAATCACTTCTACCTGGGTAGATACCTCCGGCGGCGTAATCAGTTCTGCAATTTTACGTGATATTTCTTCGGGCGTGAAGGGGTCGTATATTTTTTTTACGAGGTTCTCGCTGTGTAACTGCCCTGTACGTTGCAGTTCTTTGATCTTTTCATGTACTTCGGTAAGCAGGTGTTCCTGGCCCCTTTCTTTCAATAACGCAGTAGCAGCGCGGAAAGCAATGAAATCGCCCAGCTTGCTCATGTCTATGCCATAGCAGTCGGGATAACGTATCTGCGGAGCAGAAGAAACCACGATGATCTTTTTAGGACCCAGGCGCGAGAGCATGCGAACGATACTCTCTTTGAGTGTAGTACCACGCACAATGCTGTCGTCTATCACTACCAGTGTATCCTGGTCTTTTTTCACGGTGCCGTAAGTAATATCGTACACGTGCTGCACCATTTCATTGCGGTTGGAGTCTTCGGTGATAAAAGTGCGCAGCTTTACGTCTTTGATAGCGATCTTTTCCTGGCGTATCTTACGATTCACCATTTCTTCGAGTTTCTCCGGTGTAAAATCATTACCCCAGCTCAGGATGCGCTCTACTTTTATTTTGTTCAGGTATTCTTCCATTCCCTTCACCAGTCCAAAGAAAGCCACTTCGGCAGTGTTGGGTATATAAGAGAAGATGGTATTCCTGAGATCATAATTAATACGCTCCAATACAGTCTTGCTCAGGTGGTGACCCAGCGCAATCCTTTCGCGGTAAATTTTTTCATCACTGCCGCGGGAGAAATAGATCCTTTCAAAACTGCAGGCCCTTCTTTCTTTGGGTTCCAGTATCTGCTGTATGCTGTAGTTGCCTTTATCGTCAACAATGAGCGCGTTGCCGGGCATCAGTTCCAGCACTTCATTCTCACCCACGTTGAAAGTGGTACGGATAGCAGCCCTTTCACTCGCGGCTACAATCACTTCATCATTCACATAATAATAAGCAGGACGGATACCGTGTGCATCACGCATCACAAAACTGCAGCCGTTGCCCAGCAAGCCGCCGATTGTGTAACCACCATCGAATAACGGTGTGGCTTTTTTAAGCACTTTGGAAATATCGGCGGTATTGGGATTTTGTTCGTCTTCTCTCACCAGGAAATGATGCAACACTTCCATCATGGCGGCGAGATCGCTTTGTTTCTGGAACTCACCCGGACTCATATTGATCAGATCAAAGAGCTCATCAGTATTCACCAGGTTGAAGTTACCCGCCAGGGCCAGGTTCTTACCGGGCAACAGGTCGCGCTTGATGAAAGGATGACAGAATTCCACATTGTTCTTACCCTGGGTGCCATAACGCAGGTGGCCCAGCAGCAGCTCACCCAACACAGGCAGGTGGCCCTTCATGAGCCCCGGGTGTTGCTTGATATCGGGCTGGTATTTTTCCAGCTCCTGGATTTCCTGTCCTATTTTAAAGAAGATATCGGCAATGGGCTGGGGAGCGTTGCTCCGTATGCGGTGGAGATAAGGGTAACCCGGTTCGCAGTTCAGTTTAACCGAAGCGATGCCCGCTCCATCCTGACCCCTGTTGTGCTGCTTTTCCATCAACAGGTATAACTTATTTAAGCCATACGTTACCGTTCCGTGCTTTTGCTGGTAGTAAGAGAAAGGCTTACGGAGACGAATATAAGCCAGACCACATTCGTGTTTGATCTCGTCGCTCATGGTGCGTATTAAAAAAGAAGTGGCGAAGTTACGACTCCGCCACGTTTTATACGATTAATTATAGACCGGATCCAGTTCCGGATGCAAGGTTTCTGATAACCAGAGGAATTCATTCACGAAGGTTTCCACTGATTTTTCGAAAGAAGCATCTTCCAACTCCCCTTTTTCATTGAATTTCTTGTCCACAAAAGGTGTTACCAGCATGTGCGGAGAAGCCACGCCGAACAGCGCAGGGATCAGCAGTAATAACTGCTGACTGGCCCTGATACCACCCAAAGCGCCCACCGATGCCGTGGCAATACCAAATGCTTTGTGCGATTGCTTGGGAAAATGGTCGAGCAGGTTCTGCATAGCCGGAGAATAACTGCCATTGTATTCCGGCGTTACCAGTATAAAAGCATCTGCTGCGAACATCCTTTCCGCCAATGGCTTGAAGGCATCGGGCGTATGCTCTACATTCCTGTACACTTGCTGTAACAGGGGAAGGTTCCAATCCCGCACATCAATAATGTTCACCTTGTGGCTGGTCTTTGCAGAAAGATAATGCTTTAAGAAAAGGGCCAACCGGTTGGTTACACTGTCTTTCCTCGGACTTCCCGATATGATCTCTATGTTCATAATTGTATTATTAAGCTTGTTTTACCATCTGAATAGACAGGTGCAGTTTCACATCATCGCTCACCACTACTCCGCCTGCTTCTGTTACTACACCCCAGCTCAGACCGAATTCTTTACGGTTGATCTTACCACTGATGTCGAATCCGGCTTTGATCTGACCATAAGGGTCGGTCATGGTGCCACCGTATTCTACAGTCAGTTCCACGGTTTTGGTTACGCCACGGATGGTAAGGTCGCCAACGAGTTTGTACTCTTCTTCGTCTTCTTTGGTGAAGCTTTTAGAAACGAAAGTAAGCTTAGGAAATTTCTCAGCGGCAAAGAAGTCTTCGCTCTTGAGGTGACCATCGCGCTGCTCGTTGTTGGTGTTGATGCTGTTCACATCGGCTTCAAATGAAATGGTTGCGTTGTTGAAATCGGGCGCTTCTGTTTGTAAAGTAGCGTCGAATTGGGTGAAGTTGCCCGATACGGTGGCAATCATCATGTGTTTTACTTTAAAAGCGATTTCGCTGTGTGCCGGGTCAATTTTGTAGGTTGTCATGATATTTTGTTTTATGCGTTGAAAAAATTATTTGATTATGCTGCTTCCAGTTCCATGGGTACTTCTATGAGCAGGAGTTCTGCATCACTGCCGGCTTTGATCTGCAAGGGATCGGCAGTGTCCCAAATACCCAGTCCATCACGCTCTTCCAGTTCCTGTCCGTTAATGGTGGCTTTTCCTTTGATGAGAAAAGCATATACACCACTGTTTTTGCTGTGCCAGTTGTAGCTGGTCTCGAACCCGTTGGAAAGATTTGCCAGAGAAAACCAGGCGTCCTGGTTGATCCATACGGCTTTCTCGTCGTCGGGCGCTACCACGGTGAGTACCTGGTTCTGCCTGTTGGCCGGGTTGAATGTTTTTTGTTCATAACGCGGTTCAATATTGTAGTTTTTGGGGAAGACCCATATCTGCAAAAATTTCACCGCCTTGTCTTTGTTGGCGTTCATTTCGCTGTGTGCGATGCCGGTACCAGCGCTCATGATCTGTACATCGTGTTCGCGTATGATCTCACTGCGGCCGGTGCTGTCGCTGTGGTGCAGATCGCCATAGAGCGGAATGGAAACGATTTCCATGTTCTCGTGCGGGTGTTTGCCAAAGCCCATGCCTTTTTCTACGGTATCGTCGTTCAATACACGCAGGGCGCCGAAATGGTTGCGTTCAGCGTTGCGGTAATGGCCAAAGCTAAAAGTATGGAAGCTGTTGAGCCAGCCGAAATTGGCGTGTCCGCGGGTATTTGCTTTATGAAGTATGGTTTTCATGTTGTCTCTTTATTATTTAAGTGTATATACACCTATTTATTTAAAAAATATTACGCTTCTTTTATCCTTACTTTTTCCAGCAGTGTATTCAATGCTGCGCCTTCCTGTTCTGAAAGGACCATCATCTCATCGAACATCTTGTTCAAACGCTGTGTGGTGGCTTCCAGGATGGTGATGCCACTCTGCGTGAGGGTGATCACGGTTTCTCTTTTATCTTCCGCTGAAGTGGCCCTTTTAACCAGCTTCTTCAATTCCAGCCTGTCAATGATCCTGGGCACGTTGGAGTTCTTTTCAATCATCCGGCAGGCAATGTTTTTTACGCACAGCTGCTCCGGGTAACGGCCCTTTAAAATGCGCAATACATTGTATTGTTCATGGGTAAGGCCAAACTCTTTCAATTCCTTGCTGGTAACGGTTTTCAGCCACCAGGCAGTGTATAATATGTTCAATCCTGCTTTCTGCACTTCGCTTCTGAATTTAGTACTCTGTATGGCTTGTTCTAATTTCACAACACAAATGTATGTACATACATCTAATTTTCCAAATCTTATTTGTTAAAAAAAATCCCGCCGGTGGGGCGGGATTGTATCTCAATGATTTAGTGCATTAATTCTTTACTGCGGAATGGGTTCTGTCGGCCGCTTTGCGCCATTCGTCTAGACCGCTGCAACTGGCAAAATCGCCGTCGATGGCTACATAATAAGTAGGAATGTGTTCTTTGAACCATTTTTCCAGCACCTCCTGTTTCTTTTCGGCCAGCGCGCGCTTGGCTACGCGGTCATAATCTTCTTTCAGGTTTTCGCGGTGGGCTTCGGTACGGGTCTTCAGGTATAGGATCCTTACCACGCGGCGATTGCGGTCGTCGGTATATACCTGGGGTTGTGAAAACTGGCCGGGCTTCAGGGTTCTGAGTGCGGCTACCAGGTCTTTATCCTCAATCTGGTCAATACGCAGGAAAGTAGAGCCGGAGCCATCCTGTGCAGTGATAGAACCTGCGCTGTATTTGCTGTTCTCATCATCGCTGTATTTGCTTACGGCTTCACCAAAACTCATGGTGCCGGCCACCAGTTTGGTGCGGATGGTATCGAGCTTGTGTTTGGCTTCTGTGATCTCTTCATCGGTTACCGGTGGAATGCGCAGTATGTGTTTAACAACTGCTTCATCCCCGGAGCGGCTGATCATTTGAATGATGTGCAGTCCGAATTTCGATTTTACCACCGGTGATACCTGTCCTTCCTTGAGCCTGAATGCGGCTGCCATGAAAGCGGGATCCCAGTTCTTATCGTTGCGGTTGAGGGTGTATTGTCCGCCGTTGTCTTTCACGGCCGGGTCTTCGGAATACAGTTTGGCCAGCTGGTCTATCTTCTGCGTACCGGCTTCGATCTGCTTCTTGTAATCATACATCTGCTTCGCCACATAATCTTCCACGTCTTTATTGGCTTTCGGGTGCACTACAACCTGGCTGATCTCTATCTCACTTTCGTAATAGGGCAGGCTGTCTTTGGGCGTCTTATTATAGTATGCTTTTACTTCTGTAGGCGTGATCTTCACATTGTCTACGATCTTGGCCTGCATGGCATCTGCCAGCTTGCCTTCCTTGATGGCTTCTTTATTGTCTTCCTTGATCTGGTAAACGGTTTTGCCGGCAATTTCTTCCAGCACGTCTTTCGATCCGTATTCCATGATGAGCCTGCGTATGCGCAGGTCCATAGCAGATTCTATTTCTTCATCCGAAACCGGGAGTGAATCTTTCTGGGCCTGCAATACCATCGCTTTCCTGATCAGGAAACCTTCCAGTACCTGGCATTCAGTAGGCAATATCACATGATCCTGACCCTGGGTTTGCCTTTTGGCGTCGGCCACGGCATTGATCACATCCGAGCGGAGGATGATCTTATCACCCACCTGCCCCACGATCTTGTCGGCCAGCACTTTTTTGGTCTGGGCCTGAACAGATGGGTTCATGCCCAGCCCGCCTCCAATCAACAATACCAATAGAATTGCCTTCTTCATAAGTTTCAATGTGGGTCAAATGTAGGTTATCGGGTTCTTAAGAAAATGTAAAAGCTATTACAGGGTACGCTTCACTTCTTCTTCTTCAAATGCTTCTACGATGTCGCCTACCTTGATATCGTTGTAGTTCTTGATGGTTAAACCGCACTCCATGTTGGATACCACTTCTTTCACATCGTCCTTGAAACGTTTCAGGCTGCCCAGCTCGGCGCTCTGTCCTTCGCCTTTGGGGTATTCCACGATACCGTCGCGGATGATGCGGATCTTGCTGTTGCGGCTGATCTTTCCTTCGAGCACATAACAACCGGCCACGGTGGCTTTGTCGAACTTGTACACTTCGCGTACTTCCACGTTGGCCACGATCTTTTCCTGGTATTTGGGTTCCAGCATACCCTCCATCGCGCTCTTGATCTCGTCGATGGCGGTATAGATGATGGAGTATAGTTTGATCTGTACACCTTCTGTTTCTGCCAGCCTGTTGGCCTGCATGGAAGGTCGCACGTTAAAGCCGATGATGATGGCGTCTGATGCAGTGGCCAGCAGTACATCGCTTTCGGATATCTGTCCTACTGCTTTGTGTACCACGCGCACGGCGATCTCTTCGTTGGAGAGTTTCTGCAAGGAGTCGCTCAGGGCTTCCACCGAACCGTCCACATCACCTTTGATAATGATGTTGAGCTCCTTGAAGTTACCCAGTGCCAGACGACGTCCGATCTCATCGAGCGTGATGTGTTTTCTCGCTCTCAGTCCCTGCTCGCGCAGGATCTGGGCGCGCTTGGTTGCCACTTCTTTGGCATCGGCCTCATCTTCATACACTTTGAATTTCTCACCCGCCTGCGGCGCACCGTTCAAGCCCAGTATCACTACCGGTGTGGATGGCGGCGCTTCTTCGATACGCTGGTTACGTTCGTTGAACATCGCTTTCACACGGCCATAGTGCTGTCCGGAAACGATCAAATCGCCCTGGCGTAAGGTTCCGTTCTGCACCAATATGGTGGCCACATAACCACGTCCTTTATCGAGCGATGCTTCGATGATGGTACCGGCGGCTTCGCGGTCGGGGTTGGCTTTGAGGTCGAGCAGTTCTGCTTCGAGCAATACTTTTTCGAGCAGCAGGTCTACATTGAGTCCCTGTTTGGCAGAGAGCTCCTGGTTCTGGAACTTACCGCCCCAGGCTTCTACCAGGATGTTCATTTGCGAGAGTTGCTCGTATATTTTCTGCGGATTGGCCCCGTCTTTGTCTATTTTGTTCACCGCAAAGATCATGGGTACGCCGGCAGCCTGTGCGTGGCTGATGGCTTCCTTGGTCTGCGGCATCACGGCGTCGTCGGCCGCTACTACAATGATGGCAATGTCGGTTACTTTGGCACCGCGGGCACGCATGGCGGTAAACGCTTCGTGACCCGGCGTATCGAGGAAAGTGATGGCTTTGCCGTTGGGCAGGGTTACCTCGTAGGCGCCAATGTGCTGGGTGATACCACCGGCTTCACCGGCTACCACGTTGGCATTTCGGATATAGTCGAGCAGTGAAGTCTTACCGTGGTCTACGTGACCCATGATGGTAACAATGGGAGCACGTGTTACGCGGTCTTCCTCATCATCTTCATCGTCTTCCTCTTCCATTTCCTGTGCATCGTCCATACCTATGAATTCCACTTCGAAACCGAATTCACTGGCCACCAGTTCAATCACTTCCGCGTCGAGGCGTTGGTTGATGGATACCATGATACCCAGGTTCATACATTTTCCGATCACTTCGGCAAAACTTACGTCCATGAGGTTGGCCAGCTCGCTTACGGTAATGAATTCCGTTACCTGCAGCTTGTTGTCTTCCGCGGATTCGCCCATGGCTTCAGCGGCTTCGTCGCGTTTGGCGCGGCGGTATTTGGCTTTGAGGCTCTTACCACGACCGCCGGAACCGGCCAGCTTGGCCTGCGTTTCGCGGATCTTTTCCTGTATGGCTTTCTGGTCTATCTCTTTGTCTTCTACGGGCGTCCTGCGCGGATTCCTGTCGTTGCTGCGGTTGCCGCCTCTTTGCGGACCGCCGCGGTTATCGCGGTTGAAGCCTCCGCCCTGTTGCGGGCCACGATTCTGACCGGGACCGCCACCGGGCCTGTTGCCCTGGAACGGAGGTCGCTGACCACCCTGGCCCTGACCTTGCCCTTGCGGCTGGTCGCCCGGTTTTTTATCGATGGGTATACGCTTGCGTTTACGTTTCTCGTCGCGGGCCATGGGCTTGGGACGGGTATCGCTGTTCACAGGCAGTTCTATCTTACCCAGGATCTTGGGACCTTCCAGTTTTTCGGCGCGGATGTTCTCGATCACGGGGCCGGCTTCTCCTGCCGGTGTTGCTTGCGGCGGGGGCGCTGCTAGTGTTACAACAGGCTCCTGCTTGGCAACCGGCTCTGGTTTAGGTGCTGCCGGTGCAACGGGCTCTTCTTTGGGAGCCGGTTGTTTGGCCTCGGCGGCCGGAGCAGCTTCTTCTGCCGGATGCTCTTCTTTTTTCCTGGGCGCCGCTTTTTTGGGGCGGGTAGAAGAGTCAATGGCGGAGAGGTCTATTTTGTTGATGACTTTCGGCGCTTCGATTTCGGGCGCTTCTATCTTCACATGGTTGTTGTCTTCTGAAGCGGGTGTTTCTGCTACCGGTTCCGGTTTAGCGGCAGGGGGCGGAGCGGGTGCTACCGGTTCTGCTACCGCAGGTTCTTCAGTTGCCGGTTTTTCTTCTTTGACTGCCGGCTTCTTCTCTTCTTTCTTAAAGCTGATCTCTTCTTCGTCTTTCCTTTTCTTAGCTTCTCCCTGGGCCGCTTTGGGTATTTCTACCTGGTCGGCTTTGTTCTTGGCCACTTTATCGCTCTGGAACTCTGCCTGCAGGGCATAGTATTGGTCTTCCAGGAGCTTGGCGGTGGGCTTCAGGTCGTCGCGGTTAAATCCTTTTTTCACCAGGAACTCGACCAGGGTATCCTGGCCAATGTTGAATTCCTTGGCGGCTTGTAACAGTCTCGGTAATTTCAGTTCTGACATTCAGTGTTTTTATGGTCTTCGAAAGACTTCGGCAAATATAGCTTCTAATGAGGAGCTTATTCTTCTCTGTCGAATTCTTCCTGTAATATTCTTCTTACGTCTGTGATGGTTTCTTTTTCCAGGTCTGTTCTTCTTTCCAGTTCTTCGGGTGTTAGTTTGAGCACGCTGCGAGCGGTATCGCAACCGATGCGTTTGAATTCGTCGATGATCCAGGATTCGATCTCATCGCTGAATTCATCGAGGTCGATATCGAACTCGTCGGTCACTTCTTCGTCTTCGCGGAACACATCGATCTCATAACCCGTCAATTCGCAGGCCAACTTTATGTTTACGCCCCGGCGACCGATGGCCAGGGATACCTGGTCGGCCTTGAGGTACACTTCGGCGTGCTTTTTTTCGTTGTCCAGCTCCATGAAGCTGATCTTGGCGGGCGTAAGCGAGCGCTGGATGAGCAGCTGTATGTTGCTGGTATAGTTGATTACGTCTATATTTTCATTCTTCAGTTCACGTACAATACCGTGGATACGGCTACCTTTCATACCCACGCAGGCGCCTACGGGGTCTATGCGGTCGTCGTAAGATTCTACGGCCACTTTGGCGCGCTCCCCGGGGTCGCGTACGATCTTTTTGATGGCGATGAGGCCGTCGAAGATCTCGGGTACTTCAATCTCCAGCAGTTTGGCCAGGAACAGCGGACTGGTCCTCGATAGGATGATCACCGGCGTATTGTTCTTGAGGTCTACGCGGGCTACCACGGCGCGGATGTTCTCGCCTTTTTTGAAGTAGTCTTGCGGGATCTGTTCCGATTTGGGCAGGATAAGCTCGTTGCCTTCTTCATCGAGCAGGAGCACTTCTTTTTTCCAAACCTGGTACACTTCGGCGCTGATGATCTCACCTACGCGGTCGCCGTATTTTTTAATGAGCACGTTCTTTTTCAGGTCGCTGATGCGGCTGGCCAGGGTTTGTTTGGCGGCCAGGATGGCGCGGCGGCCGAAATCGAGAATGTCTACTTCTTCGTACAATTCTTCACCTACTTCGAAGTCAGGTTCAATTTTGGTGGCTTCGGTATAGGCCACTTCGGCCAGGGGGTTTTCCACTTCACCGTCTTCCACGATCATGCGGCGGCGGATGATCTCAAGGTCACCTTTTTCCGCGTTCACGATCACATCGAAATTATCGTCGCTTCCGTATTTCTTGCGCAGGAGGGTTTTGAAAACGTCTTCCACCACTTTCATCATCGTGGGACGGTCTATATTCTCTGCGTCTTTGAATTCCTGGAATGCTTCAATCAGGTTAATACTGGCCATAGCTCTGAATTTTATTAGAATTTGACTTGAACTGTTGTAGTTTTTATGTTATTGAATGGTATTACCAATTGTTGGGTCACCGCTTTTTTGCCTTTGCCCTCGGTATGTTCTATTATGATATCGGCTTCGGCCACTTCCAGCAGTTTGCCTTCTTTCTGTGTGCCATCGGTAAAAAGTATTTCTACCTGGCGGCCGATGTTTTTTACATACTGGCGTTGGAGTTTCAGGGGCTCGTCTACGCCGGGTGAAGAGAGTTCGAGGGAGAATTCTCCTTCGGGGTACATACCGGTTTCTTCTATGAGTTTGTAGAGTTTCCGGTTGAACTGCACGCATTTCTCTATGGCGATGCCCTGGTCGCCGTCGATGAATACTTTTACGTTGTTGGTGGGTTTTATTTTCACTGCCACACGGAAATAGGCGGGTTCGCCGGCCAGCACTTGGTCGGTAAGTTGCTCTATTTTTTCTATTGCTGTTTCGTTTGCCATTAATTTCTTCGGGTATGTAAAAAGGAGAAGGGAACGGTGTCCGTTCCCTTCTGTTGTTCATTTCCGAGTGCAAATGTAGTGTATTGCAGGTGTATATTCCAAATTTTTGGCGTTAAGGGGTTTTAACTTTTTGGTGGCTGGGGCTTGGTTTTAATGGTTTAACTTTGTTGCCCCATGTTCAAGATATTAGTTTACGGTTTCATCATTTACATCGTATACCGGTTCATTTTTGACTTTGCCATACCGGTGAGCAAGGCCAGCAGCCAGGTGCGGGAGAAGTTGCAGGAGATGCAGCGCCAGCAGGAGGAAGCGGCGAGACAGCAACAGGCGCAGAGCCAGCAGCGGACTTCTTCTTCAAAGCCTTCGGTAGGTGAGGATTATATTGAGTTTGAAGAGGTAAAGAAATAGTTACCCGTCATCCCGATTCTGATTTGTTCGTCATCCCGAGCGCAGCCGAAGGATCTCACAAAACTTTCAACCAACTATTTTCCATACTTATAGTCCCAGTTCCAGCACAGTTTTAGGCGCCGCCAAGTGAATGGTTTGCAGACCCGTTTTTTGTGCCCCTTCTATGTTTTTGTAGGTATCGTCTATAAAAACGGTTTCAGCAGGGTTCAGCTTTTCTGCTTTAATGATCGCTTCGAAAGATTCAAGATCAGGTTTTCTGAGGCCCAGCTCATGCGAGTAATACGCTTTGATGAAGAAGCTGTTGAAATCGCGCCCATTGTTGTTTTTACTGAAATCGGCTATGAAATGATCGTAATGGATCTGGTTGGTGTTGGAAAAGAGGTAGACGTTATATCTTTTGCCGATGGCTTCCAGCCAGGTCACGCGTTCTTGCGGAAAATCGAGCAGCAGTGCATTCCAGGCATCACGAATTTGTTCATCGGTGAGGTTGGTGCCGGTTTCTTTGCGGAAGTCATCATAGAATTCCTGTGGCGAAATTTTGCCGGTTTCGAGGTTCAGGAACAGGTCGTGCGAATGGTGTTGGGTGAACATGGCGTTGAATTGGGGTACGCTCAGGTTCCTGAATGCTTTTTCTGTCAGCGAGAAATCGAGGTTGAGGAAAACGCCGCCGAAGTCGAAGATGATATTTTTCGTTTGCATGCGGCAAATATCCCTTATTTCTCTATTTTTGCCGCCCAAGATCGAAAGATCAGGGCCTATAGCTCAGTTGGTTAGAGCACCTGACTCATAATCAGGGGGTCCCAGGATCATGCCCTGGTGGGCCCACAAAATTTCGCGAGAGTGCCGGGTTTTCCGGCACTTTTTCGATTTTATAGATATAGTTGTCTATTTGGTTGTCTATAATATTTATAAATAAAATTATTTTCCGGGTGATAATTGCAACTGTCGATGGACTAGACTCTCCCCTAAATTTTAAACGTCGATATTAGCGGTAGTTATATAGTCTTTCAAAAAATGAATAAGAATATTTTAAAATTCTGTCCGCCGTATACCTTGTAGCATCAGTACAATCTTTGTCATGTATGATGCCATTTATAAATGCTGCGGTCAATCGCTCTGAGGGCATTTGTCCAAATGAAGCCAAACATTGTTTTTGAAATATTTCTTTATAAAAGTTCAATTGCTTTTCTACTTTTTCTTGTCGAAAGTATGCATTGGAAACTTCAATCCTTTCAGTGTTGTTAATAACTTTTATTATAAAGCTTTCTTCGTTTCGGTTAGTAAAATGATTAAAGGTATCCTTTGCATTTATGCCATATATGTCTACATATTTTATGGATGCTTCATTTTCGAACACTTGAATAGTAAAATCATTAAAAAATATCACATAGTTGCCATCAATAATACCAATACCTACCAAATTTTTTGTGTATTCAAAGTCGTCACCTAAAGTATTCAGATAGGTTACATTTAATGGTATTGCATTAATTCTTTGCTCTGAAATATCCTTGTCAAATAGTATTTCTCTTAATTCATTTTGAAGTGCTGGAGGAATATTGAATATTGGGTCGCAAATTGATGTACGCCAAACTTGTAAAAGGAAAAATTGGCGCATAATAGTTTTCTCTGGAAATGATAATTCACTTGTTCCAGTTAAATCGTTGCCTCTTAATCTGGGCAAAATAGTTTGACTGAATTGCTCTTCAATTTCCGTAAAGAATCCTTCACAAGTCCTACAAAAAACATAGTCAACCGAATAAGCAATTTGTTTCGCATTGGCAATCTCTTCTTCGGTCGGCTCTCTTCCTAATGCCTCCAAAATTGAATTTTGAGAAGTTTCTCTCTGAAAATTAAAGTCGATAAATGGTGTTGAATTGGAAACCTCAAACATATATCCTTTCTCTCTGACATTAGCCCCATCTTCGTTTAAGCAAGACCTTATTATACCATCAGTCAAATAATGAGTATTTTTTTTATCAGCTTCCCTTTTTTGGCAAAATTTACAAGTCATACGATGGCTTTTTTAACTAAACTTAATGGCATAAATTTTAACTCTTTCAGTGATTGCTTGCTGTCAAAAAATAATACACAACATTTTGAGTTCTTAATTTTTGCCGATGGATAAATTAGTCCATCAATTTTTGTTTCTCCGTCAAAAATGTACCTAAAATATTCAGTTACAATTTGTGTTGGGACATAATCTATATGCTCTTTCCCATCTCGTTTGATAGTTTGCGAAATGTCGGCGACGAAGTTTTTTAGGAACCTCGTTGAATAATAGTCTTTGAAATTTTCCAGGTCAAATATACTTGGAGGAACGGGCAAATCACTAAAATCTATTACACTTAGAACTCTTTCAGGCTTAAAGGTCACAACAGTGAAGTGATCTTTGTCTTTATTGGATGTGTCCAAGGTTTCTGCTATTGCTGTGTCACTGTTAAATGCACAGTAGAACATTGATATTCCTGCAGGACTCATTCTATTGGGGTACAATGCATATTCATCAGGAGGTGATGCTATTTGCGAGGCTGTGAAAATCTTTTCTGTTTTGCTATGTTGTCTGCATCGAAATAACTCTACTTTTTGAGATATGTGTTTAATTAACCCAAACTCTTTCACTTTTGAGCCAATTTCATCTAAAATATCATAGGCATTTTGATTGTATGAAAAACTTTTGAAATTGTCGCTGCGACCAAATAGGTATCTAGATTTATGTTTAGTTACGTCTTTAAAATAGTCACAATGATAAACTAATATTTCACTGTCACTGTCATAATATCTATTAGGCTCGCTCCACGCTCTGTCATCAATGCAATCTATTATGTCTTCATTTAATTGATAATTGTCGATTTCTAAAGCGATTTCGTCATTTATAAGTTCCCATTGAGTGTATGTCTCTCCCAAATAGCCTCCTTCACTTGAATCATAAGACATAAACTCTGCAGCATCTTCGTAAAAATTCATAATGCCTTCCATCATGAAAAACATCAATCTCTCGAAGGGAATTACATTTTTTGAACGCTTACAGTAACTGCAATTCCCCTTTTTTGAATTTCTTTTTATGAAATTGATAATAGCGGATTCATGGATATGTGAGGAACATACAAAAGTATCTTTTAGTCCGCTCAATCCTCTAGTCCATAAATCTTGTTGTTCTTGGTCAACTCCGCTCATTTATGTTGTACTTTATCGTTATAAATTCGCATGACGATCAATCTAAAATCAATATTGAATAAATAAAATTATCAGATTATACGCTAAACCAGCCAGAAAATTGAATCACTCCCCAGAAATCCTAGAATCCTTCTCTGCGAGGTTAAAAAGTATAACTAAGACAATGCAAAGAGCCGCCCATTTTGGAGAGTTGATCGTGAAGCCTTATCATTTTTGAAGCCTTATCATTTTTAGGACATCGCTAATTTAGACTTTTTGTTGTTTTTGACCTCCCTCCGGATTTCGGGCATCCCTAAGTTGGAGAATTCAGACTGTTTGAAGGATAAAAAAACTCTTTATGAAGGTATGTATTTTCCGGTGAAGCCGACAGATTTTCTGTAGCTGCAAAATACATCCCTTCATGAAGAGGAACCTTGGGTATGTTTTTTTCCTTTCGCTCTTTTGATTGTTTTATCAGTTGTTCATCTACTACTTCAGCAGGCGTCTTACCATTTAAAGAACTGTGCGGTCGATAGTGATTATATTCCGCTACCCANCCACTTATTTTCTCATAAGCATCCTCCAGAGATAGGAACCAGTGCGTATTTAAGCATTCATCGCGGAATGATCCGTTAAAGGACTCGATGAATGGATTGTCAGTGGGCTTTCCAGGTCGGGAATAATCCAAAGTGACTTTGTTTTCATATGCCCATTTATCCAGATCCTTACTGATAAACTCACTTCCGTTATCNACCTGGATTCTTTCCGGAACGAGTTGATTTTGTTTTTTCAGCGCTTCCATTACTTCCACGACGTCTGTTCCTTTTAACGACTTTCCCACTCGTATCGCCTGACAAAAGCGACTAAAATTATCCACTACAGTTAAGCATCGGAACCGGTTGCCATTAAAGAGATTATCTGAAACGAAATCCATGCTCCAACATTGGTTTAAACTGTTGTTTTCCACTCGTTCCAGCCGATGGGCGGCTGCTTTGTTGCGCCTGGGGCGNTTACTTCTTAAATTCAATCCTTCTTCCTTGTAAATCCGGTACACGCGGTTAGCGCCGTCCTTCCATCCTTCTCTTCNAAGAACCATAAAAATCCGCCATAGACCATATCGGACACGAACAGCTGCAATCTCTTTAATCCTTTGTCTCAATGGACCATCAGGCCTTCTATGCGCTTTATAATACCAACCCGAGCGATGCAT
Organism: Asinibacterium sp. OR53; assembly: GCF_000515315.1. Lineage (NCBI taxonomy): Bacteria > Pseudomonadati > Bacteroidota > Chitinophagia > Chitinophagales > Chitinophagaceae > Asinibacterium > Asinibacterium sp. OR53. The sequence goes on from NZ_KI911562.1 coordinate 826,628, forward strand.
GCATACCACTTTGCAGGCACGTTGAACAGACACACGATATTGATCACGCAGTCGCTGAACACATACTTTAAGCTGTCGCAGCTTCAGGGATTTTTTTTTAACACGTCCTGAAGCATCTGCTTATCCAGGGTCAGGTCTGCCACTATCTGCTTTAAGCGGTAGTTCTCTTCTTCCAACTGGCGCAGCCGCCGAAGTTCAGACACCCCAAGACCACTATACTTTTTCTTCCAGTTGTAAAAGGTCGCTTCTGAAATGCCTATCTTACGACAAACCTCATCCACCCGTGTGCCTGTATCGGCTTGCTTGAGCGCGAAGGCAATTTGCTGCTCGGTAAATTTTGTCTTTTTCATGGCCGTATTGCTTTTAAAAGTTACGCAATTTTGGCCCGATTCTCTACTTTATGTATGCCCGGTTTTTTGGGGAGAGGTCAAAAAATGATAAGGCTTCAATTTTATTGGGGACGTAATATTACGTTCGATAAATTTTTTACGGAAGGCTTTGTAAAGGAAGTACACCGTAAAATGTATAGCGATGTTTGGAAATGGGCGGGTGAGTTTCGCAAAACCAATAAAAATATTGGGGTAGATAAATGGGAAGTGTCAACAGAATTAAAATACTTGTTGGATGATGCGCATTATTGGGTAAAAAATGATGTGTATAGCCCGGATGAAATTGCCATTCGTTTGAAACACTGCCTGGTAAGCATTCATTGTTTCCCCAATGGTAATGGCCGTCATAGCCGGTTGATGGCCGATCTTCTTATTTTCCGAGTTTATAAAAAAGCAGAGCCTTTCAGTTGGGGTGCGGCCGAACTGGCAAAAAAAGATGCTACAAGAGAACCCTATTTGAACGCGCTAAAATCTGCAGATAAGGGTGATGTGAATCCTTTGATACAATTTGCAAGATCATAACGAAAGCTAGGCTAACTTTTGCCCTATGACTGAAATTATCATTGATAAGAAAAATACGTTCTAATGCCTGTAAAGGATTAATATACTTTACAGAAAAAGGCCGCGTTAAAATTAAAAGTCGAAAAGGTTTTTTCTCTAGACGATACTCGATTATATAGAAAGACAATAACTCCTTCTCTTTTGTACGTTTAGCCATCGGTAGAATAATAATTACAAAAATTAGAAAGTAGGGGTTGGCAACCCGTTTTATTAAAAAAAGTTTAATGCAAATACTGCCGCTATACGCCGAATTGTTTGAGGTGGTGATTACAATGTATATAGATGAATTGCCCCAATTGCTCCCTTTCTAATCGCTCCCTCTTTCAATATTGCCTTAATGGCTATTTTTCCCAATACCTGGCCTAATAAGGAGCGCTTTACAGCGATCTTACCCATATAATACTCTTCGCATAAAATACAATGCCTGAGCATTTGCCCGGTGGTCATGGTTCCCCATTGTGCATGATTGTTGGGGCCCAGCGAGCTGATCCTGCTGATGATTTCATTCCTGTCGGTTGTGTTGAAGATAGATTTCATAGAACTTATTAGATTTTTCTTATCAGCAGGAGACAGCATCAAACACCAGGCGGATCAGGCTTTCACTTAATTGACGGGTAAGCTTACCCGTTGTTCCGCTGCCTATCTTTTTTCCATCGATTTGCCATACGGGCAAAATATGCTTGGTGGTACTGGTAATAAAAGCCTCCTTTGCATTGAAAACATCATCCGGGGTTAGCATTGTTTCCTCTGCTTCCAGCCCCTGTGCCTTAGCTATATCCAATATTTTTTTCCGGGTAACGCCTTCTAATACATTATAAGCAGGTGTTTGCAGTACGCCATCCTTATTCACAATAAAAAAATTAGACCTGGGGCATTCAGTAACCATATCATTACTGTAATACAAGATATCCTGCGCCCCTTTCGATTTCATGAATGATTGCAAAGAGACCGCCATTAAGTAATCGATGGTCTTCACTCCTGGTAATTGCCTGAGGTGTTCGTACGTCATCAAAGCAATACCCTGGTCGATAGTACGGGATAGCTGCAAAGACTGGACAGTAATGATACAATTGGGTTCAACAATAGAATATCCATCGGAAGCATAACCGCCTGTAACTGTAATGCGCACGCCACATTCAGGCAACGCATTCTTCCTAACCAGTGATTCAATCTCACGCTTCAAAGCGGCCTTGTTTTGCCGGATGGAAAGATGCAAAGCATCTATCGAACGATACAGCCTGTTGAGATGGTCTTCCAGGAAAACAGGCTTGCCATTGACCACTTTAAAAAAATCAAACACGCCATATCCTCTCTGGATGGCCATATCATTTACCTGCAATACAGCTTCGCCGGCCGGAACTATTTTACCATTAAGGGATGAATAAAGCATAGCGTTGTTACAGGCGTTTATATTTTTTGAATAACGATAAAAGTGCGTCTTTCGGTAAGGCTTCTATTTTGTGTCCGTCTTTACCCGTCATGCTTTCGGCGGCCGTTAGTGAATTATAGATCGCTTCTTCTGTAGCTTCAATAACAGCGAGGAACAAAGCAGTTACATCTTCGTTTCTAAGCAATGGCACCTGCTGCAACTTAGTATCACTGTTGTATGGCACACGTACAGCCGGGTCTGTTGAAAAAGCGATGGCATAATCACCACTGCCATTGGAGGCAATGCCTCCTGTTCGCGCCAATCCCAGCATGGCTCGCTTGGCCAGTCGCTCCAGGTTGCGGCTGTCTAATGGCGCATCGGTGGCAACAACAATCATACAGGAACCATCTACATTGTTTAGCAATTGGTTGCTGAAGGAGAACTGTTTCAGTTCCTTTCCTACCGGCACACCATCTACCTGCAATACACCACCAAAATTGGTCTGCACCAATACACCCACCGTATAGGCTCCGAGGCTCACGGGTAATTTTCTCGAAGCAGTGCCGATACCTCCTTTAAAACCATAACACACAGTGCCTGTTCCTGCACCTACATTTCCCTCGGCCACTTTACCGGAAGCGGCATTTTTCAACGCATCCCACACGTCCTCTTTTTTGATGTGCATGCCCCGTATATCGTTGAGGTAGCCGTCATTGGTTTCACCCACTAAAGCATTCACAGATTGTACATTTTCATTTCCTTTCTGCTGCAGGGTATATTCGACCACCGCGTTCATGGCAGTGCCAACAGCCAGTGTATTGGTAAGCACAATGGGCGTTTCAATATTGCCCAGCTCCTGTACCTGGGTGGTACCAGACAGTTTCCCGAATCCATTGCCAGCATATACTGCAGCCGGTACTTTTTGTTGAAAGATATTATCTCCATGCGGGAGGATTGCTGTAACACCTGTTCGAATGGAATCTGCTTTGATCAGCGTGGTATGACCCACTTTTACACCCGGAACATCCGTGATCGCATTGAATGCACCCGGTTTCATTACCCCCGGTTGTATACCCAGATCGCGAATATGTGTAAAAGATTGAGCAGATAAAATTAAAGGAAGGAACAGGAAAACGAAATTGGTAACTACTTTCATATTGCATGTGTTGCCAGTAATAAAGGTAGTTGAAAACCTGTCGAATAAGCGTCATCTTAACGAGTAGCTCGCCAGTTCCCATACGCCATTCCCCGGTAACGGCCCCAAACTAAAAGCGTCCCGGTGTAGTTTGATCATACCCACACCTGGCATGAACCAAAGTGTATCCCGTGTATAAGAATTACCGCCCGGTTGCCTTGTACGGGATAACACATAGGCATCAAAGCCCTTCCCTACCTGTATCGAAGCCAGTGAAAGCACTTTGATGGTATCGTTACCTCCAGCAGTAACGAACCATTGGTTACCTACCTGCAAGGGAAAAACATACCTGAACCTTGGTGCAGGCATGGAAGGAATACAATTGTAACAGGGCGGAAAGTAAAAAACCACTTCGCCGGGTGAGGAACTTACATACGAAGTATCGGTAAAATTGGCAAACCGGGTAACCCAAACAGTGGCCGGTTCTCCATTGGGTAAGCGGGCAGTGCTTGTAATATCTACCACTATTGAATCTGTGTTTTGCGGATAGCCGCTGAAACGATATACCCAATGGTTTCCCTCCTGATTGGGAAATCCATTGGGTACTGTGTAGTCTTCTTTTTTATTACAAGCCACCGCCATAATCATCACTGATAACAATAGTCTGTACATAAAATAAGATTTATCCTCTCTTTATATACACGACACCGGCTATCGCAGATTCCGTTGCATATTCGATTCCGTTTATTCGCCTGGTGTGATCACTATATTTCTAAAAGACACCGGACCATGATCGCCCTGCAGGTAAATGGGGCCCGGTTCTCCTTCTTTGCTGTCCAGCGCACCGCCGGTAATGCCCGGTATCTCCTGGTTGCAGATGATGGTCTTGCCATTCGCAACCACCGTAACCATCCTGCCCACCAATGTAATATCATAACTTTGCCATTGGTCAGGTCCGATGGCCGCCATTTCACTAGGCACGAGGAATCCGTAAATGCCGCCAAAAAGATGGCTGCCCGGATGTTCAGTAGGGTCACTATCGAGTATCTGTGTTTCGTAGCGGCCCCTCAAATACACACCACTGTTGCTGTTCTTCTTGTATTTGAACTCAATGTGCAGTTTAAAATCGCGAAACTTTTCTTTGGTAATGATGTTGGCGCCGGAATGCGGACTAATCAATTCCCCGTTTTGAACAATCCATTGGTTGTTCTCTCTGTCTGTTGTCCATCCGGTGAGGTCCTTACCATTGAACAGGCGGATGGGTTTTCCCCAATGAATTTTTTTCTTCTCTGTTAGCATCGGCGCCCTTACGCCGGTAAAAGAAAGGTCTTTTCCCATGCTGGAATGTATCACTCCTTTGATCCCTTCGGCTGTGGGTTCTCCTTCCAGTACCATGTCTTTCTCTGACGACTCCCATTGTGGCGGGATGGCAAAAGAGAACTTGTTACCATTCAATAATACTTTGGCAACCGGTCTCGCACTTCCGCCGGAAGCCACGAATCGGCCCACAAGGGTTTTAACGCCGGAAATCTCGATCTCCAGCCAAGAAGCCCTTTCTTTTCCATTTTCCAATACGGTAAGATCCCATCTTCCTACCAGCTCTCCGCCGGCAATGCTGTTGGTCTTGGTGGGAGTTACCTGCGCATGAACAGATGATTGTGGCGCCATAGCGGCCCATCCTATCAATGCAATTACAATACTTTTCCTGATGTACATGATTTGACTATTTTTAAATGAACGGGTAATAACTATCCTATCGTTTTCATATTTACCGGATCCCATTGAATGGGTTTATGGCTGTAATAACTATCATTACAGAGCAACGCCGGCGCCGCAGCACGGTAACCAAAAACAGCATCTTCCACTACCGTACCGTTATTACGGATAGCCGTGAAGAAATTATTGAAGTGATCGTAATGCGCGCCTTTATATCCTTCTTCCGCCTGGAAAACAAATGATTCGGGAGGCAACATCTTTTTCCTGGTCTCCTGGCTTTTTCCTGCTTTTGCCAGCTGCGCTTCCATGAAAGGATCATGGGAATCGAAAGACTTATTCCTTCGTAACGTAACACGATCCCATTCTACATCCATAGCACCTTCGCTGCCAATCAAACGCAGGTAAGTGGTGCCGCTCGTGCCATCCACAAAATTACAACGCAATGAGAGGTTGAAACCCGGATGAGCAGTTCTTTCGGGGTAATCGAACGTGCCGATCAATACATCCGGTACTTCGCGTCCATCGTTCCAGTAACGCAATCCGCCGGTGGCATAAATATGATCGGGCCCAACTGAGTTGGTAATAAAGTGCAGGCTCGAGAACAGGTGCACAAATAGATCGCCCGCCATGGCGGTACCATAATCGCGGTAATTTCTCCAGCGGAAAAAACGCATTTTATCGAAGGGGCGATGGGTTGTATTGCTTACGAAAGTTTCCCAATCCACCGTTTGCTCTGATGCATCTTCGGGAATGGGGTATTGCCATACTTCTACCGGTGCACGACGCGCCCAGAAACCTTCTGCATAATTCAGCTTACCAATGGCACCGTCTTTCAACAGCTCACGCGCTTTCTCATTACCCAGTGAAGCCAGGCCCTGGCTGCCCACCTGGAACACCCTATTATATTTCTGTTGGGCTGCGATCACGGCGGGACCTTCATCCACACCATGTACCATCGGTTTCTCGCAATACACATGCTTGCCCGCGGCCATGGCATCTATCGATATTTGTTTGTGCCAGTGATCCGGGGTACCAATGATCACGGCATCCACATCTGACCTGTTCAGGATGTCTTTGTAATGCTTGGTAGTAAAAAGGTCTTTACCCCATTTGGTCTTTGCATCGTTCAACCGGCCATCGTACAGATCGCAAACGGCCACCAGTTTCACACCAGGTACCTTCAAAGCGGTATTGGTATCTGACGAACCCATGCCTCCTGCACCAATCAGTGCCAGGTTGATCTTGTCATTGGCTCCATAGGTTTTGCCTTCCAGTATTTCCCGCCTGATGCGCTCAACATAAGCGGCAGAAGCGGATTGTGCCAGCATCCCGCCGGCTAATATGCCACCGGTGGCCATAGATAAATTTTTCAGGAATCCCCGACGATTGTAATCTCTTTTCATACGGTATTTTTTTGTTTGCAACGCGTGCTCTAAAGATAAGCACACGTACGCATTTAAACACCGAAATCATCGAGGTATTGGCTATTTAGCCGGCTTATGTGTTCCATTGTAAAAATCAAGGAATGAGATCACTTCTGCTTCGTTCTTCAATTTGTTCCTGTTCTGCCTTAACCATTCTTTTGAAACGGCGTCAGTTGAGATAGCAGCCGTAACAGTATTGGGGTTAAGTGCAGTCAATGGAGTAATACGGTCATTATTGGAAATCGCATAATGATACTTTGAAAAAAAACCTGATTCCCACTTGCCCGATAAAGCGTTATAATTTTCCTGTCTGCGCAATATTTTCTGAAGCAGCAAAAGTTGAACCTTTCCTGTATCCAATACCTGGAAATAGGCTTTGCCATTATTGTCTGTATAATCCGGACGCGCTTCGAATACCGATAACACTTTTGTGCTGTCTTCCGCTTTCAGAAATACCACTTTTGATACCAGGCCAGTCTCTGCCGCCAGCTCTGCACCGTTGTTATCTAAGTAATGAACCTCCTGGGTATAAAGATTCATTTTCACTTGTTTCAATTTAACGATCGTTCCCCTGTTTAAATATAAAAGAGCCGGTGCCCATTTATCGTTCCAAAACGGACTACCATGCATATCTCCATAATTAATTACAGTAACTCTTTTACTGCCAATTGCGGATGGATCGTACACTTTTACGGCGCCATAATTACCATGTGTTGCCTCGGGATTGTCTACATCCACTGTCAATTGTGCATCTGCATAAAAATGCAGGGAAAGAAAAAAGCATATGGCTAATAATATGCGCATAGGCCGGGATTGTGACAGTAATATACAAATTATTTTACAGATGGCAATGAATATGGTATCCGTGATGGCTTAAAATGTAATTTCACCTCATGAACAAGCCGCTCACAGCCATACATCATATTGCCATCATCTGCTCCGATTATGAAAGGTCGAAGCATTTTTATACTACCATATTGGGTTTACAGATCATCCGTGAAGTGCACAGGCAGGAACGGCAGTCATATAAACTGGACCTGGCCATTGGTGACCATTATGTGATTGAACTGTTCTCTTTTCCCAGTCCGCCGCCGAGGCCTTCGAGGCCCGAAGCCTGCGGTTTGCGTCATCTTGCTTTTTCAGTGAGCGATATAGACGAGGTCATCAGGCATTTGAATCATCATCACATTGAAACAGAACCCATAAGGGTGGATCAATATACAGGCAGGCGGTTCACCTTTTTTACAGATCCTGATGGATTGCCCCTGGAGCTATATGAAGCGTAACCTCCTGCCTGCAATAAGCAGATTCATTCTATTTGCTGGTAAACTTCTGTAGCAAACTGGGAATGGCGGCTGCTATAGCGCCTGAAGCGGCTGACCCCAGTCCGAATTTCTCAGTAAGGCTGCCTACCAGTCCACCTTCAGCAGCTGATACGAGCGGGTTACCTGAACCAAGCATACTTCCCAGGCTTCCAAGCAACCCACCGCCGCCCGATGCTTCCTGCTGGTTACCAACGCTATTGGCAATATGACTGGCGATTTCGTTGTGTACCGCATCACTGTGTTCTGCGGGAATGGCATTCGCCAGTTCGGGATTGTTGGCGAAATGATCCTTTACAGCTTGTAAAATTTGATCGAACATATTGATTGGATTTAGATGACAGAAGTAAAAATACCAAAGCTTTCACAACAACCCCGCTACTAAAACAACTTAGCAATTTCATAATTCCGGGTCGCCATTATCATGCCAATATTTTTTGTTTGAATAGTTTAGGGCCGTTTAACAGGGTATACTATAAGTTAACAAGTTACTGTAATCACCAATTCAATAAGTAACCCCGCATTAAAATTTCAGTTATTAACTCTGTCTGGGACCGACCGTAAGAGGCCATTTCAGACCAAGCGGTTTTTTTGCCCAGATCACAGAAGATAATAGCAGTGGAAAAGAAAAGCACGATAAGCACATCGAGATGCCCGGCAAAATAGAAGTGATCAAGAACGGCAATTATTTTATGCTGGATTTCTCGAGTTAAAAAGTTTACTGCAGGGCAAGTATCTCTTCCCAAACCGATTCATGCACAGGAATTCCTTCCTTTTCATTTTCATGACGTTTCCTCAAAGCCTGTTCTCCCGGATATAAAATATTATCTGCGTCTTTAGCAAGGGGGCTCGATTTAGTGAATGCTATAATTTCTTCCACCTGCTGTTGATGAAGTTGGTTAGGTGATATACATATAAAACATTGCGACAGGTTGGCTTCTTTTCCACTCTCCGTGATTTTTGCAACAGAAAGTCCTCCGGTAAGGGAAGTGAGCAAAATATCCAGCATTAAAGACAATCCATGTCCTTTCCAGAATCCAATCGGCAGTGCCCGGAAAGATTCTATAATGTGCCCGGGATTAGTGGACAGGTTACCGTCTTTATCGTAGCCTCCCGGAACAGCTAGGCTTTTATTACTCAATGCATTCTCTTGTAGTTTTCCATACGCGTATTGCGACAATGCCATATCCAGTACAACATGTCCTTGCGCTCTCGGAACCGCTATAACCAATGGATTATTACCGATGCGGGCATCCTTACCCCCCCATGGCGGCATATTGGCAATGGTATTGGTAAAACAGATGCCGACGCATCCCGCATCGGCCGCCTGCCATCCATAAGCGCCACCGCGCATCCAATGATTCGTATGATGGAGCATCACACAACCGATCCCATTTTCCTTCGCCAGTTCAATGGCTCTTTCCATGGCTTTATGCGCATTGTAAACTCCAGGCCCTGAATGTCCATGCCAGTATTCTACCAACCCGTTCTTTCCGGTAAGTTCGGGTTCTGCGTGAATATCGATCAATCCCTCCCGCACATATTGTACAAAGAGCGGGAACCGGTTAACTCCGTGTGAGTACACCCCATCTAAACTATTCTGTGCAAATATGCGTGCACACAATGTCGCTTTGTGTTCCGGGAATGCCAGTTTCAATAAAATTTGCTTAAGTATTTTCTCCAAGTCCGCAAAGTGAATTCTCATGAATCTCTATTTTATTTTTATTGTCGTCTTTACTATCCCTTGTTAAAGGCTTTCTATGCCAATAAGAAGCCAGCACGGAACCCGTGATATTCATCATGGGTCCAAAAATAGCCGGCGCCAACCCCACGGTGGCAATCTTTCCCATTTCCTTGGCAATGCCGGAAGCCAGGCTTCCATTTTGCATGCCTACTTCAATAGCAACTGTGCGGCAATCCCTTTCATTGAGCCTGAACAGGCGAGCCGACCAATACCCCAGGCTATAACCGGCCAGATTATGCAACAAAACCAGCAGCACTAACAATGGGCCGATCGCAAGCAGGCTATCCCTGCCTGCTGCCGTAATAATAACGATCGTACACGTGATACCGAACATGGAAACCAATGGCATTATAGCATTGAGCCAGTGAAACCTGTTCGATAAAAACTTATTGAACAACAACCCGGCACCAATAGGAATGATCACCATCCTGAAAATACCCCACATCATTTCTACAAAATTGATCTCTACATAAGCTCCTGCGAGGGTCTTCATCAATAATGGTGTCATTAACGGCGACAGCAAAGTCGATACCGCCGTTATGGTAATGGACAGCGCCAGGTTGGCTTTTGCAAGGTATGACATAACGTTGGATGCCATACCATTAGGTGAACACCCTATGAGAATGATGCCAGCGGCTATTTCCGGCGGGAAGCCGCTCAGTTTTGCAATGGCATATCCTATCACCGGCATGATGATATAATGACTTGTAACTCCGATAAAAACGCCTTTGGGCATTTTCACTACCCCTGCAAAATCTCCAAGACTCATAGATGTGCCCATTCCAAACATGATCAACTGTAAGAAGGGCGTGATGAGGTTTGTCAATTTATATCCCTGAATCGAAACAAAATGATGCGGGTAATACAATGCCGCTAATACAGCCGCAAAAATGATAAAAGGATATGCGAATGTTTTCAGGTATTGAAAACCCATGAAACCAATGGAGAGGCACAGGAAAAAACCAATTAAGAAAGGCCCTGTTCGTAAAAATTCTCCTGTGAACGCTATTATAACTGCAATTACTAATAATATAGCAGCAATGGAGAATGCAGTTTTATATACAATTCTATTGATGGTCATTCAGCAATCGTTTAAAATTATGATACATCATTTTCAAATATTCCATGTACCTGTTAATCCGGGACCCCCTGCTGCAGTGGCTCCACCACTGGATCCATTTTCAGAAGGGCTTATCCAAAAAGCATACAGTTTAGACCGGTTTACATAAAACCGGATCCGTACATGCCTGCCTGAAAGTGAAGAGAGGTTGGGTTGATGTTTCCACTGAACCATTTTACTGGTACTATCTATTGAAACAGGTACACACTCTTCATGCGTAAATCCTTCAATCGCATTCCCGTTCGGTTCGCAAAGTTCAACCCTCATCGAGCCCGTTCTGGCATCTGCATTCACAAACAAATATTGCCCTGAAAACTGTACCGGCCTGGTCAGCAATGTGCCCTGGTCATTCGTTTCCATTGAGGCAAATCCATCGCGCCTGAGTATTGCCAGTCCCATGGATGCATTCGCATACATGCCACTCCAATATTCCAATGTATTCCGGTTCTGTTCATTCCCCCGAAAAGCGGTATAATAAAAATGGAGTTTATCACCAACGATCAGGCAGGTGCCTCCTATAGAATGAACATAAGCCCGCTTCCAGCTCTCTTTGTTATGGAAATCCGCGCCGATGAAGGTTTCCCGGTTGGTGCGATCCCAATGAAAACCATCGCGACTGAACGCCAGTTGCAATTCTGTCAGCTTAGGAAATCCGCCTCTGCCGCATATTTCATTGGCAGGGCCATAATGCGGTTGGATCAGGCCCAATAATACACTTTCATATCCTACTGCATCCAACTTGTATATCTGGGGATCTTCGCCGATTGAATAGTTTGCGGGAATGCAATCATATTTGTCTGCACCAAACCAAAAAACCGAACCCTCCCAATTATTAAGCGCAGCTTGTAGCGTATCACCTTCCCAATAAGATCTTGCCCTTCCCCCTCCATTTTTCTTTGTGGCAGACCAGGGGGCGACCGGGCGGCTTTCTTTTCGTATCGTGAATACCCATTTTTTTCGAAAGGGGTTGTAAAAAAAAGTATTGTTATCACTTGCGCCTGGTATTTTCCCGCCCCATTTCCAATGAATGCCATCCGGACTGTTCAACAGAAATCCACCCACAGGCCGCAATTTTTGTCCGATCTTTCCCTGGCGCGCATAGAGATACATTTTAAATCTTTCCCCGGGATCTTTGCTGTCGTGATCCAACCATATTGACACACCATCGCGGCGAAAATCATCCCGCGGTGCCAACACCAGGTTAGTGCCAGGTACTATATCGAGCTTTGGGCGATCCCAATGAATACCATCCTTGCTAACAGCCAATGCTGTACCATCAAACCATCCTGCCATATACCATAGTTTGAAGAGTTGGTCTTCCGGGTCATAAAAAACGCCATCTGAAAAAGGTGCTGCAACAGGACAAAAACCCTGATTCATTTCAATGGCCGTTTCGGGTTTCAGTAGCGGATTGCCAGGATGGTCAACCGGTTGATGAAACTGCCTTTGCAGATTGGTATGTTCAATCAGAAAATCATCTATAAACAACTGTCTCCCCACATCAACAGGAATTACTGCCGGCGGTAAGGCCAGATAAGGTACAGGCATGGGATCATAGGCATCGGGATGCATATAGTGTGGTGGCCATTGCTCTGGCAGCCGAATCCCGTTATAAAGAAGTTCCCCGGACAGGGCATTGAGTGATGATGATTTTTTTGCTGCTACACTGTTGGGAATGTTTCCGGCAACGGACACCACGCCTCCCAGGATCAATCCATTCCTCAAAAATTTACGACGACCGAAATCATTCCTCCTGTTCTGTTCATTGTCTTTTGTCATATAGAGTTGTTTGAAGGTCATCATTCTTTACTAATAACCCGGATTCTGTTTGTACAATCCTTCACTCAAAGTTATTTCCTGTTGTGGTATGGGCAGGTATTCGTTCCTGTTCTTCTGGAACACTGCATTTTTTAGGAACGGATGTCGACCACTTTCAACTTTAAAATAACCGTTCAGGGTTTCTGCAGCAATACCCCATCTGACCAGGTCAAAAAAACGTGCGCCTTCCGCAGCAAACTCCAGCCTTCTTTCCCAGCGCAATGCCATGCGGGCAAAATCTTTTGTCCATTGACAATTGACACCATCCACATAAGGCTGTATGTTGTACCGGCTATTGAAAGATCCATTGCTTGTTTTAAGTCTTCCGGTACTGTTTGCGGCCCTTGTCCTGATCTGGTTGATCAGCGGTAACGCCTCTGCCTGTCGGTTCAATTCTATCAGCGCTTCGGCACGCCAGAGCAACACATCGTCGTAGCGCAATACGTCTGCATTCTTAGCGCTTCCAAGGCGCGATCCATCTCTTTTCAGTGCGGGGCTTCCAGCCGGCATGATCTCTTTCATGGTAGAATATACACCGTATACTTCCGCAGCCCTTGCAAAACTTGCCTGATAAACAAAGTTGGGATCATATTTGAAAGAATGCGTAGGTATACCCACCGTATGATCCAAACGGGGATCAAAAGAGTTGGTAAAAAAATCCTGTGATTGTGTTACCTGAACATCATTGAATGTAGCAAATCTTGGCAAACCACTGGTATCTGTTTTAAATGCATTGACCAGGTTATCGCTGGGCCGGTGAAAGGAACAGCATCCGTATTGCGGAGCCATATTATAATTCAGGTTATGCGACCAGTCTTCACGGCCAAGGGGTGTACCATCGTCTTTAGAAAATTGAATAGCGAAAACAGATTCAGGTCCGTTTTCAAATTCATACAGGAAGTTCTCAGCAAAATCATTGCTCAGCCTGTGTTTCCCGGTGCCCATGATATATCCGGTGAGGTCTATTACTTTGTTCAGTAAATCGGGATTGATGCCTGTTACGTTATGGTTTTCATCCTGCTGGTATGCCTGAAACAGGCGGGTTCTCGCCAAATAAGCTGCGGCAGCCACTTTACTCGCTCTTCCGATCTGGCTTTGACGTTCCGGTAAATTGTCTATACCAAACTGGAAATCTGTTGCGATCTTTTCATATAGCTGGTCGCGCGTGTATTGCCGGTTGGAAACTTTTTTCCTGTCTTCCTGCGTCATGTTTTCATCTATCCAGGGCACGTTCTTAAATGCCTCTGCCAACCAGAAATAAAAATGAGCCCGTAAAAAACGCATTTCCGCCTGGCGTTGAACTTTCATCGGATAATCTGTAGTATTCAGTTTGTTGATAACGGATAAAGCAAGGTTTGCCCTGGCAATTCCTTCATAATTCCATATCCATACATTCTGTATGTAAGATTGATCTACGGTGATATAGGAAAACTGTTCCAGCTTATCCAGTTCGGGCTGATCGCCCGTGCTTGCTCCGCCTTTGTAAGCATCATCAGACCGCACACTGCCCCATATCCAGTCGGTAACAGAAGAATATTCATTGCCGTTTCCCAGTGAAGCATAAGCCGCAGTGGCCAGCAATTCTGCACCATTGGCGTTGTTCAGCAAGTCAGAACTCAGTGCTCCTTTAGGTTGGTAATCGAGGTGTTTTTTACAGGAAGAAAGACCGATGCCCGCCAATACCATCAGCAGGATCAGGATATACAGTTGGTTATGCTTTTTCATAATTGTATTGTTAGGATGGTATTAGAATGATGCATTCAGGCCGATGGTAAATGATTTGGCGATAGGGTAAAATGATCCGGGGTTTTCAGGATCGGGGGAAGTGAACTGTTTGGATTTGATGGTGAACAGGTCAGATCCCGAGATATACATTTCCAACCTGCTTAACTTCAACTTTCGCAACCATTGCTCTTTAAAAGAATAACTGAGCTGGATATTTCTTAGTTTCAGATAAGAGGCATTTTCGATCTGATAAGAAGATGTTCTGACTTCATTATTGGCATCAAAATTAGACACAGCAGGTATTGTGGCAGACGGGTTTTGGGCCGTCCATGCCTGTAATACCATGGTGGTATTGTTTTGTCCTGCAAATGCTCCTACGAAAGCTGCCTGGTTTTTAAATGCATTGTACACTTTAGAACCTTGTACCCCTTGCAGGAAAAAAGAAAACTTAACCTGTTTGTAAGACAAATAGGAACTGAAGCCATATTCAAAGTCAGGCAAGGCATTCCCAAGCCAATCCTGGTCCAGCACATTGATCACACCATCGTTGTTCAGGTCTTTGTAACGGATCCTGCCCACTCCTTTACCCGGTTGTGCCGCTGCCTTGTCTACTTCCTGCTGGTTTTGAAAAATACCGTCGGTAACATATCCGAATTGGGCAGATAAAGAATGTCCGATGATTGTTTTTTCAACATTACCCGGATAAGCCCTTACAACGTTGGCAGGCAAATAAGTTACTTTATCATGAAAAGAGCCCACATTCACATTTACCCGGTAAGTTAAATCCCCGGTATGGTTATTATAACCAACTGTGAATTCCCAACCTTTGTTTTCCATTGTGGCACCATTTTGCCAGGTAGAACCGCCTTCACCCAATACCGCCAGGTAAGGAGGTTTGATGAGGATATCTTTTGTTTTGCGGAAAAAATAATCAAAAGATCCTGTCAGCTTTTGATCAAACAATCCATAGTCTACGCCTATATTGGTTTCACCGGTAGATTCCCATTTCAGATTGGGGTTAGCGGTTTGGGTAGCTACCACACCGGAAGGCAAGGTACCGGAATTGGCTCCGTTAAGATCATACGCAGAGCCGTAGTTTCTTCGGCCTGCCGTTAGCCCATAGCCCGGCACAAAGAGGCCAAAGCTTGCATCGTTGGCAATTTTTTGGTTGCCGGTTTCACCCATTCCATAACGTAACAGCAATTGCGATATGGCAGGAATTTTGTTTTTAATAAAAGATTCTTCGCTGATCCGCCATCCCAAAGAAAATGCCGGAAAAAATCCGAACCGGTTATTTGCGCCGAACCTGGAAGAACCATCGGCCCGCAAGGTTACTGATGCCAGGTATTTCGATGCATAAGCATAGTTCAGTTTGGAGAAATAAGATAATAACTTATAACCGGTTTCATTACCTGTAACCGATGTGAGACCAGTACCGGAATTGATTTGAAAATAGCCTGGCGTTTCAACCAGAAAATTTTCCTTATATGCACTCAGGTAACTGGAATTGCTGCTATTGGCCTCCGTACCCAACAGTACATTCATGCGGTGAGACCCTTTTTCAAGGGTATAGTTGAGGGTATTGAACCAGGTCCAGTTGATATTTTCTCCCAGGTAATTTGAATAGTTGTTGATACTCAGACTAAGGAAGCCCGATTTAAATCGGGGGTTGATCCTGATCTCCTGGTTTAAACTATAGTCGATGCCGAGAGAAGATCGGTAAGTCAGATTATTGAGCAGCTTAAATTCTGCATAGAGGTTTCCAAACAGCGACTTGCTCCTGTTTTTCCAGTCTTTTGAAAGTTCGGCAACCTGTAATGCATTCATTCGATTGGAAAAGCCCGAACCTACCGGACCAGCAAAACTGCCATCCGCTGCATAAACAGGTAATATAGGAAGGTCCAGTACGCCAAGATCAAGAGGAGTGCCACCCTGCCCGGAACCAATGGGTGTTTGTGTATTGGTAACCAACTGCAGGTTTTCACCTACCCGGATCGTTCCTTTTGCATTGTTGAAACTGGAATTGAGGCGGATGGTGAACTGGTTGTCATCCGTGTATTTGATGACACCTTTATTATACAGATTCCCTACTGATAGCAACAGGCTATGGGTAGCACTTTTAGAACTGAGGGCGATATTGTTTCTGGTAAGCATACCCGGCCTGGAGATCTCTTTGAACCAGTCTGTATTTCCTGCCCTGATTCCCCCTTGTATACTTTTATCCAGCCAATCGGTAATATCCATTTTATCGAGCACTGCATTTCCTTGTGCATCGCGGTGCCATTGGTACTTATACTGCGTATTCAAATTAGGATCTGTACCGTCATTGATGGCAGCCTGCCAGAGTACCCTGCCACGCTGTTCGGTATTGAGCATTTGTAAATGCGAATAATATCCCTGAAAGGATGTACTTGAATTTACGTCTACCTTCAACTTAGCACTACTGGCTTTTTTAGTTGTAATGATAATGACACCATTGGATGCCCTCGAACCATAAATAGAAGCTGAGGATGCATCTTTTAATACCTGCAGCGACTCAATGTCATTGGGGTCGAGCATTTCCATTGTTCTACCGTCAACCGGCAGTTCATCCACGATAAATAGCGGATCGTTGTTACCCAGTGTATTGATTCCCCGGATCAGTATAGAACGTTTACCGCCGCCGGGCGTACCATCCCTGGTAATGTACATGCCTGCCACACGGCCCTGCAAGGCTTGCAACGGATTGCCGGCGGGAATCGTTTTTACATCCGCCATATTAACTACGATAATAGCACCTGTGAGGTCTGCCTTTCGCTGGGCCTGGTAGCCGGTAATAACAACCGTATTCAGCTGGTTGACCGCTTCCTCCATACTAATAGATATTGTTCTCGCTGTGCCGTTTACCGTATAACTAACGGTGGTCATACCTACATGTGAAAACCGCAGCGTTTCACCAGGCATTGCTTTAATAACAAAGGACCCTTTTGAATCCGTAGTAGTGGTGGTGTTTTTTCCCTGTACGATGACACCTGATAGCGGCTCTTTGGTATTACTGTTTACAACAATACCGTTGACTGTTTTCTCCTGTGCAAACGAACTCAGGGATAACAGGAAAAAAGCGATAAAAATAGCAAGCTGTTTCATAATGGCAGTTTTTGTAATCGTTATATAAATAATAATTGGTTTATAAAGTTGTTCAGTTATATCGTCTGCAATCATTTACCTCAATGCTTAAACGTTTAAGCATTGAGGTAAAAAAACTACTCTCCGCATGAGCCTCCCACAATGAAACTTGACTTCAACTTAATCTCACTCGGCACTTTTTTTCCCGCCATTTTTTCGATGAGGGTTGTCACTGCTATTTTTCCGATCTCTTCTACTGGTTGTTTGGCGTGTGTAATAGAGCAGGAAAAGAGATCGAATGCTTCTGCTTCATCAAAACTCACTACAGCCACATCCCGGGGAACTGCGATTTTCAATTGATTCATCACTTTCAAACCGGTCACCGCCAGAATATCAGAAGCAAATACAATGGCATCACAAGCAGGTGTCTGCGTGATCAACTCCTTGACGGCATTGGCAGTATCCTGGGCTAACCGTTCTTCGCGGATGGCTTTCTCCCATTTTGTGTTCATGGGCAAGCGATAAGCTTGTAATGCTGCCGCATACCCGCGGTTGCGCTCCAGGCGATGAAATAAAGTGGTCTTGAAATTGACAAAACCGATTCTTTTGTACCCACGTTTAATGGCATATTCAACGCATTGATAAGCTACTAAATAGTTATCCAGGAGGATATTGGTAGTAGGGATTCCCGGAAATACCCGGTCTATCAGCACAAAAGGGATCTTATCCTTCAGCAAACGTTTGATCTGCGGTTCCGATCGTTCTACCGCAATCAATATTAATCCATCTACTTTTCGATTCATGAAAACCGTGATCAATTCTTCAAATTCACGGTGGTCTTCGTGTGAATTACCCAGGATAACTGTATAGCCCTCTTTTTTTGCTGCCGCCTCAATAGAACGGGTGATTCCTGCAGTAAAGTGATATTTGATATCAGCTACAACAAGGCCAATGGTGTGGGTTTTACTGGCCCGTAAACTCTTTGCGAGATAATTGGGTTGATAATTCAGTTCTTCGGCCGCTTTTCGCACCTTTTGGGCAATCTCTTCCCCTATACGGTTTTCTTCGGCCTTGCCATTCAATACATAGGACACCAGGGCGACTGATACACCAAGGTGCCGGGCTATATCTTTTAAAGAAGTGTTTTTTTTCACAACACAAGGTTCTCGTAATGACAATTGAATGCAATATACAAACTTAAACGTTTAAGCAAATTTTTTTGAGAAACTTTTATAAAAATTCCTCATTTCCCAATTTTCTTTAACACCCATTCGCCCACTTTCAGCCCCTGCTCCCTTCCGTTATCGATGGCATCCATGAAATGAATGCCGCCGAAAAACCTCGACACTCCGGCTTCAACAGCGGCTTGCTGAAATGACTGGTAACTCCTGGGGGGCAATCCATAATCTATTTCCACGCTGTCGGTATAATGAAATCCATCGCCGAACAAACGTGTTAATATGGCAGCAGAAGTAGCGGAGATCACAGAATGTCCGCTCAGGTATTCAGGAAAAGGCGGCGTTTGTAACAAAGGCACCCAGGCAGGATCAATGAATTTACGGATAGCGGTTTCAGGACGCACCCGGTTGCTTCGGTATTTTTCATCCCAGCAACAGATAAAAGCATCCATCAAGCCAACAGACACAAGCGTATAGACCTGCATGCTTTCATCAAAACTTTTCTTTGCTTTCTCTGCAGCAATAGCTGCAATACCCAGCCAGTGTGCACCGGGCGATATTTTTTTCAACGCTACCAACAAGTGCCCATTATCCTGCACGGCAAACGGATTACAATCCCAGAAAGCGGCGATGGCTTTGTGTTCGGGAGGCAGTGCTTCTTTGTAATTTTTTTCCATCAGCTTAAAAAATGCCGACTGCTTATCTGCCGAGAAAGAAACAGGCGGCACGGGTTTGAACTGCGCGCTGGAATCGAGTGTAAAAGGCCGCACTGTTTTGAAATAAGGCTCTACCGCAGCTATGAATGCCGGCGGTGTGGGGTACCAATATTCATCACCTTTCAATGGCGTATAGCGTGGCAGGTTACTGATCTTATTGTATCCATCGGCCTTTGCATAAGCCAATATGCGCTTGCTGATGGCTACTGCATAACGTTTTGAGTTATTAATCATCTTTTCCGGGTAACCCAGCTCTTTACAGGAATCGAGCAAGCGTTGCTCATACGCGCGCAGACGACTGCCCGAAGGTTGCATTTGTGATGCTGTTTCCAGCATAGCCAGCACCGAACTGAGCTGATAACTATAGCCGCTGATGCTGTCCTGCCTGTGCAGATCGGGGTAATCATTCAATACCCCGTGCATACTTTTGAACTGTGTATTGTGTTGGGCAACTACTTCATATCCCGCCAGACAAGCATACGCGTAGAAACGCGCAGCCAGCGGTGGGTTGGTAACATCGTGTATCATGATATCTGTCATCCCTGTGATCACCGCGTTGATGTCTTTGTTCGCAAACACCGGTGCATCTGTACGCTGCTGCCTGCAACCAGCTATCAATACCATCAATATTATAAAACCTGTCAGCTTTCTCATACTCATTTCATTTGATACGCTTTAACCGCTTCCTGGTTAATACCGAATAGCAGCATATTATTCACAGGTAACACAGCCCTTACATCTCCCCATAACTGGAAGCCCGACTGTTGCTGGTTTACATAAGTAAAATGTCCCTTGCCATCGCCTTTAAGCAATACACCATAATTGGCATCGCATTTTCCAAAGCGCAGCCTGGCATGATTGTCATTTCCGCAAAGCAAGAGATCGGGTTTGCCGTCTTTGTCGAAATCCAGTTGTGTGATCGTGTACACTGGGGAGAACTGCGCCTGTACAGGGAGCGCTTTTTGATGGAATTTTCCATCGGCTCCTTGTTCAAAATAAGCAGTCTTCAAATAGTTGGCCTGCAAATGGCCCGCGCCTTTCAGTTCATCTGGGGTAAACACTTCCTTGATCGTGGCATCGGCATAACTTTTGTAATCAGTGAAGCGCGTGCGCATCATACTCATCTGGTCTAACAATTCATCCCTGGTTACATAAGGATAGCTCTTACCCTGGATGTAAAAACAAAGTATGGGGTCGATAGCACCGTTGTTATCGAAATCCTTGTAATACATTTCAGCGGGCTCATTGTCGCTGGCTTTGCATTGTGTGTTGAGGCCCATATTGCCTATCACCAGATCGGGCTTGCCGTCTCCGTTAAAATCTCCCACAGTAATCTTATTCCACCATCCACTGTATTCTTTTTCGAAATAATCTTTTGTTTTGTTCTCCAGCTTTCCGTTCTGGTTGATGAATACTGATACCGGCATCCATTCGCCTATTACCACCAGGTCTTTTTTTCCATCTCCATTCATATCCAGCCATGCAGCATCTGTTACCATACCGATCTTTTGCAGCGCCGGCGCTAATGCAGCTGCCTGGTCTGTGAAATGCCCCTTGCCATCGTTGATCAGTAAATAGCTTGGTGGTGTTTCAGGATAACGGCCCGGGATCACACGGCCGCCTACAAAAAGATCGGGCTTACCATCTCCATTTACATCCGCTACGCGTGCGCAGCTTTTACTTACATGCATTACCGGTAATGCATCGGCTGCTTTGGTGAAATGTCCTTTTCCATCGTTCAGGTACAAACGATCCTGCAACAATGGATCATTTTCTGTGTATTGATGATACCCGCCGCTTACTACATACAGATCAACAAACCCGTCGCCATTCGCATCGAAGAAAACAGCGTCGGCATCTTCACTTTGTTTGTCGGCTTCAAATGCCGGTTCTGCTTTTTGAACAAAGCGGCCGTCTTTTTGTTGCAAATACAATGCACCGGCCTGTCCGCTTCCCCCTCCTGCATATATATCTTCCAATCCATCGCCATTTACATCGGCCTTTACAAGACAGGGGCCGGAGAACGACAATGGGTTCACCAGTAAAGGTTGTCTTTTGAAATCGTTGATGGTATTGGTTGCGCTGTGAAATGCGATAGGTGATGCAACAGCATGGAACAAAGGAGCAACCGGTATGGAAGGATGATATGCTTCGGTTGCATTTTTTTCCTGCAGCACCAACAGCTTATCGGGCTGCACTTTTATGAGCACCTGTTGTTTGCCGCTTTGCCATACGATGCGCAATGAATCGATGGTGGTATCTGCACCCAATCCGAAATGTAAAACAGGTGTTACACTCGACTGGTAGCCTCTTGCCGGCATCTGCTCTACATATTGCTTCCTTCCTTTATTATAAAGTGTAACCGCGGCACCCAATCCCTGTGTATTCAAGCCTGACCCTTCCAGTTTTACCGACAAATAATGTGCGTTCTTCTTTTGGTTGGCTTCGTTGCGATAAATAAATGCAGGTTGGTTGAT
The DNA here is from genome assembly GCF_000515315.1 of Asinibacterium sp. OR53. Lineage (NCBI taxonomy): Bacteria > Pseudomonadati > Bacteroidota > Chitinophagia > Chitinophagales > Chitinophagaceae > Asinibacterium > Asinibacterium sp. OR53. Next base: position 848,427 of record NZ_KI911562.1, read on the forward strand.
GTTGTTGACGATCAGATCGAGGTCGCCATCATTGTCCAGGTCGGCATAAGCTGCTCCATTGCTGTTCGAAGCAGAACGGATACCCCATTGCTGACTGGTATTACTAAAACTGAGGTCGCCATTGTTTTTGAAAAAATAACTGGTTACCGACGAAGAGGGCATATGTTGGATGATCTCCAGCACATCTTCCCGTTTGAGCCTGCCCTTGCTCTGCGTATAATCGTTCATGTACTTGAGAAAATCCATATTGGTATAGTCACGCAAGTAACCGTTGGTAACAAAAAGGTCTTTCCATCCATCGTTATCATAATCGGCAAAGAGCGGCGACCAGCTCCAGTCGGTATTGGAGATGCCTGATAGTTGTCCTATTTCGCTGAAACTGCCATCGCCATTGTTGATGTGCAGCATATTGCGCATGTACTGGTAATAAAAACCTGTGCGCAGGGTAAGATCAAATTTTTCGTAGTTATCGGGAGCAAGTAATAATTTTTGCCGGCGATTGTCTTCCGGTAACATATCCAGTGTGAAGATATCGGGTAGCCCATCGTTGTTCACATCGGCCACATTGTTGCCCATCGAAAACTGGGATGTATGTCCCAGGCTGGAAGAAAGTTTATTGGTGAACGTGCCGTTGTGGTTGTTGATGTATAAAAAATCGGGCACGGTATAATCATTCGAAACATAAATATCGGGCCAGCCATCGCCGTTGATATCGGAGATACCGGCGCCGAGTCCGTAAGATAAAGCAGAACTACCGAGTCCGGCCTGTGCCGTAACGTCGCTGAAATGCCCCTTATCATTGCGATACAAACGAATGCCGGTGGAAGGATCATCCTTTTTCAATAAGGCAGCGGTAGCTGCTTCATCGAGTACGGGCAGGGAATTGGGGTTGTGGTTGAGCAGGAGCATATCGAGGTCGCCATCCCGGTCGTAATCGAAAAAATAAGCTTGTGTACTGTACGACGAATCGGCCAGTCCATATTGATGCGCCTGTTCACTGAAGTGCGGAATACCCTGTGCATCATTCCCATCATTGATGAACAATTGGTTCTCTCTTTTAGGTCCGTGCAGTTTGCCCGAATAACAAACATAGATATCGGTTCTGCCATCGCCATTGATGTCTACCATGGTAATACCTGTTTTCCATGGACCCGGTCTGCCGCTCACTCCGGCCGCTTCGGTAATATCCTGGAACTGCATTTGTCCTTTGTTGAGGTACAGCTTGTTATCTGTCATGTTACCGGTAAAATACAGGTCCTGCAAACCATCTCCGTTCACATCGCCTACCGCCACACCGCCTCCGTTGTAGAAATATTCATACATGAGCACGTTGGTGTTGAGGCCTTCATTCAGCGTGTTGCTGAAATCTACATGCGTTTGTTCGGGTGTAAGTAAAGTGAAAAGCGGATGAGAGGAAGATGCCTGTTCATTTTTACATCCGGCCATCAGCGTGATAACAACTGCGAGCAGGCAACAGGAAAAACGGGTAAGGGGTGATCGGTTCAACATGCCAGGTTTTTAAGTACGTCAATATTCATAAAAATCTATGCCGGTGCGTTACCGCCCGGCATAGATCGACTTCGATACTATTTGTTTGCCCCTTAATAACCCGGATTCTGAATCAGTTTGTTGTTCTTATTCATTTCATCCAGGACGATGGGCAGGAAATACATCTTATCCAGCCATTGCCTGTTTTCGAGGCTATTATCTACAACCGGTTTATAGGTATAGTTGTACAATGTTTCATCGTGCCGGTAAGGCGAGGGGGCTGTTGCACCCGGCTTCAGCAAGCCCTGCACATTGATGTACACCAGCTTCCTTCCCAGCGTGGTGGGAGCGATCATCCACCTGCGCGCATCGTGGTAGCGTTGTTCTTCGTACACCATTTCTATCCTGCGTTCATTACGGTAATGTTGCCGCAGTGCATCGCCAACATCGGTAATGGGAGGCATGCCCGCACGGAAACGGATCTTGTTGAGCCAGGTTTGTGCTTCCACATACTGACCCAATTCAATACAGGCTTCCACATAGTTCAATACCATTTCTGTATAACGGAAGAATGGCCAGGGTATATATTGCCGTGTAGTGTTATCGACAATATTAGGATCGGGGTCAATGAACTTTTGCATGTAATAGCCTGTCCAGCTGCCATTCCAGTTTTCAATCGTGCTCTGACGCGTATCCAGTCCGTATTGCATACCTGTAGCCATCTGGTAAATACCAGATTGTATTTGGTTGGCAGGATCTACGTTACCTGAGATTTTGTTCCTGGGTTTCCATCCTGCACCATCGTAGAGAATGGTAGCATAGAAACGCGGATCGCGGTTGGTATAAGGAGCTGCCTGTTCTACCGGGTTGGTCCAGTCGAACTTGGTACCATCCATCATTTCATAATCATCCACCAGTTGCTGGATGGGTGAATTACCTGCCCAGTTGTGGTAGCCGTTGGGGCCGTTGGCGAGTCCTACATAGATACCGGCATACTCATCCTTATTGGCGGTAAAATCCCGCTCAAATATCAGGTCTGCGCTGGCTGCAGCATCTATACCCGGACTTTTACTACCACCGCCCATGGCCAGTGATTTGTAATTGTTCTGTGCATCGGCTGCAGCCGCAGGCGCCGCGAGGTTGAGCTTATAACCGCTGGTAGCATCCAGCACGGCTTTGGCTGCATCCCTGGCTGCCTGCCAGCGGGCTGTACGGTCGCCGCTCACATATCCCAATAATTCGGGATTAGCAAAGCCACTGATAACGCTGGACTGTGCTTTGGCAGTAGGGATATCGTGCAGGTCGCTGGCGGCGTACAATAATACGCGCGACTTAAGCGCCATAGCTGCTAAAGAAGATGCCCTACCCTTCGGCATAGTCTTCCCTTTTAATAGGGCTATGGCGCTGTCGCAATCTTTCAGGATGAAGGTGACGCATTGATCGTATGTGCTACGCGCAATGGTATAATCCTGGTTCAGGTCGTACGGTTTGCTCACCAGTGGCACACCTCCGTAATATCTTACCAGTTGCTGGTAGAAATAGGCGCGCAGGAAAAAGGCTTCTCCGCGCAACTGGTCGTTTAGTGTAGCATCGCCAAAAGTAGCAGTAGGCAATTGGGCCAGTGCAATGTTAGTCGTACGGATACGGTTGTACATGTTGGTCCATTCATAGGTACGGTTGGTCCACCCGATATTGGAAGGATTGAGTGTGCCTTCATTGATGGTATTGATACCACGGCCTGCATGGGTAAATACCGATTCATCGGAAAGGGATGCCAGCATTTGTTCGTCGAAGCCGCCCATTCCCAAACCGCCATAAATGCCCGTTACAAATGCCTGGGCGAGCGGACCGTCCTTCCACGTATCGGAGGAAGGAACGGTGGTCAATGATTTGGTGTCGAGAAAGTCTTTCTTACAGGAGAAAAACATTCCCATCAACACCAGTATGATTATGTGATTTTTTTTCATCAGTTCGTTTTTTAGAATGTTACTCTCACTCCTCCATTGATAATGCGTGACTGCGGATAGTATTGTCCGTTACCACTGGTTGACTCGGGATCCCATATTTTCATCTTATCCCAGGTAGCCAGGTTCAGGCCATTGACGTAAACACGTAAAGCGCTGATACCGGTCTTCTTCAGGGCAACAGGTCCCAGGTTGTACCCAAGCTCCACGTTCTTCAAACGTATGTAATCGCTGTTCCTGAGGAAATAAGTATTAGTACTTGCTCCACCGCCTGTATAATAGGTATCGCCCCTGTTGGCCAGTCGAGGATCCACGCTGCTTGGATGGTCTACGGACCAGCGATGATCGTAACTGTATTGCAGGTAGTTACCTATATCGCCAGACTCGGTACCGATAAAGAGCAATCCGCCGGCAGCACCCTGGAAGAGTATGGACAGGTCGAAGTTTTTATACTGCAGTCCCATGGTCACACCGCCGCTGAATACCGGATCACGGTTCTGGTCCAAACGTACCCTGTCATTGGCATTGATCTTACCGGTACCGCTGATATTCTTGATCTTCATATCACCCGGGCGCAACTGGGGTGTAAGTGCGCTGTAATCGATGGTATTGGCCGCGATATCTTTAGCATCTTTGAAAACGCCATCATAGATATACGCCAGGAAGTTGGGTCCGCTGGTACCATAAGAGTGACCGGTAGAACGCTGGTAGTCGGGTATACCCGGCGTTTCATCCCAATACAATATCTTATTCTTGGCATAGCCGCCGTTCACACCGATGGTGTATTTCAGGTCACCGGCCTGTCCGTTGTACCCAATCTTGAATTCAAATCCCTTATTCTCCATTTTACCCGCGTTGATCGGAGGCAGCAAGCCGCTGATACCTGAACTGCCCGGTACAGAGCCCGCATGGATGAGCATATTGGAGCGCTTGTTGTAGAAATAATCCAATTCAAAACTGAGCTTTCCATTGAGTGTTGTACCCTCCAAACCTATATTGGCATTGTTGCCTATTTCCCAGGTAAACTGGCTGTTGGGTACCACGATCTCGGATAATGTTTTCAATACCTGGTTGTTGATCACCTGTGTTCCCAGGTTATAGAGCGAAGCAAAAGCGTACTCTTGTAATGCTCCATTATAATATACCTGGTCGCTACCCATTTGTCCGTATGAACCGCGCAGCTTCAGGTAATTGATGAAAGGCACATGTCTTCTGAAAAAATTCTCATTGCTGATATTCCAGCCGGCCAGCACACCGGGGAAGAATCCGAACCTCTTTTCCTTGGGGAAAATATAGGAACCATCATTCCTCCAAACGAATTCCAGCAAATATTTTTCTTCATAGTTATAAGAAACACGGCCGAAATAACTCAGCCTTGCACGGTTATAACCACTACCGTCTGCGTTCTGCTGGTCGGTGCCACCGGCAAACATCTGGTCTATCGCCGAAGAGATAAAGTACCTGCGGAAAGCGCTGAAATTATCGTCGCTTACGGTTTCTTTGGTAACAGCAGCCATCACACCAATGGTATGCTTATCGGCGATCTTACGATCGTAGTTCAGCATGGCTGTGAGGTTGATGTTCAACTGGCTTTCGTCTCTCTGTGTTAACCTCGGATCGGTGAAGGTAGAACGTACCGACTTGGTCAACAGCGGCGTCTTACCATCGGCCTGGTAAGAAACCTTATCCCAGAAATACAAATACCAGGGTGTTTCCCATCTTTTGCCACGATAAGTGTATTTATCGGCCGAACCGATCAGTGACAGCTTCAGGCCATCAACCCATGGGTTGGTGATCTCTACTTTTCCATTGGTTTGGAAATAATCGCGGGTATCCCTATCGTAACCGGTTTGGTTGGTAGTGATAACAACAGGGTTTTGTCCATTTTCAATATCCGGCCCCGGTAAACCATTGGGCCATATTTCTTGCTCGGTAGGTTTACCGCGCATCAACATCCTGAAGACAGAGCCTGCGCTTTGTGTGGGGAAGAAACGGTATTCCTCACGTGCAATGATACCTAACGTAGTATTGATGTACTTATTGACTTTAGCATCCAGGTTAATGCGCAGATCGTACTGGCGGTAACCGGTAGCCGAATTTTTATAATAAGCATCCTGGTCCTGGTAACCCAGCGAAGTCAGGAATTTGAAGTTCTCAGAACCGCCGCTGATCTGCAGGTTGTGGCGGGTTTGTCCCGACCAGGTTTTCAATGCACCCTTGAACCAATCGGTATTGGGATGTCCCCAGGGATCGGAACCATCTGCATATTTCTGTATGTCGCTGGGCTGATAAGGCGCTGTAACCGTTACGTTGTTATCGGAACGGGTGTATTTACCGGTCTGCTTGAGTGCCGGCCATGCAGCGGACCATTGATCAGAAGGAATTTTGCTGAACATGAGCAGCTCATTGTTGATCTCGGCATACTCGGGCGCATTGGACATTTTAGGAATGCGCGTTGGTTGAGACCAGCCCTGGTTGAAATCGTAGAGGATCTGTGGTTTGCCCGATTTACCACGCTTGGTAGTAATGAGAATTACACCATTGGCACCCCTCACACCATAAATGGCGGCTGACGCATCTTTGAGGATGGAAACGCTTTCAATATCAGCCGGGTTGATACGCTCCAGTCCGCCGGTACGATCGGGCACACCATCGATAACGATCAGCGCTGAACTGTTACCAATGGTATTGGTACCACGTATCTGAATGGTGGAACCATCGTAACCGGGCTCACCGCTCCGGTTAATAGCAATTACACCGGGTAAGCGGCCTACCAGTGAGTTAGACAGGTTAACCGTTGGAGACTTCTCCAGGTCGGCGCCCTTAACACTGGCCACCGCACCGGTAACAGTCACTTTCTTTTGTACAGCGTATCCCACCACCACCACATCGCTGAGGTTGGATGTGTTTTGCACGAGGGAAATAGCCAAAGAAGTTTGGTTGGCCATCTTAACCGAGGAGCTGTTATAGCCCACCATACTGAACTCGATGGTTTCACCCGGTTTGGCTTCAATGGCAAAAGAGCCGTTTTCCCGGGTAAGCGTTCTCCGGCTGGTTCCTTTGACGAATACGGTAACACCGGCCAGTCCGTTCCCTTTATCATCCGTTACCTTACCGGTAACCTGCTGGAAAAGGATCAAGGGCGCGTGTTCTGTGGCACCGTCACCTGTTTTTTCTGAAATGATGATGATACCGGATTCATCGGCAAACCGGTACTTGAGCCTCGTAGGCTCCAGTACCTGGTTCAGCACTTCCGATACAGGCGCACGTTTTACGTTGACTGTAACTGTTTGGCCCGACGGCAGGATGTCGTTGCTGAAGGCAAAGCGATAATTGGTTTCTTTTTCAATCGCTTTGAAGAACTTTGCCAGCTTCACCTCTCTGAGTGAAAGTGAAACGCGTGCATCTTGTGAAAAGCCTTCTGCACTCACTGTCAAAATTCCCACAAACATGAAAACACCTGTTAATTTCATAACCCTAAGCAGTTTGGCTAAAGGTGGCGCAAGCGGTCCCCACCGATAAGCATGACTTTTTTTCATACCTTTATTTTGGTTTAAAAATTAAACAATTGGACCAGCCTCCCTTTCAGTTCAGCTGTTCCAAGATTTTGACCAACAGGGGGTATGTTTGCGCATACTCCCTGTGTTTTTTTATTGATACAGTTTAACTGTCAATGTATCACCCGGTATGAACTCATAATTAAAATGCCGCGACTCTTTCAGGAAACTGAGTACCGCTCTTAATCCTTCTTTTTCAAAAATTCCTGTAAAGCGATAATTCATGATCGTGACATCCGCAAATTCTATTTTAACGCCGTACCACCTTTCCAGTAATACAGCGATATTTTCAAAGGTTTCGTCGGTGAAAATGAGCTTGTTCTCTGTCCACGCAATTTCTATGATCTCATCCCTGTTTGTTTTGGTCAGCCCTTGTACCAGTTTATCGGTAACAACAGCTTTTTTATCTGTGGTAGCCAACTCATTGTTCTTATTGCCCGGTGTTGCACCCGGTAATTGCCATTGTACTTTTTGATTGGGATGCAGCAATACTTTGCGGTTCTCCTTGTCTTTTAGGGTAACTTCCACCAATCCTCTTACCAGTGAAGCTTCCGTCATCTTTTCTCCCGGGTACGCTTTTACATTGAAAGCCGTGCCCAAAGCTTTCACATCCATCGCAGAGGTATGTACGATAAAAGGCAGCTCTTTGTTGTGTTTTACATCAAAGAATGCTTCCCCTTCCAGGTAAATATCCCTCGCCTTCACACCATAGGCATCTGTGATCTTTATCTTGCTTCCGCCGTTGAGCACTACAAAAGAACCATCGGGCAACTGGAAGTTTTTTCTTTCGCCATAAGCCGTTGCAAACTGTTTGGCAGATTCTTTTGGCGTATGGTTGTTGCTGATGAAATTGAAATAGTATACAGCGAGGGCCAGTATCACCACGGCAGCTGTTAGCTGGAAGGCCGGAGAAAAAATAGTTTTACGGCGGTGTTCCTGTTTTTGTATATGTATCACAGGAGCGGGGTCGGCAGCAGCCAGCCTGTTTTTCAACAAAGTTTCCTGTTCATCCATATCGGCGGCAGCGAAGGCATTGAATAATTCCAGAAACCGGTTCCTGGCTTGTTCTATGATTGTTGCATAGTAAGGATGATCCTGTATATAGGATTCCCAGTGCGCAACATCGCGCTGTGAAGTTCGTTTGCAGTAATTGATAAAGGATTCATCGGCAAGCAAATCCTCTATATCCAGTTGACCAGGCGTCATGCTGTTACATTATATGGCGTTAATAATAAAGAGTATCGAAGCGGCTTTTTTTACCCTTGGGAAGCCGATTAATTTCGTGTAGTATTTTTACTACTGCCATCCGTAAAAAACCAGGAGCGTTGCGCATAGCAGGAACATGCCAAAGCCAAAAGAAAAACGTTCTTTCTCTTTTTCGGGCTCCAGCTCCAGCTTAAGCTTTTTTAAAGCTTCATGAATTTTGTTATAGACCGTGCGGTGCGTAAGGTTGGTTCGTTGTACTATTTCCTCGTAACTAAGCCCTTCGTAGAAGCGGAGAATGATCAGCTCTTTTTGCCGGGCAGGAAGCGCATTTACATGATCCATTAACAAACGGCACAGTTGCTGTTGCTCATCTTTCCATATCAGGGACTCTTCCGGAGTGGGCAGGGGCATTTCCACCATATTGTTCCAGGCCACTTGCAGGTTATCGGTCTTTTCCGCTCTTTTCCAATCGGCTGTAAGCTTTCTCAGGAAAGAACTTACCAGGTATGCTTTTACATTTTTAGCAGGTTGGATACTGCTTCTCTTTTCCCATAAATAGAGGAATTGCTGCTGGATGGCGTCTTTTACCAGGTGGGCATCTTTGATCTCTTTTAAGCCGATGAATAACAGACTGTGATAATATTTCCGGTACAGGGCCAGGAACATATCCTGATCACCTTCCATAAGGCCTTTCCATAATATTTCATCATTCTCATGGTGCATGGCAAGCTTCGGTCAAAATCAGTTGATAATCGGTAAACTGTAGTCTAAATTAACATTATTTTATTGAAAAATACCGTCTGCGCAATAAAAACAGCCCGGCATTTTAAACCGGGCTGTGTTCAATAGGTAATTTATATCGGTGTTTATTGACTAGTCATCATCGTCATCATCATCATCGTGATGATGGTGTTTATACCGTTTATAACCATAACGGTCGCGGGGACCATAGTAATAATCATCATCATGCCAGATACCATGATAACGCTCGATGTGTACCCTGTTCTCTACCCATACATCGGGGCCATCGTAATAAACGGTTTCGCGAGGCATATTAGAAAAAGAGAATCCGAAATTAGGAGTGGATACACTTACCCATACACCATTGCGCGGATAGTAATAACGGCGGGCAACAGGACTATAATAGACATTGGCGCGAGGGTAATAATAATATGCCTGCTGCTGTTTTCTTCTTTTACCCCATGCCGGCGCCCACGGCGGCTGGGCTTTTACTTCTGAAGCAACCAGTCCGGCCATAACCACCAGCAATGCAAGGATCATATACTTTTTCATAATGCTAGAGTTTGATTTGTTACTACCCTAACCATTACTAAATGCGTGCCAAAACTATTGCGATCATTTCATTGTCCCGCTCCAAAACCAGTTACCCTCATCAGTATAATACCATTTACTATTGCCGTCAATGCTTTGTCCCACTTCAGTATACCCGTCATACGCCAGTTGTATCCCCGGTGGAACACTGGCCAGCGGGGCCATCCGGGTACTCGGATCTCTTCGGATATTAACATTATTTTTTGTAGTGGCTTTGCCGGTAACGCCTGTTTTAATCACTACCCATTCCGGTACTGCCGGCGGCGCTCCACCAGCCTGGGCAATGAGCCGGTTGAGGTCTACTTTGGTACCCGGACAATCTTTCAATGAATAAATTTCGTGGTGGCCCACCACATGATCCCTGTCGAGTGTAATATCCCATCGTTGGGCAATCGCCGCAATCAAATTACTGCTGGTGGCATACATTTCTTCTGTCCAGTCGGTATCTTCCGAACCTTCGTGCTCGATGCCGATGGTATAATAATTAGGATTGATGTACATGCCTGCTTCGTCTTCCGCAGGCTTGATCAGTTTCCAGGAAGGATGGTCTACCCGGCCGGCATGCCATGCGGTGTCTTCTTCTTTCACGTATTGATGCAGCTCTCCATTCTTTCCTATTCCATAATGTGCCGAAACATTGGAAGAACGGGATCCGAACCAACTATCGGTTCCGTCGAGGGTGCCTTCCATGATATGGATCACAATGGCAATGGGTTTGAACCCTTTGCGGCCCTGGGTAAAATTCGGGCTCTTGATAAATAGTGCGCTCATAAAACTGGTTTAGCCTTTTACAGAAGGGTTGTTTTTTTGAACTCCCTCATCCGCCACCTTCAATGGTTGCGTATCGGAAGTAATGGGCTGCCTGTTCTCGGTTATTTTCAATGCCTCATACAAACCGGAACTGATACCCATCAGTATCAGGTCATTGGAGGGAATCAATGGCATGATGGCTCTTGCATAATTGTTGAGACAGGTCATGCACGCGCCCGATGCAGGTTGCCCGGCACAAATGGCACAGGGTGGATCTATTGCCAACCTTTGCAGTACGGCGCCAATGAACCAGATACCAAACACAATGTTGAAAATGATGGTCTGGAACCGGTGAATGCTGATGCCGTTCTTGTCTGATAAAATATCGAGGAAAAAAGTATTGCCCCTATCATTCTGACTGAGGTTTGACAGGGCCGGGTTCGACTGATCGCTGACATCGATCAGCGTAGCGCCAATGGTGGTAGCTGAACTGATGCCCAGCAGGTACAATATTGAGTTATTGAAATCTGGCAGGCTTCCATGCGATCGCAAGATAATAGTAATATAGGAGGAGAATACGATAACGGTCCACCAGGCCAATTGTACTCTCGACCAACTATAAGGACGGGGCGTGGCTGTGCTGGTATCCCGCAGCATACCATATTTTTTGTCGCAGAAATAAACCAACGAGGCAAGGACAATGAAGGTGGCCCAAAAAATAAATGGATGGCTCATAGGAAGGGTTTTAGTCTTTCTTTCTACAGACGAGAAAATATACGGTCAGCTTGAAATAACCGTAGACATAGGGGAGGGGTGATCTGATTGTAATGTTAAAAAATAATCTTAAGAAAAGCAATAGCCGTGTTGACTAACTTAACTTAGTCCTGCAAAATCAACGCCATGATACCGTTTGTGAAAACCCTGTCTGTTCGCTGGGCCGACCTCGACCCCAATTTCCATGTTCGCCATAGTGTGTATTACGATTTCGGTGCCCAGCAGCGGGTAGAGATACTGGAACAGTCGGGTTTATCACTCCGGATCATGCAGGAGCAGGGCTTTGGTCCCATTATATTCAGGGAAGAATGCCTTTTCAAAAAAGAGATCAGGCTGGCCGATCAGCTCACTATTAATGCCAAAATTGCCCGTTTGAACGCTGATGCTTCTCGCTGGACCATTGTACATGAAATCGTAAATACACAAAACATCCTTTGTGCTGTATTGACGGTTGAAGGTGCCTGGCTCGATACCAAACTGCGTAAATTGGCGAATCCAACACCACAGATCGTTAGGGATGTGTTACAAGCCTTTCCAAAGGCGGCAGATTTTTCAGAAGTGTAAAAGCTGATGAATTTTTACTCTATTTCAATTCTCACAGTATAATCGTTGTTCTTGTTATCGTCGAGAAAGAGTGAGATAGCATGCTCTTTAGATGGCATGAGATGATCCCTGTCCAGGGCAAAAACAACATTTTTCTTGTTCAGTAATTGCGCAAGTTCGCCCGCTTTTTCATAACGAACATAGCCTCCATTCAATGAATTGGAAATAGCTGTGTACAACCCATTAAAGAGAGAGTCAGCCTGCTTTGCGTTGAGCCACTTGTACTCTGCACTGAAATGGTATTTTCGCTGATTGTGTATGGTATCGTTTGCCTGCTCGTAAGTATCATTCAACAGGTAACAGGAGGTGGCGTGGTTAAAACAATATTTCGATTGATAGGAAGTGGAATCATTCGGCAGTACTTCGCCGGCAATATTTTCCACCGCTTTGTTATTGTTGAAACTGAGTAACAGGTATTGGACCGTTTCCCGGAAATCCCTTGCGGTTTTTGCAGTATCTGGTTTAACGAAAGTACAAACCGGCTTGGGGCCTCCTTCTATAACAAGGGCTACTTCGTATTGATGCGTTTGCTGGGATATATAAGCGGCAAGTGTGGTCCTGTATGTCTCAAATCCGTTGAGCAGTTTTTTACTGAAGTAGGTTTGCTGAAGAAAAGTTGTATCGTCGTTGGACCGGTATTTTTGGGAATAAGCCCTGCTTCCCCAATAATAGCTCAACTGTTTCTCGTACTTACTATAAACCTTTTCCGCCTCCCGCCTCGAATCGCCTGAATAAAGTAGGCCGAACAGATCGTATTGCTTGAACATCAGGTGTTTTTTCAGCACAGTGCGGTAGCCGGGGGTCAATTGTATTTTTGAATCGTATACCAATGCTTCTTCTCTTTCCGGGCCCTTCACTAAAATGAAATTACTATCGGCCTGTTTTGTCAACTGATCAACATCAGCTAAAAAAGTCGTATCGATATCTAAATCTGCTTTCTCAAACGTGCCAATATATTCCTCGTTGTTGCGCAGGATTTTAATTTCTGCACGTTCCGGTGCGAACAGGTTCCTTACCTCCTGCGTCGTTTTATTCAACACCGTAGTTCCATTGACCGACACGATCTCATCACCCACCATGATGCCGGCCCTCGCCGCAGGTGATCCGGGGTAAACACTGGTAATAATATAACGCTTGGTGAAAGGATCTCCTTCACCTCTGCCCTGGCCATATAAAAGACCGAAAGCATTGACCTGTGCAACAGCGGTCAAATAATATAAAAAGAAAACCAGGGCGAGAACTCCTTTTTTCATACCGTTTTTCAGAAGTGCAGGTTTCGGTTGGGGGTACAATTTACATTAATTTCGTGTCTTCGATCATCTATGGATACGCTTTACATAAAAAATATGGTTTGTGACCGTTGTATCATGGCGGTCAGGCAGGAGTTGAATAAATCGGGCATCCCTTATTCCAATATTCAATTGGGTGAAATAACGCTGACCAGTTCGCCTTCCGCAGATCAACTGTTGCAACTGAAACAGGGACTGGAAGAGATAGGGTTTGAGCTGCTGGATGATAAAAAATCGAGGATCGTAGAGCAGATCAAAAATGCCATCGTGCAGCTCATACATGGCAATAAGGAAGAAGAATTCAACCTGAAGCTATCGGCCCTGCTGGCAGAAAAATTACAGCTCGACTACCATTACCTCTCTGCACTTTTTTCTTCCATTGAAGGCATTACCATTGAAAAATATGCCATCCTGCAACGCATAGAAAAAGTAAAAGAATTGCTGTTGTATGATGAGAAAAGCCTGAGCGAGATCGCTTACGAATTAGGATATAGTAGTGTACAGCATCTGTCGCAGCAGTTTAAAAAGATCACCGGTTTAACGCCTTCGCATTTCAAACAACTGAAGGAGAACAAGCGCAAACCGCTTGACAAACTCATTCCGTGAAATTATATAAACCCCGCTCCTGATTCTGTAACAACCCGGCTGTTTGCCTGTGCCAACTTTGTATAAACAAAAGTGTTGGATATGCAAACTGTTAAGGAGATTTTCCCCGTTCTCGAAATGACCTGTGCGGCCTGTGCCGTGAGTGTGGAATCGATACTCAAATCGGCAGATGGTGTACAGGACGCGGGTGTGAACTTTGCCAACCAGGATGCCTGGGTGAGCTACGATCCGCAGGTGACCAACCCGCAGAACCTGCGCAAAGCCGTTCAATCGATCGGGTATGACCTGATCATTGAAAAGGACAACCAGCAGGAGTTAAAAGAAACGGCGCAGAAAAATCATTTTCAACAAATTAAAAAAAGGTTTACCTGGTCCTTCTTCCTTTCATTGCCTGTTGTGATCATTGCCATGTTTTTCATGGATATGCCTTATGGCAACTGGATCATGCTGGTACTTTCGGCCCCGGTTGTTTTTTATCTCGGGCGTAGCTTTTTCATCAATGCCTGGAAGCAGGCCCTTCATGGTAAAGCCAATATGGATACACTGGTAGCGCTGAGCACCGGCGTTGCCTGGCTCTTCAGTGCATTCAATACCTTCTATCCCGAATTCTGGCATAGGCGCGGTATACACCCACATGTATATTATGAAGCGGCGGCCGTTGTCATCACTTTCATTTCATTGGGCAAACTGCTGGAAGAGCGCGCCAAATCGAACACTTCTTCTGCACTTAAAAAACTCATGGGGCTACAACCCAAAACGGTCACCCTCATTCAAGCCAATGGAGAGATGACCGAATTGCCGGTGAAGCAGGTACAACCAGGCAACCTGTTGTTGGTGAAGCCTGGTGAAAAAATACCGGTAGATGGCATTGTAACGGAAGGCAGTTCTTATATAGATGAAAGCATGATCAGCGGTGAGCCCATTCCCGTATTGAAACAAAAAAACGCGAAAGTTTATGCCGGTACCATCAACCAGAAGGGCAGTCTCCGTTTCTCAGCAGAAAAGGTAGGCGCCGATACTTTGCTGGCGCAGATCATTCAAATGGTGCAGGAAGCGCAGGGCAGCAAAGCACCCGTGCAAAAACTGGTAGATAAAATCGCCGGCATATTTGTACCGGTGGTCATTGGCATTGCCATATTCACTTTTGCAGCGTGGATGATCTTCGCCAAAGAGAATGCATTCACATACGGACTCTTATCGGCGGTTACTGTTTTAGTCATTGCCTGTCCCTGTGCACTCGGACTCGCCACCCCTACCGCCATTATGGTAGGTGTGGGCAAAGGCGCTGAAAACAAGATACTGATCAAAGACGCAGAAAGCCTGGAACTGGCCCATAAAGTAAACGCAGTAGTACTGGATAAAACCGGAACCATTACCGAAGGCAGTCCTTCTGTAACCGGCATTTTTTTCGACAATGAAGCCGATGCTCCTTTTCTTCAATCGTTGTTGCTGGCCATGGAAGAGCAATCGGAGCATCCGCTGGCAGAAGCCATCACAGCTTATCTGCGGGCAGCGGGTATTTCGGCAGTATCACTGAACGGAATAGAAAGCCTCACGGGTAAAGGTGTTAAAACAAATTACCAGGGTCATACCTACCTGGCAGGTAACGATAAACTGATGATTGAAAACGGTGTGGCAAGAACAGGCCGCCTTTACCAGCAAGCATCCGATATGCAAAAGCAGGCGCAGTCTGTAGTATTGTTTGCCCGCGGGCAACAACTGGTAGCAGTGATTGCCATTGCCGACCAGATCAAAACTTCGTCCAAAGAAGCGATTGAACAAATGCAAAGCAGGGGTATTGAAGTGTATATGCTTACAGGAGATAACCAGCAAACAGCTGCTGTTGTAGCGGCCGAAGCAGGTATCAAACATTTTAAAGCCGGCTTGCTGCCTTCCGATAAAGCTGCTTTTATAAAAGTATTACAGGAAAAAGGTAAAGTGGTTGCCATGGCGGGCGACGGCATCAACGACAGCCAGGCACTGGCGCAGGCAGATGTAGGCATTGCCATGAGCAGGGGAAGTGATATTGCTATGGATGTTGCGAAAATAACGTTGATGGGGTCCGATCTCAACAGCATTCCCCGGGCTTTACAACTTTCAAAAAGAACGGTGGCCACGATCCGGCAAAACCTGTTCTGGGCCTTTATCTATAACATCATTGGTATACCGTTGGCGGCCGGTGTGTTGTTCCCGGTGAACGGGTTCCTGCTGAACCCCATGATTGCCGGCGCCGCTATGGCGTTGAGCAGCATCAGCGTGGTAAGCAACAGCCTGCGGCTTAAACTGACCAAACTTTCTTAATCCTATCATTCACCATTAAAAGATCCATCATGGAAACTTTACAGTTCAAAACAAACATCAAATGTTCCGGTTGTGTTTCAAAAGCAACCCCTTTTCTTAACAATACCGCAGGAGCCAACAACTGGTCGGTAGACGTTCAAAGCAACGATAAAGTGTTAACGGTAGTAAAAGAGGGCATAGCATCTTCCGACGCGATCATTCAATCGCTGGCAGAGGCAGGCTTCCAGGCTCATCTGATTGGCCAGGAATAGTGTTGATAATTAACCGTTAAAATGTGAACTATTAATTACCGGTATTGTTAGGTATAGTTGGATAATTATGTATTTTAATGTAATTGTTTTACTAACCCAGCAGTATGATACCTCTACCACTTGTCACACCTGATGATAAGCGGCCGGCAAATGCCGGTTTTGCACAGGTGATGCTCAACAACCTTACAGGGCAAAGATCGTTACACGCTACCCGGTTTTTTGATGCAGGAGATATCATTTGTACGTTTGGTGCGGGCTCTGTACAAACAGAAGCCAGTTACCTCACCGTGCAAACCGGTATTAACCGGCACATTACATTGCAGCCCGAGTTCCTGCAATACATCAACCATAGCTGCGACCCGAATGTTTTTTTCAATACTACCAGCTTTGAGCTGGAGGCATTGAAACCCATTCAACCCGGCGATGAGTTGATGTTTTTTTATCCTTCTACCGAATGGAACATGGCCCAGCCCTTCGAGTGTTACTGTGGTTCAGCGCAATGCCTGCAACAGATCCGGGGTGCAGCTCATTTAACGGATGATGAACTGCGTCCGTATAAGCTCACCAATTTTATCAGGCAGCAACTGCAAAAAAGAAAGCACTAAAGACAATGCCTTCCAAGCCTTTAAAAGTGTGGGTATTGGCACCACACCTGCTTACAAATGATGCCAACATAGATTATTACTACGATTTCTCGCAAAGCATTGCTGAGTATACTGCTACTTTTGGCGCACTCAAACTCAACTGGCAGTGGCAGCCGGTGACCATGAACGATTATACAGACGTCATTGAAAAAATATACGAAGAGAGCAAAAACGGAACCCTGCCGGTGGTATTGAATTTATGCGATGGTGATGAAGTGAATGGAACACCCGGCGTATCTGTTGTAAAGCTGCTGGAAAAAAAAGGGCTGGTGTACACCGGCTCCGACGAATATTTTTATCGTGTTACCACTTCCAAGATTCCCATGAAGCAGGCTTTCGAAGCGGCAGGCGTACCCACCCCCAAATGGGAAGCCATCCGTTCTCCCAAACAAAGCATCGAGTGTATTTTTTCAAGACTGGGCAGTCCTATTATTGTAAAACCTGCCGTTTCCGGCGGCAGCATGGGTGTGGGTATCAAGAACGTAGTGAGCAGTTATGAAGAATTGAACAGCCAGGTGCAACAGATGTTTGCCGGCTATCGCGGATGGAACCTTGCTGCCGATGGCTTGCTGGCCGAATCTTTTATCAAAGGACCTGAATTCACTACGCTAATTGTTGGCTCGTGGCGGCGGCCCGATCTGTGTAAAGTGTATACCCCTGTTGAAAGGGTGTTCCATTCATCTTTACCAGACACCGAAAAATTCCTGTCGTTCGATCGCCTCTGGGAGATCTATGAAGAAGAAGCCCCCATGCCCGGCGATGACAGTTTTTATGAATACCAGGAACCCGATCAACAACTGCAGGAGCGCATCAAACAAATCAGTCTCGATGCTTATCTTGCCGTAAAGGGCACAGGATATACACGGGTAGACCTGCGTATGGACAGCCAGACCGGCAAACTTTATGTGCTGGAAGTAAATGCGCAGTGCGGATTGAGTGAAGACGAAGATTACACTTCCATCGGCGCCATTCTGCGCCTGAGTAATGAATCATTTACCGGCCTCGTCATGGAGATCATCAACGACGCATTGGAAAGAAAAAGAATTGGCAAGTGAACCAGAACCAACTACGGGTGAAAAAAGTATGCGTGCTGCAGCCCGACTACTCCACCACATCGGTCGATTACCAGTATTACGATCCGCCGCGCGATCTTTCACACCTGCTTCCGGGTGTAGAAGTAGATCATGTGTTACTGAACAAGCTCACTACTTACAAACAGTTAAAAGCTTTATCGCACAAAGGCTATGATATTTTCATCAACCTCTGCGAAGGATACCTGGAATGGGAAGTGCCTTCGATAGATGTGATCCATACATTGGAAATGCTCGACCTGCCATTCACCGGCCCGAGCAGCGCTTTATACGATCCGCCCAAAGAGCAAATGAAATATGTGGCTTATTGCGAAAGCATCAAAACACCCGAATATGTGCTGATCGAATCGGAAGCCGAAGTGGAGAAAGCTGTTGAGAAACTGCAATTCCCGCTTTTTGTAAAGCCTGCCAAAGCAGGCGACAGCCTGGGCATCGATCAGCATTCATTGGTGCATAACAAAGCAGAACTGTTGCAAAAAGTAAAAGATACCCTGGGCGAATACGAACAACTCCTCGTAGAAGAATACATAGACGGGCGCGAATTCACTGTGCTGGTAGCCGCCAACACAGATGGCATCAGCAGCACTACTTTTAAACCCGTAGAGTTCATCTTCCCCGAAGGGTACCGTTTCAAGACCTACCAGCTCAAAACTTCCGAACTACACCCCGAAGCCAATATACCCTGTAACGACCCCGATATTGAACAACGTTTACGCCATGCCGCCCAGCGTATTTTCAAAACATTCAACGGGGTGGGATATGCCCGGCTCGATTTCAGGATGAATGAGAAAAGAGAATTGTATTTCCTGGAGATCAATTTTACCTGCTCTGTTTTTTACCAGAACGGTTATGAAGGATCGGCCGATTATATCCTCCGGCACGACGGCATCGGGCAGGCGGGTTTCCTGCCGCACATCATCGCCGAAGGTTTTTCCAGGCACTTACGCTTGCAGAAAAACTACAAGGTAAGCGGCAGTGCGATTGCCGGTTTCGGCATTTATGCCGTACGTGACATAGCTGCTAATGAGTTGATTTTCACCGGGGAAGGGCGTGCTCAGCGCATTGTTACCCGCCGTTATGTCATGCAGCATTGGTCTGGTGTTGATAAAGAAATTTTTCGCCGCTATGCCTACCCGCTCAGTAATGAAGTATTTTTGCTGTGGGATGATGATCCGGCTGCATGGGCTCCGCAAAACCATAGCTGCCAACCGAACACCGCGTATGATGGTCTTAATGTAGTGGCAGTTCGCCCTATAAACAAAGGCGAAGAGCTGACCCTCGACTATGCGTCCTTCCTGGACGAACAAATGGAGCCCTTCGATTGTAGCTGTGGCGCCGACAACTGTCGTAAACGGATAACCGGTACCCCGGGAAACTCTGTTAACGAAAGGGAAAAAAACAAAAGCGCTTAAACAGTTCTCCGGCTTTCCCGTCCTATACTTACTAACCTAGCCGATTCCAGAAACAACAGCTATACTGTTATGGAATAATGACAGTATAAAAAACCTATGTTAAACAGATAGGAGGAAATCTTATGTCAAGGTTTGAAATATTAAGAAAGCTTATCATGAAGCACCGGAATCAACTGGTGCTTACCTATGTATTATTCTCGCTGGAAATGCTCGGTACTTTGCTTCGTCCTTTTTTCCTGGGTGAAGCAGTGGATGATATGATGCGTGGAAGTTACCACGGGCTGATTGTACTGTCATCCGTTCATTTCGCCTGGCTCATCATTGGTACCCTTCGGCATCGTTACGATACACGCACTTACTCTGCTATCTATACCTCATTGGTAACCAAATTCCTTTCGCGCCGGATAGAACGCTCGCATGTATCGAAGCTCAGCGCCCATTCCACCCTGGCAAGGGAATTCGTTGATTTCCTGGAATTCGACCTCGTTTATGTTATTGAAGCGGTTTACAATATCCTGGGTTCTATGGTCCTGCTGTTTTTCTACCAATCATCTGTGGTACTGCTCTGCCTCGCCATCCTGGTACCGGTAATGGCCATGAGTTATTTCTATGGCAGGAAGATGAAAAGATTCAATCGACTGAAAAACGACGAATTGGAGCAACAGGTAGACATCATTTCATCGGGCGATAAAAAGGCCATCCATAAACATTTCAATAATTTACGCTTCTGGCAAATACGTATCAGCGACCAGGAAGCCTGGAACTTTGGTATCATGGAGCTGATGGTGATGATCGTGATCGGCCTGTCGCTCTTCATCACCAATAAAGTAGCCGGCACCACTTTACTGGCCGGTAATATCATTGGTATTTACAACTATGTGTTGAAATTCGTATCAGGGCTCGATACCATTCCTTATACCGTTCAACGCTTGTCTGCATTGAATGATATCACCCGCAGAATCGAGCTGCAGTCGGACGATTTTCCCGCAGAAGCGGAAAATCCCATGCCCGGTTCTGTGCGGCTAATTAAAAAAAGGGAATACGAAAAAACTTCTTAATTTTTCTTCCACTCAATCATTGCAATACCTGGATCGGGTATAAATACTTGTTGGTTCCAGTCTCTTTCCGTACTTATTTTGCGTATGCCCGTTATTGCCGATCCGCTCAAGATACTGGAATCTGTTTTTGGTTACGAATCTTTCCGTCACAACCAGGAAAACATCATCTCGCATATATTGTCGGGCCATGATGCCATGGTATTGATGCCTACCGGCGGAGGCAAAAGCCTTTGTTACCAGGTACCCGCACTTTGTATGGATGGGGTTACCATTGTGGTGAGTCCGCTCATTGCGTTGATGAAAGACCAGGTAGACACATTGCTGCTGAACGGTATCAAAGCGGCTTTCCTGAACAGTACCCAGCACAACAGTGAGCAGGCCATTGTTTATGAACAATTGAGGAACAACGAACTCAAACTCCTTTATGTGGCACCTGAAAGATTGGTAGGCAGCGATGTGTTGTTCCTGCAATACCTGAAAAATATCAACGTTTCCCTTTTTGCAATAGATGAAGCGCATTGTATCAGTCAATGGGGGCACGACTTCCGCCCGGAATATCGTGTGCTGAACCAGTTGAAGACCGTATTCCCTCAGATACCCGTGATTGCATTGACGGCAACAGCCGATGAACTCACCAAAAACGATATCATTGAACAATTACAATTATCCAGTGCAAAAGTTTTTGAGAACAGTTTCAACCGGCCGAATATTTACTATTATGTAAAACCCAAAAAGAATTACTACCAGGAACTGGTAGCCTATTTAAAAGCGCATGCCGACGAAAGTGGCATCATTTATTGTCTCAGCAGGGCTGCTACGGAAAAGCTGGCTGAACAATTGCAGGCAGACGGGTTCAATGCGGCAGCCTATCACGCGGGGTTGGAAAAAGAAACCCGCGATGAGCGGCAGGATCTTTTTCTGAAAGACGATGTGAAGATCATAGTAGCTACCATTGCTTTTGGCATGGGCATCAATAAAAGCAACGTACGTTTTGTTGTTCACGCCGATCTTCCCAAAAACATAGAAGGATATTACCAGGAAACCGGCCGTGCCGGAAGGGATGGATTGCACAGCGAAGCCATTTTGTTCTATGGCACCGGGGATGTGATGAAGTTGAAAAACTTTGCCCAGGTAGAAGGTAATGAAGCGCAAACGCAGGTATTGCTGCAGAAGCTCGACCAGATGGTGAAGTTCTGCGAAACCAAAAATTGCCGCAGGCAATACCTCTTGCAATATTTTGGGGAAGAAGCGCCGGCTTATTGCGGCAGTTGCGATACTTGTTTGAACAAACCCGTGCTGGAAGACAGTACCGTTACGGCGCAAAAGATCCTCAGTGCCGTTGCCCGTGTGCAGGAACGGTTTGGTATGCGTTACATTACAGATTTGCTGCGCGGAAGCTATTCGGAAAAAATGAAAGAGGCGCATAAACAACTATCGGTTTATGGTATCGGCAAAGACAAATCGAAAGAAGAATGGATGCATTACATCAAGGAACTATTGCACTATGGTTATTTGCAGCAAAGCAACGGCGAGTACCCGGTGTTGCAACTGACAGATAAGAGCAGGGGCGTTTTGTTCAAGGGTGAAAAAGCTTACCTCACTGCACCGCTTACCATTACCATTGCAAAAGAGCCGGAAATATACCAGCAACTCAGTTACGAAAAAGCGTTGTTCGATGAATTAAAAAAACTGCGCAATCAACTGGCACATGAAGAAAACGTACCCGCATATATTATTTTCAGTGACAGCAGTTTGCTCGACCTCGCTACTTATCTTCCATTAACAGAAGAAGACCTGTTCAAGATGAGTGGTTTCGGTACGTATAAAGTAGAACGCTACGGCCAGCTCTTCCTGGAAAAGATACAGGATTACTGCAACGATCACCAGTTGGTTTCGCAAGTGGCGCTGAAGAAGCCCAAGAAAAAAAGAAAGTAACCGATTTATATCTTCACCGTCTTCCACTTACCCCTGCGGAACAATAATACGCTGGTAATAGTAACACAGGTTTCGGTTACTACAATAGCAATGAATACTCCTTTAGGTCCCATTTGCAAATTGATGGCCAGCAAATAGGCAAAGGGTATCTGGAATATCCAGAACCAGAACAAATTGATCCAGGTGGGTGTGCGGCTGTCACCGGCGCCGTTGAATGCATTGATCATTACCATACCCACTCCATAAAATATATATCCCAGGCTGATGATGCGCAAAGCCGTAACAGCTGTTTTGATCACTTCGGGATTGGTGTGGTTGATGAGTCCTACAAAAAATTCTGCACCTACTATAAATAATAAAGAAACGAAAGTCATGAAGAGCGCATTATAGCGGGCGGTTTTCCATACAGACTCTTCTGCCCGTCCCGGTTGTTGTGCACCCAGGTTTTGTCCCACCAGCGTGGCAGCCGCATTGCTGAGTCCCCATGCCGGCATGAGGAAGAACACGATCCATCGGAAAGCAATGGTATAACCAGCCACTGCTTCACTACCGAAATCAGCAGTGATGCGCGCCATCACCATCCAGCTGGCCGATGCTACTAAAAACTGCAGGGTAGCGGTAACCGCAATATTCATCAGCGATCTTATGATGCTCCAATCGGGTATGAAATGATGAATATGTATTTTGATGATCCCTTTTCCTTTGAATAAGCGGTACACCTGGTAACATACGCCAATGCCACGGCCTGTTGTAGTGGCCATTGCAGCGCCAGGCAGGCCAAAGAAATGGATCAGTAAAGGACAAAGGATGATGTTACAGATGTTGGCCAGCCATAGACTGCGCATGGCGATGGTAGCATCGCCCGCCCCTCTGAATATGCCATTGATAAGGAACAACAACATGATCACAATATTACCCGTTAACATGATGCGGGTATAGCGGTGGCCCATGCTCACTACCTGTGCATTGGCGCCCATCAGGGTCAATATTTTTTCGGCAAAGAAAATACCAATAAGGCTGATGATCACGCTGAGCACAAAAGCCAGCAACGCAGATTGTGCACCTGCTTTGGCTGCCCCATCGGGATTTTTCTCACCCACACGCCTGGCTACCATTGCTGTTGCGGCCATACTCAAACCAATGGCCACAGAATAAACGATCATGAGGAATGATTCTGTTAAGCCTACTGTAGCCGCCGCACCCGGGCCCAACTTTCCTACGAAAAAAATATCTACAATAGCAAATACCGACTCCATGCACATTTCCAGTATCATGGGAACGGCCAGCATGAATACGGCTTTGCGTATGCTGCCCTGGGTAAAATCCTGGTGTTCGCTTTGCAAGGCTTCTTTGAAATAAGCGACAAATCCTTTCTTAATGGTAGTATTGTTGGTTGTTGTCATCTTTTATGCGCTGGCAGGGTGAAAAGGGCACCCAAACTAAGTTTTTTTGAAAAATGCTGCCTGGAAAACAGGATAAGCGGTTGTAAATTTACCTTATCAATGAAACTGATCGTTATTACACCCGAAAATACCGTGCCGGAGGAAGCTTCGCTGGTAAATCAGTTGTTTCAACTGGGGCTCGACAGGTTACACCTGCGTAAAAAAGATTTCGGCATCGATCAATACCATGCTTACCTGCAACAAATTGATCCGGAGTATCATCATCGTATTGCAGTACACGAGCAATTCGACCTGGTGCTTACTTATCATTCACTGGGGTTGCATTGTAAGAACCATGTGCTGCACGATCAAACACAGATGAAACGGATATTGGAACTATACCCGATATCTCTTTCAGCTTCTGTACATTCCTGGCGGGAAGTGGAAGAGAACAGCTATCCGCTTAATTATGTTTTCATCAGTCCTGTTTACAATAGTATTTCTAAAAAAGGATACCAGGCATCGATTGACCTCAATTATTTGCAACCATTGAAGGATAATGCCGCAACCGATTTACCAGCAGTCGTGGCATTGGGTGGTATTACACATGCACATATTCCTGAATTGTTTCAAAAAGGATTTGATGGCGTGGCAGTATTGGGTGCTATTTGGGAAGGAGCCGATCCCCTGGCTGCTTTCAGCAAGATCAAAAATGCGATCAGTGAATGTCTTTGATGCCGTTTGCTAAACTCAGCACATGGTCAAAGCCTTTTTCTTTTAATATACTTACCGCCTTCGCGCTCCTGATACCGGATGCACAATACAATACATAAGTCTGTGCGGGATTCAGCTGTGTTGCTTGTTGAGGCAATGCAGATAAGGGTATATGCATGCCGCCGATGTGAAACAATGCCCGCTCTTCTGCTTCTCTTACATCAATCAGTTCTACCGGAGTTGTTTGATTCATTGCTTGCAATGCTTCATAAGAAATGGTATCTACAGGCAATGAAGCGCATTCGAATTCATAATTGGCTAATTGGTTGATCTGTTTGTTGCCGGCAATCGCTTCAAAACGGAACTCCTGTAGCTGCATGTTCAATGCATTGATCACCAGGAGGCGGCCCGACAAAGTCTCCCCGATTCCGGTAACGAGCTTGATCACCTCATTGGCCATGAGGGTGCCTACTATACCAGGCAATGTAGCGATCACACCAATGGTAGCGCAGTCAGGTGCTTCATCGTTTCCGGGTGGTTCGGGGAATACACAACGATAGGTTGGTCCATCACCCCAATTGAATACCGATACCTGTCCCTCGAATTTGAAAATAGAACCGAAGACTAATGGTTTGCCTGTGATCACACAAGCATCATTCACTAAATACCTGGTGGCAAAATTGTCTGAGCCATCTACAATGAGGTCGTATCCTTCAAACAAGGATATGATATTGTCTTTGGTAACTGTAATCGCATGAGCCTGTACTTTTATGAACGGGTTCAGTAAACGCATTTTTGCTGCTGCAACCTGGGCTTTGGATTGGCCGATATCTTCCCGCGTATATAACACCTGCCTTTGCAGGTTACTGGTTTCTACTTTGTCTCCATCAACAATGCCCAATGTACCGATGCCGGCAGCAGCGAGGTACTGTGCAGCAGGGCATCCTAATCCGCCTGCACCAATGAGTAATACTTTGGCCCGTTGCAGCATCAATTGACCGGCTGTACCAAACTCCGGCAATATCAGTTGCCGGCTATAACGTTCTATTTCTTCCTGTGATAACATTATGCAAAAGCTTCCCAGTCTTTCCACACGGCTTTGTACCCCTGTCGCTCAATCATACGCACTACTTCGGCCGGACTGCGGCTGTCATCTATTTCAAACTGCTCCAACGATTCTACTGCGGTTACATAACCACCCGGGTTTGTTTTAGAACCGGCGCTGATGCTGGTGATACCCAGTTGAATGATGTGATCGCGGAATTTTTCATTTTCGCGGGTCGACATTGACAACTCCACTTCTTCGTTAAAAATACGCCAGGCACAAATCAGTTGTACCAACTCTTTATCGTTCATCACCACTTTGGGTTCTATCAATCCTTCTGCAGGTCTTAACCTGGGAAAAGAGATGCTGTATTTTGTTTGCCAGTAAGTTTTCTCCAGGTATTGCAAATGCAGGGCGGTAAAAAAATTATCGGTGCGCCAGTCTTCCAGTCCAATCAAAACACCCAGTCCAATCTTATGAATACCGGCCTTGCCAAGCCTGTCGGGCGTGGCGAGGCGGTAATAGAAATTAGATTTTTTTCCTTTGGTGTGGTGCAGTTTGTAATCGTCTTTATGATAGGTTTCCTGGTATACCAGCACCGTATGTAACCCGGCATTGATGAGTGTTTCGTATTCGTCTTGCTCCAGCGGCTGCACTTCCATCGACACATTGGCAAACTGTTGTTTCAATAAAGTAATAGCATTTTTCAGGTAATCAACACCTACGGTTCTGTTGGCTTCACCGGTAACGAGCAGTACGTGTTCAAATCCTTGTTGCTTCAGGTAATCGGCCTCCTGCTGAATCTCGGAAGACGATAACGTTTTGCGTGGTATCTGGTTATGCAGACTGAACCCGCAATACGTGCATATATTCTGGCATTCGTTCGAAAGATATAAAGGAATATACAATTGCAATGTTTTGCCAAAACGCTTTTGTGTAAGGCGATGGCTCAGCATGGCCATCTCTTCAAGATACGGCATGGCTGCGGGAGAGATCAATGCTTTGAAATCTTCCAGGTTGCGTTTGTTTTTGCGCAAAGCAGCTTCCACATCAGCCGCTGTTTTACAGTAGATGCTTTGCTTTATCTCATCCCACTGGTATTGATCGAATAGCTCCTGGAACATAGGGGTTGTTTAGAGTTCTGCTAAAAATTGTGTGAACGGGCTGCTGGCGTGTGCATGATCGCTCACTGCACCCAAACCTGCCAACCACGCCTTTCTTCCTGATTCTACCCCTTGCCTAAAGGCAAGGGCCATAGTTATGGGGTCTCCGGAGACGGCGATGGCGGTGTTTACAAGAACAGCGTCAGCACCTAACTCCATAGCAGCGGCAGCATGACTGGGGGCGCCTATTCCTGCATCTACGATCACGGGTACATTGCTTTGT
The DNA here is from genome assembly GCF_000515315.1 of Asinibacterium sp. OR53. Lineage (NCBI taxonomy): Bacteria > Pseudomonadati > Bacteroidota > Chitinophagia > Chitinophagales > Chitinophagaceae > Asinibacterium > Asinibacterium sp. OR53. The sequence goes on from NZ_KI911562.1 coordinate 875,215, forward strand.
TCAATGATGATCTGCAGGAAATCGATCGTTTTCAATCCTTTGTTACTGCCAATGGGCGAACCTAGCGGCATTACAGCTGCAACACCTACTTCTTCGAGCCGCTTGCACAGCACCGGATCGGCATGGATATAGGGTAATACAATGAAGCCGAGTTTCACCAGTTCTGCCGCTGCTTCCAGCGTTTCAACGGGGTCGGGCAACAGGTATTTGGGATCAGGATGGATCTCGAGTTTGAGCCAATTCGTCTCCAACGCTTCCCTGGCCATTTGCGCGGCGAACACTGCTTCTTTTGCATTGCGCACACCCGATGTATTGGGCAGTAAGTGTATGGAAGGATGACGAAGATGTTTCAATATATCATCATCATCGTCTTTTTCTATGCGTTTCAACGCCATCGTTACCAATTCAGTTCCGGAAGCAAGCAAAGCTTCTTCCATCAACTGGTGGTTACCGAATTTGCCGGTTCCTGTAATGAGGCGACTGTTGAATGATTGTCCGCCTATGATCAATGCATCTTTCATCTCAAACGGTTTTAATGGTATGATGGTTACACAACTCAACAAATGCGCGCGCGACTTTTTTCACTTTCGGGGCCTGTGAAATAGCAGCGGAAACAGCAACACCATGCAAACCCGTTTCCAGTAAAAGCGGCACGTCTTCTGCACAGATACCGCCGATACCCACCACGGGTGGAATAACCAATCCTTCCTGTATCAATTGTTCAAAAAGGGTGTGATAGCCTTGCAATCCTAATACAGGACTCAGTTTTTCTTTGGTAGTGGTGAAACGATAAGGACCTAATCCAATATAGTCCGCCGGACCTTTGGCAATCTTCCGCAGGTCTTCCAGTGTGTTGGCCGTGCATCCTATGATATAATCATTGCCCAGGATGGCCCTGGCTTTCGACAGTGGCATGTCTTCCTTTCCTATATGCACGCCATCGGCACCAATATCCAACGCCAGCGATACATTGTCGTTGATGATCAGTTTTGCCTGGTGCTCACGACAAACAGCAAGTACATCCAATGCTGTTGTTTTGTAAGCTTCATAAGTAATATTTTTCAGCCGCAACTGTATCCAGTCAACACCGGCTTCGCAGGCCATACGTGCCAGGTCGGCAGATGTGGTGATGTATTGTAGTTTACTGATTTGTTTCATGATGAACCGGGTATTGATGATATCCTAACAATGTTTGATTGCTGGATAAAAATAAATGTGTGTACCTGCCGGCATTTTCTGCTGCTGTTGGCAGGTCTTTTCCCAAAGCAAGTTGCGTGGCCAATGCAGCAGATAATACGCAGCCGCTTCCGTGTTTTTCGCCGTGGGCGATCCTGGGTTGCTGGTAAGTATAAGTTGTGCGCTCTACATACAATGTATCGGTAGCCATGACTTCTGTTGCATGTCCGCCTTTCAGGTAAATGGCGCAGTATTCACTGCTCTCCAGTAATTGTTGGTGCAATGCTGCTCCTTCACCAAAAAGTTGTTCCGCTTCAGGGATATTGGGTGTAATAACGCTGATCTGTTTCATCACTGCTTGTAATCGTTTCTTGTCTATGCGATCATGAAAAGAGAACCCTGCACTCGCTTTCAATATAGGATCCCAGGTAATGACGGCACCGGCATGATGTGCTTGGATGAAAACAACCAGTTCTTCCAGTACTTCGAGGCTTTCGATGAGTCCGATCTTGTAATGATGTGTTTGAAATCTTTTGAACAAAACGCTCATTTGTTCTTTGATCGTTTCAACCGGTATCCACGCTGTCTTTTCAAAAGCGATATCGTTCTGGAATGTATTGGCCGATAATACACCCAATCCATATCCTCCATTGGCTTCAATGGTTTTGATATCGGCCAGTATGCCGGCCCCGCCGCTGGGGTCGAAGCCTGCAATACTCAATACATATGGTCGGGTTGTTTTCAAAACAATTATATATAGATCTCAGATCCCTGCTCTTTGAATTCTTTGGCCTTCTCTTCCATACCGGTTGCTACTTCCAGCCCTTGTTTTGCTGCGTCCCTGATATCCTGTGTAATCTTCATGGAGCAGAAATGCGGACCGCACATGGAACAGAAATGAGCCAGCTTGGCGCCCTCAGCTGGCAATGTTTCGTCGTGGAAACTGCGTGCCGTATCGGGATCGAGTGAAAGATTGAACTGGTCTTCCCAACGGAATTCGAACCTCGCTTTGCTGAGTGCATTATCCCTGTATTGTGCACCGGGATGGCCTTTGGCCAGATCGGCTGCATGAGCGGCAATCTTGTAAGCGATCACGCCGTCCTTCACATCTTTTTTATTGGGTAAGCCTAAGTGTTCTTTGGGTGTTACATAACAAAGCATGGCCGTACCGTACCATCCGATCATCGCTGCACCAATAGCAGATGTAATATGATCATAACCGGGTGCGATATCGGTAGTCAATGGTCCCAGTGTATAAAATGGCGCTTCGTGGCATTCTTTCAATTGTTTGTCCATGTTCTCTTTGATGAGGTGCATGGGTATATGACCCGGGCCTTCGATCATCACCTGTACATCGTGTTTCCAGGCGATCTTGGTGAGTTCTCCTAAAGTTTCCAATTCGGCAAACTGCGCAGCATCATTGGCATCGGCAATAGAGCCGGGGCGCAATCCATCTCCCAATGAAAAACTTACATCATACGCTTTCATGATCTCACAGATCTCTTCGAAATGTGTGTAGAGGAAATTTTCTTTGTGATGTGCCAGGCACCATTTGGCCAGTATGCTACCTCCGCGTGAAACAATGCCGGTAGTACGGTTGGCTGTGAGCGGAATATAACGCAGCAGCACGCCTGCATGGATAGTAAAATAATCCACGCCTTGCTCGGCTTGTTCTATCAAAGTGTCTTTGAAAATTTCCCAGGTAAGGTCTTCGGCCTTTCCATTCACTTTTTCCAGCGCCTGGTAAATTGGAACGGTTCCTACAGGCACAGGGCAGTTACGAATGATCCATTCCCTTGTTTCATGGATGTTCTTGCCGGTAGAGAGATCCATCAGCGTATCGCCACCCCAGCGGCAACTCCAAACTGCTTTGTCAACTTCTTCCTCGATAGAAGAGGTAACGGCAGAATTGCCAATATTCGTATTGATCTTCACCAGGAAGTTACGCCCGATGATCATAGGTTCTGCTTCCGGGTGATTGATATTAGACGGGATGATGGCGCGACCGGCCGCTACTTCATCCCGCACAAATTCGGGTGTGATCTTTTTCAGCGGCGTATTAGCGCCGAAACCGTCTCCGGGATGTTGGTGATTGTTGACATCATGCTGGTTGATCGCATCGATGCGCTGGTTTTCACGGATAGCAATGTATTCCATCTCCGGGGTGATGATGCCCTGCTTTGCATAATGCAATTGGGTAACATTTTTTCCTTTGATGGCTTTGTATGGTTTTTCGATGTGTTCGAACTGAAGCGGTTTTAGTTTTTCATCATTCAACCGCTGGTTGCTGTAGGCAGAAGAAAAAGCATCCTGCTTTTCTACGTCGTTCCTGTTGATGATCCAGGATTCGCGCAGCCTGGGCAAACCCTTGCGCAGGTCGATGGAAACGGAAGGATCGGTATACGGACCGCTCGTGTCGTATACAGTTACCGGTGCATTGGCAACGGTTTCTTCTTTTCCAAATGAATGATTCACCGTATCGCCTACGGTTATTTCGCGCATGGCCACCTGGATGTTGTGCAGTTTGCCCGGCACATAAATTTTGCGTGAGCCGGTGAGCGGCGTGCGAACGATCAGGTCGTCCTGCGAAACGGGTGTTTTGTCTTTTTTCATGGTTGTATTTTTATCCGCCCTGTGAAGCGCGTATTAAGACCAGGGAGTCGTTGGGTTGTAATGAATGAGTGGACCAGTTTTCCTTTTTGACGATGGTATTGTTTACAGCAACCGCCACACCATTGAACGATTGTACCTGTATGGATTGCAGTGCCTGCAACACCGTAGCGTGCTCAGGAAGATCCTGTTGTTGATTATTGACAGAAACAATCATACCACAGATTAAGAATGAAACAATAAGGAACGGGTACTTTAAGGGAGAAAATAAGAGATGCTGAGCATCGGTTACTTTTTCCTGCGCAGGCATTATCCTGATCAGGTGCGAGGGTATGATCTCAGCCTTTCTTGTCGGCACCCCTAAAGCAGAACGAAAGTAAGACAGTTATCGGATTTACGCCGGATAAATTTTTAATCCGCCATTGGCCAATGCGTAATGCCTGCGGCTTTTGTATAATATTTTCAAAATTGGTAAATTTGGATAACTGGCAAAGCACCCGGATACTGACAGATGTAATAAAAATGAATTTTGTTTCTGAATTTGGAAACCTTTTAAACGTCTAGTATGCCTAATAACCTAAAATCAAAACTGTCGCATTTTTTCACTTTACAAGTGGCCAATCGTGTTTTAATGGGATTAGGGAATTTGATGACCCCTTTTTCAAAAGTGAGCAGCAAACCCATCCTGCCAAAAGAAGAATTTCCCTGGGCAAAAATTCTGGAAGACAATTGGGAGAACATCCAGGCGGAGGTACACGCCCTGCTGGCTAACCAGAGCGATCTTCCCAATATCCAGGATATACAACCTGCTGAATCGTTGCTCACGACCGATAATAAATGGAAAACTTTTTTCCTGCAGGGCTTCGGACATAAAGCAGAAAAGAATCGCGAGCGCTGTCCGGCTACTGCTAAGGTGTTGGATCAGATCCCCGATTTGCTGACCGGATTTTTTTCCATCCTTCATCCGGGCAAACATATTCCTGCGCACAAGGGCATCTTTAAAGGAATTGTAAGAACCCATCTCGGATTGATCATTCCGGGCAAACCCGGTGAGTGCCGCATGCGTGTGGACAAAGAGTATATTCACTGGGAGCAGGGTAAAGCCGTTTTCTTTGACGATACGTATAACCACGAAGTATGGAATGACTCAGACGGCATCCGTGTGGTGTTATTGATCGATACCAAACGCCCTTACAGCAAAATAGGAGAGCGCATCAACAACTTTGTGATCAACGGCATTACAAATTCCGTTTATGTAAAAGACGCGTTGAAGAAGAACGAGGATTGGGAGAAAATGTATTATAAGGTACTGGCTTAACTGTGAAAATCTTAATTTAGCATCCCTGAATGAGATCATCATTGGTTTCGGGATGTAGCGCAGCCCGGTAGCGCGCTTCGTTCGGGACGAAGAGGTCGCTGGTTCGAATCCAGTCATCCCGACTGAAAAGCTCTTGCAAATCAAGGGCTTTTTTCATGCCTATTCATAGCTCATATAACCCAAACTGACCATTCACCTTCAAATTGGGTCAGGAATGGGTCAGAAAAACTTCAAGGGTGTCGTTAGTGTCGCAAATGCCGATGGCCGCATAAGACTACGTTGGAGATACCAAGCACACCGTTACTCATTAAGCCTTTATAAGTACAGCAAGCAAAACCTTTTACAAGCCAAGAAAACAGCCCTGCAAATCGAGCAGGATATGTTAAATGAGCAGTTCGACTATTCGCTCAACAAATATCGGGGTGTGCAGGATATATCACCTCGCACAGAAAAAACCATTACCGAATTTTTCGAGGAATGGACTACTGTTTACCGACAGATGGACTGTGAAAAGAACGTTCATTACAACGCTATGAGAAATACCATGAAAAGATGGGGACAGTTCAACGAAAAAACAGCCCTTCTCAAACTGAATCAGGAAACCTTTGGAGCAAGAACCTACAATGAACGTCTTACTATGCTCAAATCCTTTGCTGGGTGGCTTGTAAAGGCTCAAATCTGGTCTCATAACCCGTTTGCAGACGTTAACAGGAAAAAAGTGAAGAAAGCCAAAAATCCAACCAGAAAGCCTTTCACAGAAGAAGAAATATCGAAGATATTAAATGCTATTAGGTATGATACTTTTAGTCCGAAAAGTTCAAGATATAAGCACTCTCATTATTACCCATTCGTATACTTCATCTTCAAAACGGGTGTGAGGAATGCAGAAGCTATCGGTCTACGAGTGGGAAGTGTGAATGTAGTAAATAAGACCATTGCCATTAAAGAAGTGATGGCACGCTCCTTGGTAAGTACGAGTTCTGCACAAAGGATAAGAAAGGAAACGAAGAACGGAAAGGAGCGGTATTTGCCATTGACTGCTGATCTGCATTTCATTCTGCATCCATTGATTGTGGGTAGGGATAAAGATGCCTTAGTTTTCGAGTCTCCGACAGGGTTGGCTATCGATGACCATAATTTTCAAAGGCGTATTTTCAAAAACGTACTTGCAAAGTTGGGTATTGAAGAAAGGGTGCTGTATGCTTGCCGCCATACATTTGGTAGCCGTTGCATAGATGCAGGTATTACGCCTGTAATGACGGCTTTTCTGATGGGGAACAATCCTGAAACTGCATTGCGGAATTATACCCATCAGTTGAATATTCCAACGGAGTTGCCAGAAGTTTGAAAGTGTCGACTGTTTGCTACTAAGTTAAAGCTTCAATCTGCTGCGGAAGGAATACAACCCAGCAGATTGAAGTTTTAAAGACTGATGATTACCCGATCATTTCAATCATTACAGGCTACTCTTTGACTTCTTCCTGACTGCCCTGCGAAAAATTTTCTAACGGGAATCCTGAATATTCAGGATGTGCTTCGATAACACCTCGATAAAAGTTCTTTGCTTCACCACAGAAGAGCATTTGAGGGTTAAAATGAAAAAGATGATAGTCAACGCCTTTCGGCTTTTTTCCAATCCTCTTAATTACTTTGGCTTCGCTTAATTTATCAATTGCCTTCCTATAGGTATCTCTTGATTTTATCCCTAATCCCTTTTTTTGAACTTGTTCGTATTCAAGATCAATTGTATCATTCAAATGCTCAATTTCATATAAGATGTATACGAAAAGCCTCACTGCACTGTCCGATAGATTTAAAATGGTATTCCGGTTTTTGGCAGAGTTAATAACTTTTGTAAACTCGTAGTTTGGCATCTCTCGTGTATATTTGACAGACCCCTCATTAATTACACCCTTACCGAGAGTATATTGAAATTGTGAGAGAGTACTGTCTGACAAAGGGGCATTAAAATCAGCCAGATTAGGCTCAATTTGGTCAATATAATCTGCAAGAGGGTTTTTGAATACACAACTGTAGTCTCTAGTCTTTGGCTTCTTACGTGTTGCGTTTGCAGGTTTGGAAGCCCCCTTTTGCTCTGAGGTACAATTAACCTCTTTCGCCATCTTTAAAACCTTCGCCACATTGGGAGTAAGTCGTTTTTTCCTTGTCATAATGTCAAATTTTGACTTTATAAAATCGGGTTAAATACATGCTGCACAAAGGTTTCAGCGAAATGGTATCGAAGGGATATATAGGTTAGCTATATAATACCTATGTATGCAATCGACAATTTTTCTCTAAAACCATTGTAAATACAGCAATATGTAAAATTTGGATTATGTCATTTTTTGACATGATCCTGCTGGTGAAGAAGAAGCAATGCTGACGTCATTGACATTGCTCTCCTTCTGAAATCCTGCGTCTTCCTTCTGCACGGCAGCAGAAAGTAATTCTACAGGGAACTGAATAGGAAAGAGTCAGATAGTGTGTGTAAGGGGGAAATTCGGAAGAACAGATGGTGTGCGTATGGAGGACACAAATGTATGGAAAATTTCCAATGATCTTTTTTCTCAAGATATCCACCGAGTGTTAGTAGTTGATATTCCCCAGCAGGATCAAAGGTACGCCGTCTCACTCCGAGGCCGAAAAATTGCGCCAATCAGGCTTACGCCGTGCTTGGCACAATTTTGCTGTGCTTCGTTCGCGGCGCTCCGCTGCTGATGTGCACTGACGTGCACCGCAGCTCCCCCATGGCCGCCACCTGCAGGTGGCCATCGGCACTGGCACAGGTCCCGTACGTTTGCTCTGCTGGCACAGCAGCCATCGCTCATGCAAGCATGCCACGCTACGCAACCCTCGTTGTGGTCGTGCCTGCGCCTTCCTTCGTCAGGCTTCCGGCACTCCCCCCGCTGTCCACATGGCGGTAGTGGCGGCGGACGGTCGCTTTTACTTCTGTCGCTCGTTCCTCGCTTCATCATCCAAAGCTCCCTGCCAGTTAAGAGGATAAAGCGTGTGATGAACTCGAACGAACTTGTCAGGAAGTATCTCAAATAGACCAAACTCTCTCCTTGTTAATCAGCAGAACTTCTAACCTATCAAGAGCTAAGGGAGCAGACATACCCCCACACCGTTTTATCACATATCACAATCCCCCGGTAATCGGATATATAATTTCACATATCGGGATTTTTCGAGGGAAGATATTCACAAAGCTTAAAAGATTTTTCAACCCGGTGCACGTCGACCGGTACTGATACCACCTACCAGAAGGGCCCCCGTCGAAGGCTTGCGGTCGAAATCGTCCGTGTCACCTAAACTTTAAAACACTATGGTAACTGTAATTGCATTGCAGCTTTCAAAGAATGAAGAAGGCAAACCATTCATCTCACTTAAGATTCAAGGTGAGGTGGAAGCTATTCAGTCGCAGCAGACAGGTAGGTTCTACTTGAGCGCGAAGACTTGTTTAATCCCATCAACTTTCGACGAGCCAACTGCTAAAGCATTGATCGGTTCACAACTACCAGGACAAATCATACGTGCTTATTGCGAGCCGTACAAGTATATTGTCAAAGAAACGGGAGAAACGATCACGCTATCACATCGGTACGAATATTTGCCTGATGAAGAATCTAATTCAGCAGATGAAAAGTATTCTAATCGTGAGGTAGTTGATCTTATGGGTTAGGTTATGCACTTTGCTTGTGCGACTTACGGGGCAACGTCTTTACGTTTCGCCCCTTTTTTTCATTCACCAACATTAAAACTTATGGAACCAATTACAACAGTATCGGAAATTCAAGTGAGTTATCAGCCAGCAATCGGAAGAATGCCGGAGATCAAATGCTCATTCGATGCCTACACAGAATTGTTACACTTCTTTGATAAGGATTTGCTGCATCTTCAAGAGATGTTCGTCGTTCTATACCTCAATAGAGCAAGGCGAGTGATCGGAGCTTATAAGTTATCGAAAGGCGGTTTAGTTGGAACAGTGGCAGACGTGCGACTTATCCTTGCTACTGCTCTGAAAACTGCTGCGAGTTATATGATTCTTGCACACAATCACCCATCGGGCAATGTAGTCCCATCTCAAAGTGACGAAAAGCTGACGATTCGGATAGCCGAAGCTGCCAAGTTAATGGAGTTGTCAGTGAGTGACCATATCATTATTGGGTCTGCTGCCGGAGGCTATTACAGCTTCGCCGACAATGGATTGCTATAACAACCTTTTTTACCTCAAACACTTCATGCATGGGGCCACCACAAACGATTATTCAATTTGATACACCTTTCTCTCTGTTAGTTATTAATTCAAAAGGCAAGATCAGGAAAGTGTTCACACCATTCAGGGCTCAATGTATCAACCCAGTTGGCACTTTCAACTTTGGCGAGTTTGTGCTGGTTGAAAAGCTGGCTTTCACAAAGGACATTCCCATTTTATATAAAATCAATGGCCACTGGTACAGCCACAAATCGTTCAGCATCACAATAAACTTCTAAATAAGGGATAGCAGCAGTTATCTGCTGTGGAAAAGATGGAATAGCTACTTAGCCTTCACTTTGAAGTCGAACAAATCCTTTTCGGGAACACCCAGGGCTTGGGCTAGAGCATGAACCGTGCTGATGGTAGTATTTATTACAGCCCTCTCTATCTTGGACAACTGGCTGTACTCCATATCACATTCGAAAGCCAATTTTCGCATGGACATCCCTTTAGCAGTCCGAATCTTACGGAGTTGATTACCAAAGGCTTTGAGGTATGCTTCGTCGAATTTGTAGTTCACGAAGCACAACTTCCCAAGATTTTAAGCCAATAATGGCGTCATGTATGACATCATTAATCTATATTTGAGATAGGTCAATAATTGTTGGAATTAATCCAAATCCCCCCACATCCATCAGGGAAGCCGAAAACTGATATTATAGAGTAGGCACTAATACATAAATCTATGAAGGCACTTTTATGGGGTCTCTTTTCTGTATTTGTAATCACAGCGATCTGTACTCACATTTGGACGACAATCATTGCTTATCAAGAATCAGGAATCGGTGCAACTTTTTTAACATTCATTCTGCCGGGCTTGAGCGAACTCTACTGGATGTTTAAAATGTTTGAAGACAATACACTTTATTCAACCATTGCACTGATTCATTTAGTGCTATCCGCTTTTTTCGGATTAACAAGGAACGATCATTAATTCATATACGATATGCCGAAAATGTGTAAGAGTAGGCATAACTAAAACCAAATCACAAATGAAGAAAATTCTGATGGGGGTATTGATGCTGACTGTTATTACAGCAGGAATTTCCATAACCCAGATTAGTTGCCAGAAGTCATCAGCACAAACCACTGGCACAGGAGCTAATAACCTGAATCAACTGTTGCTTGCCCAGGACACCGCGTTAGTGATATATGATTACAATGGGAATACGAATGGTGTGAACATTGCAAGTGTTTCATTGAACAGAAGTTTATGGAGTAGCCCTATGGGGCCGTACTATATTCTGGACGCCAAGCTTTCTCCTGATAGTAAGATCGTATTTGTTCATACAAGAGCATATTCAAGAACTAATAACCCTCCTGATATAATTTATTCGATGGACAATACAGGTAATAATGTAAAAAAGGTCATTACTTCAAGTCAACGTTATGGCGCTTCTTTATCGATCAATAGCATTGACATACGATAGAATATAATGGTCAAAAAGTTTAAAATATCGAATATTCGTACTTCTTTGTATAATGGGGAGCAGCATGTCTTTGCTTATTTGGATGGGTATAAATCAAGGATGGGTTTAGACTATATCCAGTTTACATTTGAAACGTTGAAATCTGTCTGTGCAGATATTGAAGTATCGGAACTAGAGCTGATAATCGGGTCACATCTTGAATTCACTTATTATGGACTTGGAGATCATATTCCTAACGGGCCATTTCTTGCAACCCAAAGAGATGTTATATATTACCCTGATATCATTAAATCGACTCGTTTCATTTTAGGAAATGAACTTTCGATCTTACGTGAAGAGAGAAAAGCTTTGAGAAAATCATTTTTATGGATTGAGGAAGCAAGTCGGTTTTGGAGAGACAACAGACTATTGATTAAGATACGATATGCACTCCATCCTTCGGTTGCTAGTCAATATTACTTTGAGAAGTCAGCATACATATCAACAAAACGTTTTACAGAAGAAACAGGCCTAGAAACATGGCAACTTGATTTGATACGAGGGGCTTACATACATGTACAATATTATAACAAAGGCGATATTGTTGATCAAGTTGGATTAATCAGAAAGGGCGGTACTATTGTTCAAGATTTCATTATCCGTGTTGACAAAAGCATAGATAACAGTTTTGCTCTCAGCCAACAATGGCCACACAAACCAGAGCCTCAAAAAGCTTCATATTATCAAGAAGGAAGATATACAGATCGGGACTTCATTGATGATGCATTGGGTGGACAATCGGATGCTCGTTGGAATATTGACTGAAATCTCTCTTTTTACATGGCTTTAACCTACCTCACTATGAATAACTATTTGACTAATATCATTCCCAGATTAAAGCAGTATAGCGCATCCCTGAATAAGAAAGAGGTCTTTATTGAGAAACCATGGATATTTATTGATGAGCAGGGGAACAATCATGAATACATTTTTATGAGAGACGGGCGGCTTGTTATGGCCTTAAATGGCAATGTTACAGAAGGGAAATGGGAATTGCTTCCCAACTCCAAGTTGTTGATCAATAGAATGGTTGATCAAATTATGCTGCAAAATATGTTCATAGATGACGCTTTAATGGCTCTTCAGAAAAGTGGTTCAAACGACGAGCCATTTGTGCTCATAAATGAGAAAAAGATACCAGACCTTAACGCGCTTAAATATCTCCAACAGGTTGATGAGAAAAAGCTGAATGATAGCGTCACTGATGGAAACAAATCTGTAGTATTAGAATCAGGAACAATTATTGGAAATCCATTTTATAGATTTAAAAAAGTTGAGGGCATTGATGGTAGTATTGTTTCAGGTGTCTTCAGAAGCAACCGCAAATCTATTGAAGAATATGTGGTTGTCAAATCTGGTGTAATTGAGGAAACTTATTATGTAAAGCATTATTCAATTGATGGATTTGACATAACTATACACCAAAGTGATTGGAATTCTCTTCAAAAAGGAGATAAGGTTTTAAACTTTAGCAAGTCCGGTATTCCCAATCGTTTTAAAGCAAAGATTGAGGGAGAATCCTATACGATTACTCTAAACGAAGAAGGCGTGATAACAAAGTTGAGGACCTTAGGAGCAACAATTTTCGTAATCGGTATCATGATCGCCCTACTTGTTGCAGCTCTGGCAATAGCAATAAACAGATATTTTTCAAGTAACTCTTAATTACAATCATGAATGATGTATTTATACAAACGCCCAATCGTTATAACCTTGTTACATGGTATTTATTGCCATTAACAACACACAATACCGAATCGTTCAATGTATCAAACTTTATCAACTGCTATCTTTCAACAAGAGATATGATCTTGCTGGTGGAAGTAGCTGATCTTAATTTGTGCCGTGATAGTGATGGGAAGTGTCGCTTCGATCATTTCTTAGGAGAGCACATAGAAGGAGACCGGGAGTTTATTGTACTCCGGATACCTGAACGGTTTGACTCGGATGTAGAGCTGTTTCGCGCTGGTAGGTATAGCGAGTTCAGCGACTTGGCAAAGTACAACATCAGGGCATATTCTGGATTGAAGTACAATGTGAAGGATAGTAAAGGCAATCTTATCACCGATGCCATCCTCATGGCCTTGAAAAAGCATCCCGGTTTGAAACGGAAGTGGGAAGAAGAACTAGGCTTACCTGGCCATATCCTTACGGATGACTGTGAGTTGTTGAGCCGTCCATCTCCCAGCAGCTTTATGGATTTTCAAAACCCATTCCCGATTCCACCTGAACCAAATCCTGTTGCTGAAAGAGAATGGCGGTATCAGCATTTCATTGAGATATTTAATTCAATGGCAAAACGTAGACGTGAATTTTGGAATGGGTTTTCAAACAACTCCCTTTCGTTTGACAATGGGCAAAGCCTTGAAAAGCGAGGGAGCTAATGACATTTTCGTCGTCAGCCGCTTTTTACCATAGAAATGAATAGCAAACAATATTTTGGGTCACGTTTGGGTCATAAAGTGTAAAAAGAACCTTGACTTTTCGAGCTAACTTTCACATTATAAATAAGATAGAAGTTATAGCGCGCTTCGTTCGGGACGAAGAGGTCGCTGGTTCGAATCCAGTCATCCCGACTTCGCCCGTCATAGCTTCAGGCGTTGGCGGGCTTTTCTTTTTTTATACACACTAATTCTCAGGTCGGCTTCGTCGGGCAACGCCCGACAAGATTTCCGTATCTGTACAACCTGCGGCTTCGCCCACGATCGCTTCGGCGACGGTAGGGTTTCGCCGATAATAAAAGAAATAAGGTAAATCCTGCTTCTTTTAGTTATAAAAAATTATTTTGCATTTAAACTACCCTGTATGCATCTTAAGGCTGCACCCTTATTGGTTATTTGTATAACTATGTCGCAGCATTTATTTTCACAAGCAGATTCATCGAAATCCATTACAAACAGAAAAGATTCAGTTACTATTCCCGATAAAGATCTAAAAGACGTATTCAGCAGAAAAAGGGCAAGTAAAAAAACTGATTCGCTTGCCGGAAAACAAAAAGTCAAAAAATATTTCTTAACCGTACTTCCTGGTGCAGGGTATACTTTGCAAACCGGTTTTGCAGGATTGATCAGCGCCAATATTGGTTATTACAATGATAAAGGGGAGGATGCGAAAATTTCCTCTATTACAACCAGTCTTACCTACTCTGAATATAATCAAATCATATTCCCTTTATATGCAGATATATGGTCAAAAGGAGGTAAGTATAATTTCATTTCAGATAACCGGTATATTTCTTATCCTTCTGATATTTTTGGCTTAGGAGGGGCAACAGATCCAAACCAGGATCATACGATTGACTTTAATCTAATCAAGCTGCATCAAACAGTGCTGAGAAGGGTTTACAAAGATTTGTATGCAGGAATCGGGGTTTATTATGATTATTTCTGGAAAATCAAAGTAATTGATCCGCAAACAAGATTGATCAATGTGTTCATACAAAAAGAAATAGGCAATTCTGCAACTGCAATCGGTCCTGCTTTTAAATTATTATACGATTCAAGGGCAAATCAAATAAATCCTCAAAAGGGTAACTTTTTAAATGTGGTATTGAGGCAAAACCTGCAAGAATTAGGCAGTGATGATGAATGGGCATCTCTTTTGATTGATGCGAGAAAATATATAAATTTCCCCAGGGGCTCTAAAAACACGCTGGCTTTTTGGAGTTATAATTGGCTAACGCTTGCCGGTGATCTTAACTATTTGTTGTTGCCAAGTACCGCATGGGATGATCAATACAACACTGGAAGAGGCTATGTACAAAGCAGGTTCAGAGGGAGACAAATGACTTATTTCGAAACAGAATACAGGTATGGCATTTCCCGTAATGGATTGCTTGGAGGTGTTGTATTTTTTAATGTTGAACATTTTTCCGGAAATCTCAGACCATACAATACTTTATTGCCGGGTTATGGTGCGGGAATACGTGTAAAACTCAATAAAAAGTCTGGCGCAAATCTTTGTTTGGATTATGGGTTCGGAAATGGCAGCAGCGGGTTTTATGTAAACTTAGGGGAGGTGTTCTAATTCTTTAATAGTGATGTTAATAGATGGATTTAAATAAATAATCAAACTATGAAAAGATACTTAGTATACAGTTTAATGTTTTCTGTTGCGCTAGCTGCCTGTGGCAAAACAAGCGATAACAATGTAAGTTCTCCCTACTTTTTAAATGCATACATACAGAATGTAAAGTATTCAACAAGTTCTGTATCAACATTTGTTTTGCCCAATCAACAGGGTTGTGTGTCAAATAAAAGTTACAACATAACAAATATTGGTCAGATAAATGTAGATGCTTATTATTTGGACTGTTATATTAAACATTACACCAACAATCTTGATTTTGCTCCGATTAAACCGGGTGCGCATAGAATTTTTGATGGGGGTTTATTGCTTTCAACGGGTGGCTGTAATGCTGATTTAGTGATTGGCTTAATAGATAATAGCATTCCCAGCCTTTTTAGCAACACAGTATTAGCGCCAGCCAATGTGGTAAATAATATAACAAGTATTACAAAAAAAGATTCAACGGCTACTTATGTAACTTATATCGTAAAGGGGAATTTTTCCTGTAATTTTAAAAACACCAATAATGTGGTTATTCCCGTTGTTGGAAGCTATAATATACCTTTGAAAGAAGCTAAATAAATGCTATTTCAGTGCGGTAATCTTTCCTTGAACTTTCCATAAGTCCAGGTTCCTGCTATGGCGCTCAACAATGTTATAATAACTACTGTGGCGCCGCTGCCGATTTGTGCAAACAGTGGTCCGGGGCAGGCGCCGGTAATTGCCCAGCCAAAGCCGAAAAGCAGGCCGCCATAGATCATTCCTTTATTGAACTTTTTTGGCACTATTACAATGGGTTCTCCGTTAATAGTTTTCAGTTTGAATTTTTTTATCAGGAAAATGGAAAGCATACCAACCATAATAGCGGAGCCGATGATGCCAAACATGTGAAAACTCTGAAAACGGAACATCTCCTGTATCCTGAACCAGGATATGACTTCACTCTTGATCAACAGGAATCCAAAGAAAATCCCTGCTAGCAAGAATTTCAGGTTAACAACAATGGGGCTTGTTGCTTGTGTTGTATCCCTGGTAGTTTCCTTCGTATTGTAAGTAACCCTATTTTCCATGATTAGATTTTTAAAATAATCGGCAAAATAAAATTGGCAACCAGAAATCCTCCTGCCATAAAACTGATGGTGGCAACCAACGATGGCCATTGTAAATTGGAAAGTCCGAATATGGCATGACCGGAAGTACAACCATTGGCATAACGTGTTCCGAAACCGATTAAAAAACCTCCACCTATAATGCACACAAATCCTTTCAGTGTAAACAGTCCCTGCCAATTTACCACTTCACGAGGTACTACCTGTTTATAATCGGCAATCCCATAACTATTCAATTCGCTCAGCAGCTTTGGATTCAGGTGGATGCCATTATAATCGAACAGCCATTGCCAGGTAATAAAAGCGCCAATCGCAATACCTGCTACAAAAAACAAATTCCATACTTCCTGTTTCCAGTTGTATTTGAAAAAAGGAATGTTGGCCGGAAAGCAAGCAGCGCAAACATGCCGGAGACTCGAGGAAATACCAAATGCTTTATTGCCAAGCAATAAAAGCAGTGGTACCATTAACCCTATCAGCGGGCCTGAAACATACCAGGGCCAGGGCTGTTTTATGATCTCTAACATACAATAGGTTTTACGATTGAATGGAACAAGAATTCTCTCAGCAAGGTACTATCTCTTTCTAATAATGCCTCGCAAACAATCTATTGTTCAGCCATTCTTTTATTTTCAAAAGATCGTCATCATTACATTTCATCCTGTAATAAATGATCAACGAAGAAACAAAAGTCAGGCCGCCTATAAAAACAATGGAAGCATTCATTCCCATGGCATCGGCAATGATGCCCGTAATGATGGCGCCAATGGCATAACCTAAATCTCTCCAGAGCCGGAATACGCCCAGGCTTTTTGCTCTGTCATTCGGGTGTGTATTTTCTGCAATCGAAGCCAGGAATGTAGGATATACCATTGCCGTTCCCCATCCAAGCAGGAAAGCCAGGAGAACATATTGAGTAAAGGAAGTAGCCATCACAAATAAGAACAGTGCTATTGCCTGCAAGATCATTCCCAAAAAGAGCATATCCCTTTTACAAATTTTATCAGCCATTTTACCGGTGATGATTTGTCCGATTCCCCAAACTGCGGGATAAACAGCCGTTATCACGCCAATTTCTTCGATGCTGAAATTTTTTTCGGCGAGCAGGATGGGGAAAATACCCCACACCATACCATCGTTTAAATTGTTTATCAATCCTGCCTGCGTTACAGCGCCAAGGTTTTTATTTTTCCAGGTTGTTTCCCAAAAGACATTTGTAAGTCGGGGGATATTTGACGAGATGACTTCCTGTGCCAGATGGTGTTTCGTGTCTTTTACCAGTAACCAACTGCTGAAAAATCCGAGAACTGATATAATTACTCCTATGTAAAAGGGATAGGGCCGGAGTCCATACTGACCCGCCACCCATCCCGTTAAAAAAGCAACAACAGCAACCGCTATGTATCCTGCAAACTCATTCAGTCCCATGGCAAGCCCTCTTTGTTTTTCCCCAACCAAATCTATTTTCATGATCACCGTGCTTGACCAGGTTAATCCCTGGTTGATACCGAGCAGGACATTAGCGGCTACAATCCAATTCCAATCAGTGGCGTACATTAAAATAAAAGGAACAGGAATACCTGTTATCCAACCCATCACCAGCAAATTCTTTCTTCCGATCTTATTCGCCAGTGTTCCGGTGAAATAATTGGTAATGGCTTTCACTATTCCAAACACAATGATAAAAGAAAGAATAGCCGTCTTTGCTGCAATATGAAATTCTGCATCGGCTATTCTGGGTAAGATAGAGCGTTCCATTCCTACCATGCCGCCAACAAAGGCATTGATAATCACCAGCAGGGTAAACTGTCGCCAGTTCTCTTTTAATCCAAGCTTTATTGTTGCCATTGTATTTTTTTTATACTACTGCGCAACGTCTACAATGAGGCAGTTAATACATGCACATACATTGAACAAATGTGTTATATTATCTCAACATTAACAGTAACAGTAAAGGTTGTACCATTTCCTGGCGAAGAAACGATCTGCATTTCTCCCTTAAGATCATCTACTAATCGTTTTACCAGTGGCAGGCCAAAACCGAAACCCGCTTCCCCTTCCGTACCTGCTGTGGATTCTTTTTCTTTATTCAGTATTTTCAATATTGCGGAATCTGTAAGTCCTATTCCCGTATCACTGACAACGATCTTCAAATTGTTATGTAAATCTTTACTTACAGTAAGACATAGTCCTACCTCTACCTTCCCGCCGGCCGGTGTAAATTTTATGGCATTGGTAACCAGATTGCCAATAATCTGTATTATTTTATTTTTGGGAAAATGGGCATCTGTATTCGATGAAGCATCGATTTGGATTTTTAAAACAATGTCTTTATTGTGGGCCTGCGGACCATACAATTGTTCCAGCTTATTTTTTAAAGACTTTATGGTGTATGCCTCCTTTCTAGACTGTTGTTTATTCATTTCGGCTCTGTCTTCCTGTCGCAAAATTTCACTTACAAGATCCAGCAGAGAGTTGCCGGCTTTGTAAATCATCTCTACAAATTCCAGCACTTCTTCTTTAGACAGGTCTTGTGATTGCTCGTTGATCACCTGGGTTAGTCCTATGATGCCCGCCAGTGGCCCCCTTATGTCATGGGCTACCTTTTTTTGGTTATCTTTAGCTGCCTCTGCGCTGCTTTTTAACTCCCGAATGATTTTAAGTGTTTCAAGTCTGCTCACTACTTCGCGTGCTACTATTTTCAGTAGGTCAATTTTTTCAGGCGTCAATTCTTTTTCTCTTTTATCCAAGACACATAAAGCGCCTAAATTAAATCCGCCACTGGTAGTCAGGGGAACACCGAAATAATAGTCAGCATAAGGATCGCCTGCGACATAATACTTTTTTTTGAAACGTTCATCCTCAGATAATTTTTTTACTTCAAACTGCTGAGGCGCCTGGATGGTGTACTGGCAAACAGATTCTTCTTTGGGCATTTGCTCTATATTGAGACCATAATTGGCAATGGTCCATTGGGTATAAGAATCTATCAGGTTGATCAACGAAATATCTGTTCCGGCGATCTTTGCAGCCAGTCTTGTTAAATCTTTGAATAAATCAGAAATTTCCAGGTAATCAATATCGAACTGGGATAGTGTCCAAATTCTTTCTTCTTCGTTAAATGACATAGGGTTTTAGTATATAGCGTATTAAACTTAAATCTTCGACTGCTGAATATAGCATTTAATCAGAATACCCCCACTTTAAAATGAATAAAATTGAGTCATTTCAATTCCTTACAGACAAACCTCTGCCTATTTTTTTATACCGTGCCATCGCTTCAACGAAATAATAGTCTCCATAAGTCAATGGCACATCCACTTCGGATTTATTGGGCATGTGACCAACACCATGTTTCAATATAAAACCGCCGTTTTCTCCTGCCTTCGCTTTATACATATCGGTAGACAATGTCCTGAGCACTTTCTCCGCTGCTGACAGGTATTTTTTAGCCCGTTGCCTGTCTGTATATTGGTACAATTCTATCCATGCCGATGCCATGATGGCCGCTGCAGAAGCATCCCGCAAAGCATGGGGTATATCCGGCGCATTGAAATCCCAGTAAGGAATGCCATCTGCCGGATAGTTGGGGTGATTCAAAATAAAATCGGCGATATGTTCTGCCTCGTGCAAATAAGTTGTATTTTTTGTTTCACGATACATCGCCGTGTAACCATATAATCCCCATGCCTGTCCGCGTGCCCAGGCAGAAGAATCTGCATAGCCCTGAACTGTTTTCTTTGCGATAACAGCCCCGGTCTGCGGATCGTAATTCACCATGTGGTAAGAGCTATAATCCGGACGGAAATGGTTTTTCATAGTAGTGTTGGCATGCGACACGGCTATTTTATAAAAAGAGGAGTCGCCCGATTGATGAGTAGCCCAGAAAAGCAATTCCAGGTTCATCATGTTATCGATGATAACTGGGAACTTCCAATTGGTGTGATCCCAGGATTTAATACAACCTACCTGCGCATTAAAACGTGTTGCCAAAGAGCGGGCGCTGTTCATGAGGATATCGATGTTCTCTTGAGAGGAACGTATCTTATTAGCATTGCCAAAACTGCAATACATCATAAAACCCAGGTCGTGGGTAGAAGTATTATGCTGTTCTTTTTGCAGGTAATGCATGCTTTTTTCTGCCGCATTGTATAAAGCCGTGTCCCTTGTTTGCTGGTACAAATACAACAATGTTCCCGGGTAAAAACCACTGCACCACCAACCGGATGAACTGAATTCATACTGATCCTTTGTTGAGAAATAGGTTTTGGGGAATTTTTGTTCAGGAAGTTTTGCCGTCAGCAATTTATACTGCGCAGCAGCATCTTTAAAATTTTTATCAATGACTGACAATAATTTTTTATCTGTGTGAAAAGGTTTTACCTGTTGCGATGTTGCTTCCAGACATAACAAACTGATGCAGCAAAAAAAGAATACCGATCTCATATACTCGATTGTTTTGTATTATTTGAAATTCCATTCCAATACCTGCACCATCTGCGGTCCGATATCGGCTTTGCCTTCACTGTCACGCTGCTCGGTGAACTAGGTGAAGAAATACAACTGATAACCTGCTTCTCCGTTCTTCATCACGAAAAAAGACAGCCATATTTTTCCAGTGTCCTGTAGTCCAGCTGATGATCTGCGGCCTTGCAATGGGAATCCTTTTAGAGCCCGCTCCTTTTAAACTAAATGGCGTTTTCCTAAATGAAAGGGGTTGCACATGCCAGTTTTTGTTCTGCCGGTAAACAATATGGTATTGAGGAACAGAACCGCCCTGTTCTTTCCAATAGGTTGCAATATAAAACATATCATCGCAAAACTCCAGCACCAAAACATTCTTTTCTTTTTTTGCATGCACCTCTCTTTATTAAAATACCAAAATAAGCAATGGCTTTCTACATTAAAAGAGCTATCAACGTTTGATTTTATAGACTTCAGTGCCTGCTAATAGAAAGCAACCCAGTCCGTAGTCTTCAAAATCGGGGGTAGAATCGTAGGTAACAGGCTGCCCGTCTTTCGGCTCCTTACCCGTTCCCTGCATATAACCCAGTTTTCCATCGGGGTGAACACAGTCTTTTTCTAAAGCATTCCATGCTTTTATGATAACGGGTAAATATTTTTTTTTATCGATGAGACCATTGTTAACACCCCATGCCATACCGTACAAAAAAAGGGCGGTACCCGTTAACTCCTTGCCACCAAAATGTGAGGGGTCTTTTAAACTCGCGTTCCAGAAACCATCTGTTCGTTGTAGTGGCAAGAGGGCATTCATCATGCTTTTATAATCGCCAAGGAATTCAGTATAATATTGGTTAGACCTGGGTAAGGCCGATAAGGTCCTTACCAGGGCCGCCACCACCCATCCATTTCCCCGGCTCCAGTAACAATCGGCGCCATTGGGTTCTTTATAGGGTGGGGTGAAATCCTTGTCGCGCCACCATAACCCATCTTTAGCATTGAACAAACCATTTGCTCCGTGATGATACTTAGTGAAGTCGTACATTTTGTGCATCTTTTCAAAATAGTTAGTATCCTGGTACAATGCACCCAGTTTCGCAAAAACAGGCATGGCCATTTGAATCGCATCGATCCAGCTCCAGTCATCTACCTTATCTGTTTTCAGCATATTATCCATGCAGGCTTTCACATTCCGGATGCGCTCTTCTTTTTTATCCAGCAGGTAGAGGTCTATATAGGTTTGTCCGCAAGCCTGGTCATCTGCATTTCTAACGGTAACGCCATTGCGCAAATTCCATTGGTGTTTTTCTCCCCATTGAATGGCATAATCTACAAACAATTGTTTTTTATCGATGGCATACAATGCCATCAGTCCTTCATAATATACCGCCCTTGTCCAGATATTGGAAGGACGCTCTTTATTTGTAATGATCGACTTTCCGGCATCGGGCCATTTCTGCATAAAATATGCATTCGTAAGCTCCAATGTTTTTAATAACTCTTTTTTATTGGGTAGCTTTTGTGCATAGCTGTTGGGTGACAGGAGGCAAAGCATTAAACAAAAAGCAAAAAGTGCTTTGCAGCGCCGCATCATCGGTTGAGAAAAAACTTTTTTCATTATTATGGTATTTTTACAAACATTATTTCAAGAATTTACGCAGGGAGCAATCTGTTTCCTTTAAACCCTTCGCCACCAACTGCGCATTCATTACAGCGCCTTCTCTATTAGTATGCGTATGATCTTGCGGGAATAATTTTTTTACTGTAAGAGAATCCATTTTTTCGTATTCAACAGCTATGAGTTCATTCAACGGAATAAAATAAGCATGGGTTTGTTCAGCCAGTTCTTTGCTCCAGGTTGCGTAGCTGTCTCTGTTTATTTTTCCGTCCTTATAATTATACCGGGGGATGGGGGAACAAATAATGGGAATAGCGCCTTTGGCTTTGGTATCGCTGATCATTTTTCTCATATACCAGCCGTAAGTGTGTACCATTTCTTTTTGTTTACGGATGGGGTTGTAAATTTCTGTACTGTCGTTTCCAATGCCCCTGATGGTTCCCCTGGCACGGGCAGTATCATCTAATGGGCTCGCATCATTATGACCAAACTGCATCATCACATAATCGCCTTTTTGCAGCGTTTCTAAAATTTTATTCCATCTTCCTTCTGTTATAAAAGTCCGGCTGCTCCTTCCGCCGATGGCATGGTTCTGAACGCTGATCTTCGTTGTATCGAAATAGTCGTCTATCCACGAACCCCAGCCTTGCAAAACAAGGGTCGAATGCCCGCTGCCGTTTTTAACGGTTGAATCTCCAATAATATACAACACGGGTTTGTGCTCTTCGAGCGCAACAAAAGAAGAGAGTGCTATGATTGCAACAAAGAAAAAATTTAGCCGTTTCATATAAGTGGTTGCTGGGATTTTAATAGGGATGACTGGTTAATTCTTCAACCTTTCTTTTTGTTCTTTGCTATTCACTTTTGGATCGGGTACCTGCTTTTTATCAACATCGATGAATTTCCAGGCTTTTGCGAACTCCAATGTTCCCATTGCACCTGCCTTATCGATCCAATCAAAGATTCGTTGTGGTTGTGTTATTGCCTGTTCAGATAAAACAAAGCATATTAATAACAACGTGCTTATTGGGCGCCTCGAAAAAAATTTCATTTTTAATAATTTATGGGAATGATCTTTACGGCTCCACCTAATCCAGATGGCTGGACTTTCCAATCGGAAGCATCGAAATTTTTATAGTTGATGTTTACAAAATTTATTTCATGGTATTTTCTCCACTCCAATTGATGCTTGTCCATATACCGGATACGATTGGCCATCAGGTTACAAACGGCTATTTCAACGGTATTATTCCCCGCTTTTAAATATTCACCCACTTTCAGTTTAAACGGAATGCTCCAGATGATACCGGCATCTTTTCCATTGATTTTTATTCTCGCGCTCTCATACAATTGATCTAACTGCAAAAGATAATCATCTGCTGCTTTCGTATTTAATTGGAAACTGGTTGAATACACCGCAGCGTCAGAAAAATATTGTGTAGCTGAATCTCCTGTGAAAGCCGTCCAGGGTTGCAGTTGTTTCATCGTTCTGTCTGCCGGAATAAACGGACCGCCACTGGTAAAATGTAATTTCCAATCATTGTTTAATATAATAGCATGTTGTTCAGCAGATAAATAATGCCATCTACCGGTTTTGGCCACCTCATTAGTGGCTTTGATGATCATGGCTTCGCCTGGTTGTAATTGCAGTTTAACCTGCACGCCGTTTTCCCGGTGATGAAATGAAGCTGATCCGGTTTCACCTGTTTGCGGATCCATCAATACAACTGCATTGGCACTGGTATTTAATGAGATCCAGTCATTGATCGTTTTAGGCGTATGGTTAACAATATAATAGTATTTACCATGATTGATTTTTCTCCTGATGAACTTCAATCCCTGGTCGGTCAGTGTTTCCCGGTTGATCTTTACAAATTTCAATGCCGCTTCAACATCACCGGCAATGATGATGCGCCCTTTTCCTATAATCGCTTCTTTGATGCCATTGGTTTTCTGCGCCGCAACAACAGAAGCAATCAATGCCTTTAATTGTTTTCTATTTCGTTCGAGGTTATCCAGTCCTGGTACATCTTCCGGGAATTGCTGTAACACAATTACAGCACCCTCTTTAGCCAATCTAAGTATTTGTTCAAAACTAGCTACCGGCATGTACTTACAACTTGAAACAAGCAAAGCCTTGTATGCAGCACCTTTAGCTGAAACCCTGATGTTACCATTGTCAACACTTGCCTCTTTTAACATCTTGTCCGAAGAAAAATCCATCGAATAGCCCTGGTGTTGCAGATGGGTAAGGTTTTTATAGAATGCTGTAGGGTGTAACCACACATTGATATCATGTACTTTAAATGGCATATCCAACCCTTCGGTATTAGACCAGTTATCATATACAGGCCAATAAGCCAGCACTTCGTTGTCCGGCTCGCCGCTCTGCAGAACCGACTGGCATCTTGTTATGTATTCATTCAATCCTTTTAAATGCGGCCACAGGCTGTTATTTGGAACAAAATTCACCGATGCATAGAATAACCATCCCGGCCATGGCAGATTTGCGGGTGAATAAGTGGCTCCGTGATAAAATACATGATTGATGCCCGCCAGAAAAGCCTGCTCTACTTCGGGCTTGCACTGGCTCCACGAGGTTTTAAAATGTTCGGTCAGCCAGGTGAATGTTTCATTGGAAGTAAATTTCTTTCCCATAACATGCGCAGCAGAAGATGCGAATTTTAGCATGTTGGGGTCGGGATCTACATTCCGGATGTCTTCGCTGTCTCTCCTCAATCCTGGTATGTTGAACGCAGAGCTGCCAAAGGTTTCAGATTCCGGGATATCAACTGCTGCATATAAGTCCAGCAGATTCCCCGGGGAGCCATGCGCCTGGTTGGTATTCAACGCTTTTTTGCTGTGGGCCCAATCAGTAAATTTCTTCGTAAAATGCTGCAGCATCAAATCGCTCATCGTTTCCCGGTAATCAGATTTAACCCGCGCGGTAATTTCATCATCGGATTTTACAACCAGCTGTTTGATATAAGGCCTCAGATCATATCCTCTTCTTTTTACAAACTCATTGAAAAAATCAGGGGTCCAATCGGCATTATAGACTTCATAACTGTCGTTAAAAAAAGAACGAACACCATGATTGGAGTTGCCAAAAGCCGTGTCGAATGTTTTGAAATAATTTACAATCGCATTGGAAGAAAAATGATCCAATGTATAACCCTCGCCACCGGCAGCAGCGCGCTTGACCATTTGCCGGGTTTTACCAACAAACAAGGCAAAAATTTTCCAGTTACCCGTTTGGGGTTGCCATTGCAAGCTGCCATCCGCTAAAACATGATCGGTTATCACAACCGATTTACCATTTTCATCATAAGCGGTAACCACGCTCAGGAACACACCGGGCAGACCTTTCTGTTTACCATCGTTCAATACAATCTTTTCTTTGAGTGTTTCTCCGGCTTTGAGTACATAAGTTTGAACGATCATTTTTGTTGCCGCATCCTGTATGCTCACCTGTGGACCGCCGATAGGCCAGCCGGTTCCTACAGAAATATCAACCCCCATATTGAACAACGCTGTTTTGTTAACCGTATAGTCGAGCATCTTCATCCATTGTGGCGACAGGTAGTTGATATACTTTTTCTCGTATCCTATAGCGCCGTAAATGGGCACCACTTCCACTCCTCCGAAACCCACTTCATTAAAGGATTTCAGCTGTTGGTCAAGTCCGGCTTTGTCCACAGCGCTCCCCATCCACCACCAGCGCGTCCATGGTTTTGTTTCTTTATGGATAGCAGGCCATTGTTGGGCATAGCCTTGCACAACAGCCAGCATTGTAATGGAAGCAATGATTTTTTTGAGCATTGTACTACTCGGTTTTATTAACTGAAACAGCGTATACATTCTCTTCTCCTTCAAAGTTAGCACGGAAGATCACCGATTGGTCATCCGGACTGAAATGCACGTTCGGCTCCAGGTGGTACTGGTGGCGCTTTATATTTACCAATCGCTCTGCATGCAGACTGTCTCCCCGCGGCGTAAAATAATAGATCCACATACCGTCTTTTGCCTTGGCTACCTGTGTATCGTTTCCACCATCTCCGCAGAAATGTTTCATATCGTTTGAAAAATCAATTACCATCTGGTTTAGTACTGCTGCTGAAAGAGCTCAACGGCCAATAGAATTGCTCATATTTATCGGGATGTTCCGGGTTGAAAGAAGCAACATCCTTTCTTATATACTTCACCAGCGGAAGCCGTTGTTCTCTAATAGATTGAACCACACATCTGGCCAGCTCAAATGCACCATAGGTACTGAAATGCGTATCGTCTTTCAGTTCTGTGGGTTGATGAGGAAATGTATTTGCAGGATAATGAACAAATGCTTTAATGGATTGTTGTGATCCCCAGGACTCATACAGTATCTTGCTCATGACATTCAGATCGATCAGTGCAACACCCTCTTCTTTCGCAATCTGGCGCATGGCTTCCGGATAATCACCGAGCGAATTGGTTATTTTTCCCGAAGAATCAAATGTTCTCCTGTTCATTGAACTTACGAGTACAGGGATAACATTTCTTTTTCTCGCTTCAGCGATCCATTCTTTAAGCGTTTGCTTATAGGTTGTAAAAGGATCGAGGTGATTGCTCCCGGGTTTTTGATCGTTGTGCGCAAATTCAATGAATAAATAATCGCCGGCTTTTGCCATGCTCCAGATCTTATCCAGTCTTCTTTCACCTTTGAATGCTTTCAATGTTTCTCCGCTCTCTGCATAGTTGGCTACGCAAACATTGCCGCTTTTGAAAAATGATGGGAACATCTGTCCCCAGGCGGCCCACGGCTCACGGTCCTGGTCAACCACGGTTGAGTTACCGGCTAAAAAAATAGTAGTGGCTTTTGTATTGGGAATGATTTCCAGTGCGCAGATTTTCGCCGCAGAATCATTGAACTCTATGGTCAACAGGTTATCCCAATGCAGATAACTTGCTTCGCGTGGTTTCAGCCGGACTTTACTAACAGCCTCCCCATCTGCATCCCGTATAATGCTGTCTTTAACATGCACCGTAAATGTTTTAGAGATGATCTGTCCGTATTTCGTTTTGATATCATTAAAGAACAAGCGCCTGCATTCAGCACGAACCGTTGTAGCAGAAGTTCCCGCCACATCGCCCAGCAAAAGTTTTACATCATAATTACCCTCGGGCAGTTTAACCGAAAAAAAGAAGGGTTTCGCCGATGTGATAAAATCATTCGTAAGCGGATGTTTGTCTTTTCGTTCAACCGATTGAACAACCGATTGCTGATCAAAGCCAAATCCTTTTTGATAACTGAATTTGCAATCGCTGGTAATTTTTGTAAAACCCGGTGCTGTTGCACCATTGCCAAAGTCAAACCTGTAGGCTGTTTGCGCGTGTAAACACTGTTGCGCTAATAAATAAAACAAAGCAATGATGGCTGGTCTGACAAGCATATACAAGATTGAAAAGAGGCACTAATATAACTTCCAGGCTGCGTTCATACATCCTGATCCATCCTGCCTTCATGAGATTAAACGCAGACTTATGGCAAATAGAAAACCTCTTTAAGCGGAATGCTCACGGGCGATTCGTCGGAATTGGTTTCCATGATATCCTTCATATAATGCCACCATTTTTTCATAACCGGTTGATCCGGCAGCTTGTCGAGCTGCATAACATCGCTGATCTTTAAAAAACCGAACAGTGCGCCCGTTGCTTCATCGAGAAAAATAGAATATTCACCGATACCGGCATTTTTCAGCAGTTGTTCCAGTTCCGGCCATAATGCGTCGTGCCTTTTTTTGTATTCAGCTTCGTATCCCTTATGCAATTGCATTTTGAAAGCAACTCTTTTCATATTAACTGGTTTATGAACGATCCTTAAAATTAGTAATATCAGAAAAGATGCCATCATGCACCATCATGTTTTAACCCCTTCGCGAAGCCCCTGTGGGCCTGTATAAGCCGGGTTTATAAAAAAATCCTACTTTTAGAATGAACATCACAAAAGCATGAAAAGAAATTCGCTTTTTAAACTCATTTCGATCGACTACTTTTCTGCTACTCCAAAGTATTTGCAATTGGCGAACGCGATCATCAAAGGGGTGACCGATGGTATAATAAAAAAAGATGATTTACTTCCTTCTATCAATGAGTTGAGTTTCGAGTTTGAAATATCCAGGGATACTGCCGAAAAAGGCTATAAATATTTAAAGGAAATCGGTTTGCTGGGTTCTGTTCCTGGTAAAGGTTATTTTGTTAATACAGTTGATATAAAAAGGGAGTTGAAGATATTCCTGCTTTTTAACAAACTGAGTCCGCACAAAAAAGTCGTGTATGATGCTTTTGCAGATTCCCTGATAGATATCGCTTCCATCGATTTCTATATCTATAATAATGATTACGGCTTTTTTAAACGGCTGATCCAGAATGCCAAGCGCGACTATACCCATTATGTGATCATCCCGCATTTTATAGAAGGGGGTGAGCATGCGCACGAAATTATCAATACGATCCCCACAGATAAACTGATCCTGCTGGATAAATTATTACCTGGTGTTCAGGGAAATTTTTCTTCGGTGTACGAAGACTTTGAAAGCGATATTTATTGTGCACTGGAGCAGGCATTGCCCCAACTCAGTAAATACCATACGATAAAGATCATCTTTCCAAAAGACAGTTATTTCCCGCAGGAGATCTTAAAAGGTTTCTATAAGTTTTGTCAGCAGTATGCTTTCAGCTATAAGGTCATTCATACAATAGAGAACGAGCCCATCAAAGAAGGAAATGTGTACCTGAGCCTGATGGATTCTGATCTTGTTCTCTTGATTGAAAAGATACTGGTTACGAAACTTAAGGTAGGGAAGCACGTGGGTGTGATCTCTTATAATGAGTCCCAGATGAAAAAGATCATTTTAAATGGCATCACCACTATATCAACTGATTTTGAAATGATGGGGAAAAGGGCTGCAGAGCTAATTACTTCCAATACCATTGACCACGTACCCATTCCCTTTTCATTAACCCTCAGGCCTTCCTTGTAAATATGGTTGAAAGAGGGGCCAACTGGAAAGCCGGCCCCGTATGTTAATCATAAACTACATCCCGGATAAGAATACCCAGATGTGGTCTCTTTAATTATGGGTGATCCTGTACGCTGTGATCTTCCGGTACAATGTTGCTACCCCTATTTTAAGCAAACGGGCAGCTTCCATTTTATTTCCTTTTGTGAGGTGTAATATCTTATGTATGTGTTGTCTTTCCATGCTTTCCAGGTCAAGTGCATTATCCATAAATGCCGTGTCTTCAGCAGGTATATGAAAATCGGTCGATAAATGTTCTTCTCCCAGGAATGGTTCATCACACATAATCACAGCTCTTTCAATGATATTCTTCAGCTCCCGTATATTTCCTCTCCAGTTACGGGCTTGCAGTTTTTCAATAAAACTGTTGCTCATGCCATGAATGTTTTTATTCATTTTTTTTGAGAATACCTCGACAAAATATTTTGCCAGAATCGGTATATCTCCTTTTCTCTCTAATAATGAAGGAAGTCTTATACTGAAAACATTCAGCCTATAAAAAAGATCTTCCCTGAAAGTACCGGCTTGCACTTCCTGGTATAGATTCCGGTTCGTAGCCGAAATCACCCTGATATCTATCGTTACAGATTTGGTATCCCCTACTTTAATAAACTCATTCTGTTCCAGCACCCGCAAGAGTTTAGCTTGCAGGTCTATATTCATTTCCCCAATTTCATCCAGGAACAATGTGCCGCCATGTGCCTCCTCCAATAAGCCTACTTTATCTTTTATAGCACCCGTAAAAGCCCCTGCTTTGTGTCCGAATAATTCACTCTCCAGCAAGCTTTTCGAGAAGGCGCTACAGTTAATGGCTACAAAAGGTTTGTCTGTCCGGTTACTATGAGAATGTATGGCCCTGGCAAATAATTCTTTTCCGGTTCCTGTTTCGCCGAGAAGCAATACCGACACATCGGATGGTGCGATTTTTTTCGCCACTGAAATGGTTTGCATGACCAATGGCGAGCGGCCGATAATATTATCAAAACCATAGGCCATTTTGATCTCTTTTTCCAGTTTATTCAGTCTCTTTTGAAGGCGGACTTTTTCAATTGCTTTTCCCAGTAACGGAATGATCTTATCATTGTCGTTTCCCTTTATCACATAGTCAAAAGCCCCATTTTTCATAGCCTGGATGCCATCCGCAATATCTACAAATGCTGTAAACAGGATCATTTCAATGGCAGGGTATTGCATTTTGATATACTTCACAAATTCAACACCACTTCCATCAGGTAACCGCACATCGCAGATGATGACATCTACCTGCTGGCGTTGCAATATTTTTTTAGCCGACAGCAGGTCGTGGGCTTCTGCTACCGAATATCCTTCCAAAGAAATGATCCTGTTGAACAGCGATCTCAGTTTCTGTTCATCATCAATGATTAAAATCTGTCCATTTAACAACATGGGATCTTAATTATTCAATAGGCGCTTTCACAGACATTTTATATAGATAATTGACCTTTACCATCTTCCTGTATTCATCGTAAGCAGTAAGATCCGCCTCTGATCTCAAGCCATCGAGCAAGTCGTGAAATTTGAGGTTCTCCGGGAAGGCTTTTTTGAGGTTTTCAATAGTCAATGGATATATTGTTCCATTTCCTCCGGCACTGAAATAATAGCTGCTTTTTTTTACCCATCCTTTACCTTTCTCTACGCTTGAAGATGCATAGGCTTTGTAAATAAACAGCCCTTCATGATCGAAGATTTGATATCCTTCGTTATGGAAGAAACGGAAGTCCTGGCCATTACCATCTGTGTACCCAAACACTTTATCTTTCTCCAATTTTACTACCTGGTCATTTTCAATGATCCTGATATTGGAAGCACCTGAAAACCTGTTCAGGATGATCTTCTTACTTCCTTCATAAGAAACATGTCGGCCGATAAAATCTTCGAGGGAAAGATAGATTCCCTTTTTAGCTATTGCCGTATTTACTGTCACTATCCAAAGCAGCAGTAATAATTTGATCGTTTTCATGGCTTTATATTTAATGTGATTAAAATCTTACAATTAATGCCAATATGCCCCTGGTCTCCGATTTAACCAGGTCGGGCGTCCAGCCCGTATTGGGTGTATATGAATTAGGATTAAACGTTAATGCGGGATTCGTTTGGTAACCATTTTGGCCGGTAACACCGCCTGGTCCATTGAAATAGGGAATGTTCATAAAACGGTGCACCAGTTCTAGTCTGATCGTTAAAAAATCATTGGGATTGTAATCAAGACAGGTTGAACCATCCCATCCATCCATTTTAGCGCCGGGAACAGCGTCTGCAACAAATTTATCAGTGGCTTGTCCGGGAGGTACCAATGCCAGGTACCTGCTGGGGTTGTGCAGGAATCCGCCTCCGATGGTCCATCCCCATTTCATATCCTTGCCAAACCAGATCCTGTTATATACCATTCCGCTGATAAAGTTGGAAGCAGTAGTGTCTCCGAAAGGTGTAAACGTTGTGCCTTCATCACTGCCCCATTGAAAACCGAAATCTCCTGTAACAGTGAACGCAGCTCTTTTGATACCCGATGCCTTAGGGTTATTATAATACATGTGTTGGAATGTATTATCGGTATGTATTCGCTTCACATGAGGCATCCCTGCTACATCCGTTCCGAAATAGTTATTGGAGATAAAAGAAACTTTACCATTGGGCCTGTGCAAATAAGAGAATCCGAGGCCGGGCATTTTGTTGAACTTGCCATAAGATTGCCATCCATTGATCAGCCATAATTCAACTTTTGTTTTAACGCTCGGAAACATCTGCACCCGTATACCATTGAAGAACCAGGGTGTATTATCAGAAGTATAGGAGGGTTGGTAACTCCAATTCTCAAAATTGTTATAGGAGAACATGCCGATATAAGACATGAATATTCCCATATCTACATTGATGCCATGCCATTTATCAAAATGATACCCGCCATAAGCTTCGCTGAGATACCGGTATGCATCGGGTAAGTCGTACATACCTCTGTAACCACTGTAATCATTACGAGGAACAACCGTGGAGCGCGTTCCGAACTGGGTCATGATCCTTCCTCTTACATTCTTATAATGAAAATCGCCTCCTACGCCTACAAATGATACCGTGAATTCTTCATTCCTGGATAAAGCCGTAGAGCCCAGGACTGTATTATCTATCGGATGCCTGTTCGAGTAGGTATAATTCATGTCGAATGTAAAATCGCCGGTAAAATATTTATTGTCGATAATCTTGGAAGCCTGGCGGTTGTTGCCATTTACCCAGGAAAAATCAGCAAATCCAAATGGGTCTCCCGGTGCAGCAGGGTTGGTGGATGTGTTAAGGGAATCGGCAGGGTTATTATTGATACCATCGGTTACTTTTTGAGCCTGTATATCAGACAACATAAAACAAAGTGCCAATGCAGTTAATAAAACCGTTCTAAGGGTATTGCTAAGGGTCATGTTAGTATGGTTTAATTTTTATTGTTTGTTGATACAAGCAAATCGTTAACTCCGCAAGGCTTGAACAGCTTTACAGGTAACATTGATAGAACCGGTTATCTATGTCATTTCAAGAGGTGCCAATGCTATGCCAGCAGATTATTTATATGTTTTTTTATAACATAACTATTGCTGACAAAGGATTCCCCGTCATTCTTGAAAATTGATGCGGAGAAAAGAGGTGGGAAAAACACTATCATTATGATACGATTCTTATCATAATGCAATGATGCAGATGCTGTTTCAGCAATGCTGGCCGGTAAATTACAGGCTGAGGGTAAGAAGTTAGTCTTTCGACAATCTTTCTATCCGGTAATCGGGTAATATCCACACGGCAGCTACTATGCAGTAAAGTACAAAACTGATGATGGGTATATAAAAGGCAATGAAAATAGCTATCAGGTAAACAGCCGAAGAGAGTTTTCCTTTCCAATCCTGTCCATACGCGTGCGCAATGGCCGAATCTGCTCCGTGCAGTTTCATCAGTATCCTGGCAAGGATATACCACGCCACAGAAGCCATGAACAATATAAACCCATACAAGGCAACCGGCCAGGTAGAAAAATGATTCTCCCCAATCCACGCAGAAGTAAAAGGGAACAGGGATATCCAGAACAACAAATGCAGGTTGGCCAACAGTACCCTGCCGTTTACTTTAGACACTACATGCATCATGTGGTGGTGATTATTCCAATAAATCCCTACATAAATAAAGCTCACAATGTAACTGATGAAAACGGGGAATACCGGTTTCAGCACGGAAAGGTCATCTCCATGCGGAATTTTCATTTCCAGTACCATGATGGTGATGATGATGGCCAGGACACCATCGCTGAATGCCTCAAGTCTGTTTTTGGTCATATACTAGTGTATGAACTTAGGGTCGAGCTGCACCTTATACTCCGGGTGCTTTTTTAAATATCCTGCAACAAAGGGGCAATATACCATTACCGGTTTCTGGTGTTCTTTGGCATAAGCAAATGCATATACTGCCAGGGCAGAAGCTATTCCTTTTCCTTCCATTGCAGCAGGCACTTCAGTATGCATGAATGCAATATCATCGTGGTAATAACGATACTCAAGATAAGCTGTTTCTCCATTCTCGGTAATTTCGAAACGCATGTTCTTTTCATTGTGCCTGATATCGTATGCCGGACGGTCCATACTGTCCATTCATTTAAACAGTAAAATACAACTTTTCCCTTACTCAATGACCCACCATGAATACGAGTCGGGCTCAAGTCGAACCTTCAATGTTACTTCGTAATTCCTGTTCAACACATAAGTACCAGCTGCTCCTTCTTTTTCCCTTATACTGGCTGTTTTGGTAAGTCCCGTATAATACAATGGTACATGGATGGTTTGAGTGATAACTTTTTTGGTAGGATTGTATAAGATCATCAATCCCTTTTCTTTTAATTGCGGATTCACATGCAACAGCCCATCCCAATCGCGCCCGTCTGCACGCCGCAGGTGAATGATATCGCTGTTGAGTATAGTGCGGTATTTTTTGTACCAGTTGATTACCTGTGTAACCATGTGCCTGGTAGTATCTGTATCATATAAACGTGGTCCCCGGTAACAGGCTTGTACACCGGCGCTATAGTATTGCACCATGAGTTGTTCATAATCTTTCAGGTGCTCGCTCAGCGGCTCCAGTATGGCTTCGGGACCGCCGCCCTGGTATTTTGTGAGGGGCACAAAACCCCAGCTCATCGAACCTGTTTTTTCCCAGGTACCATCGAATATATTTTGCCTGTTCAATAATTTCTGGTGATCCCTTGGCAAAGAAAAATTCACTTCCCTGTAACCAATACCTATTTTATTGGTACCGTCCAGAAAATACCAGTCAGGCGCATTGATGTAAACACCGCTCGTATTCAACCAGTGATACAATTCTTTTTGTATTTCCATTTGCCTCCACTGTGAATCGTCGAGCCCCTTGTGTCCCGGATGTGAAGTAGAAGCGCATACATCGCCCGGGTAGGGCCCATCATTCTCCCAGATATCGAAACCCGTTTGCGTGAAAAAATATTTGATCTTATCGCGGTAAGCCAATCCCCATTTGCTTCCAAAGCAGGGTGCGTTTCCAAAGAAAGCACCGCCTGGCTTGCCGGTTTTAGGATCTACTACATCGTCTTCATCGCTGATACGGCGTGAGCTGAACAGGGAATAACCACCGATCTTTATATGCTTATCGTGTGCATACGCTGCCAGCGCTTTCCATTGGCGGATATTCGCTGCTGAAGAGTCTTCCATATTCAAATGACTGCCGAAGCTCAATATCACTGCTTCATAACCGGTAGCAACACACTGATCGATGGCCGTACGTACCTGTTCATCGTTCTTACTCACCAGGTGCATGAAAATGGGGTTGGCTGTTGTCCAGGGAGCTATTGTACTGTACATCCTGCGAACAGCAAGTCCTCTTCTTTCCCTGTCGTATCCATCCATCAACAATTCGTAAGAACGCACAGAATGCAGAACGGCTCCCGGTTGTAATTCAATACCCGGAGCCTTATCGGGATAAACTTCCAGCACACAAGGCGTTTGATAATCATAATTCACTTGCGAAGTGTAGGATCGGTCTGTTTTCCAGTGAAGGGTTTGATCGCTCAGATCGTAACGCATGGCATTGTTGAAAGCATAATTGGTTTCAACATAAATACCTTGCTGCTTTTTCATTCTTTCTGCACTGCCTACTACCGCGCTTTCTTCTTCCGGCGTTGCCAGTATTTCATTCACCACACGATCTATCTTCAACGAGGCATTACCCTTATTTTCTATAGAAAGCCATTTCACCATCAGTGGAATACCATCATACAATTCATAATTCACTGTTACATGAATATCTTTTAAAGCAGGCACTGCCGATTCATAGTAAAAACTCACCATCACCCCGGTTGCCTCCTTTGTATTCATTGCCCAGGTAGCAGGCTTCCATGCCAGGAAGGGATTTAGTTTGCTGATGACGAACCGTTGAAACACGAAACCTCGCTCATCACGTGTAAAATCATCTACCCATGCAGGCAGGAGGTATGCTTTTTCTTGCTGACCGCTTAATCCACCAACCGGATATTCTTTTCCATCGATCGTAATACGTGCTTCCGGCGAAACAGCCCTGATCAGTTCCTGGCCCGTAGTCATATTCTTGTATCCGGTACATGCAATACCTGGATTGAGTCTGAACGTTCTTTTTACAAGACCATTATACAAAATCAAATCCCGCCGATCCTGACTATTGTAAGCATTTGCTTTTCCCTGAACGGGGCGCACCAACCAATCTGTCTGGTTGCTTTGCTCCATGTTGTTTGTCCAAACAGGTAATTGCACCAATTGTTGTGCAGATGCACATTTGGTTACAATGGCAAATAAGGCAAGATAAAAGAAACGCAAGATCGGTTTTATTTAATGGGGCGATTATTTCAGGTACCAATTGTGGTACCTTTTCAGCGCCTTAAGATAATAATAATCGGCATATCCCTGTCCCGTATCATTCGCCGGTGCTTCAGGCGAAGGGAATCACAACAAAATAACTGATGACAAAATATTATTCCCCGGTATAAAACCTACCAATCGTTAGCTTTGCTGACTAAACGATTGGTATGTCAAAACTGGAAAATTACATCCTGGGCAAATGGATACCCGGCGATGGAGATGGTCAGCCCTTGTTCAATGCGGTTACCGGCGAACAAATAGCATCGGCTACAACTAACGGAATTGACATGGCCGCCGCGCTGCAATATGCCAGAACAGTTGGCAATCCTGCGCTCCGCAAAATGACCTTTCATGAACGCGGACTGATGCTGCGCGCACTGGCGCTGCACTTGCGTAACCATCTCGATTCATTTTACCAGTTGAGTTACAAGACCGGCGCTACCAAGGCCGATAGCTGGGTAGATATTGAAGGAGGCATCGGCAACCTGTTTGCTTACGCTTCGCTCCGCCGCAAATTTCCCGATCAGCCTTATTGTCTCGATGGAGAATATCACTCGCTGGGAAAAGCCAATACTTTCATGGGGCACCACTTACTGCTTCCAAAAGAAGGAGTGGCCGTACATATCAATGCTTTCAATTTCCCCGTCTGGGGCATGCTCGAAAAAATTGCGGTCAACCTGCTGGCAGGCGTACCGGCTATCGTAAAACCAGCTACCATTACTTCATTTCTTACAGAAGCAGTCGTAAAAGAGATCGCCTTATCGGGCATTTTACCCAATGGCGCTTTGCAATTGCTTTGCGGCAGCGCCGGCGATCTGCTCAATCACGTGAATGAGCAGGATGTGATCACATTTACCGGGTCGGCCAGCACAGGGCAGTTGCTCAAATCCAATCCGCATATCCTGGCATCCAATGTTCCTTTTACCATGGAAGCAGATTCGCTGAATTGTATTGTATTGGGTGAAGACGTAACGCCGGATATGCCCGAGTGGGATATTTTCATCAAGGAAGTACGCAGGGAAATGACCACCAAGAGCGGACAAAAATGCACAGCCATCCGGCGCATCTTTGTTCCGCAGAATAAACTGGAAGACGTACACCTTTCGCTGGGAAAAGCCCTTGCACAAACCACCATCGGCAACCCGTTGAATGAGAAAGTGCGGATGGGATCACTGGCCGGGGAAGCGCAGCGGCAGGAAGTAAAAGCACAGGTACAAAAACTGCTGGCTTCTTCCCAGCTCATTTATGGCTCGCTCGACAGTGTAGAGCTGATCGATGCCGACAATACCAAAGGCGCTTTTATGAGCCCTTTATTACTACTCAACGAACAGCCTTTCAATAACAAGGCAGTTCATGAAGTGGAAGCATTCGGGCCAGTATCCACGCTAATGCCTTATCAATCTATCGATGACGCCGTAGCACTCGCAAAGCTGGGTAAAGGTTCGCTGGTAAGCACCATCGTTACCGCCAGCCAGGAGCTGGCAAGGAAATATGTGTTGGGCGCCGGCACCTGGCACGGGCGTATGTTGATACTCAATAACGATTGCGCCAGGGAAAACACGGGACATGGATCGCCCCTGCCCCTGTTAGTGCATGGCGGTCCGGGCAGGGCTGGTGGCGGAGAAGAGATGGGCGGTATGCGTGGCGTAAAACATTATATGCAACGCCTGGCCATCCAGGGCTCACCCGATATGATCACTGCTGTAAGCCATGTTTACCAGCCCGGCGCAAAGGGCCGCACACCCGCTGTTCATCCTTTCCAGCTGTATTTTGAAGAACTACAGGTAGGCGATCAGCTGGTAACCGGGAAAAGACTCATTACAGCCGAAGACATCGACCATTTTGCCAACCTCAGCGGCGATCATTTTTATGCCCACCTCAAAGACACCGATTTTACCGGTACCATGTTCGAAAAACAGGTGGCGCACGGCTATCTTATCATGAGCATTGCAGCCGGACTTTTCGTAGACAGCTATCGTAAAAACCCGGTATTGCTCAATTATGGTATCGACGAATTGCGCTTTACCAAACCGGTTTACCCCGGGGCGGAAATTTATGTGCGTTTTACCTGTAAGGAAAAAACTGTACAGGAAAAGAAAACGGAAGAAGACATACCTAAAGGGATTGTTAAATGGTATGTAGAGATATTCGACGAAACCGATGAACCCGTTGGTGTAGCCACCATCCTTACCATGGTAAAGAAAAAGTATTAAGCATACTTTAAACAAAAATGAAGCAGCGTTGTTGTCCATAATTGTAAATTTGGTAAGAGACCCCGCGCGCAGTTCCTGTAAAAAGATGTTTTATGATAGAAGAGTTCAAAGAAGGCTATGTTAAAGTAGAAAGAGAACATGGCATCGCCACCATCGAATTTTACCACCCGCAAAGAAATTCACTGCCAGGCATGATGCTGGAAGCCCTTGCCAAAGACATACACAGTGAAGGACTGAACAAGAATACCAAAGTGATCATCCTACGCTCCGGGGGCGACCGTGTTTTTTGTTCCGGCGCTTCTTTCGACGAACTGGCTGCGATCAAAAATGAAGAACAGGGATACAAGTTCTTCTACGGATTTGCACAGGTCATCAACGCCATGCGAAAAGCGCCCCAGTTCATCATTGCCCGCATTCAGGGTAAATGTGTAGGGGGAGGCGTTGGATTGGCTGCCGCCGCAGATTATGCCATTGCCGTAGATGGTTCAGATGTAAAACTGAGCGAACTGGCTATTGGCATCGGACCCTTTGTAGTTGGTCCGGCCGTAGAAAGAAAAGTAGGTGTTTCTGCTTTTTCGCAACTCGCTATCGATGCCGGTATGTGGCGCCCCGCCGATTGGGCACGCCGCAAAGGATTATTCGCAGAAGTGCATAGCGATGTGGCTGGTATGGACGACTCCATCACCAGGCTTTCCGACTCGCTGACCCATTCTAATCCTGAAGCCATGCGCGAACTGAAACAGAATTTCTGGAAAGGTACCGAGCATTGGGATGAACTGCTCAAAGAACGGGCAAAGATCAGTGGCCGATTGATATTAAGCGATTACAGCAAAAACTATATTGCCAAATTCAAAGAAAAGCAGCTATCCTAGGATAGCTGCTTTTTATCTTATTGAAGATCATCGTATTCATATAAAGGATCCAGGGGTGTGTTGGCCCTCATTTCAAATACCGGGTTGATGATCCCGTCTTTCAGTCCATATACCCAGCCATGCAAATCAGGCCGCTGTTCTTTCTTCCAGGCCCTTTGTATGATGGATGTTTTGGCCAGGTGCATTACCTGCTCTACCACATTGAGCTCTACCAGCCTGTCGAACTTGCTTTCTTCATTGTTGATACTATCTAATTCATCGCGGTGAATGCGGTATACATCTTTGATATTGCGTATCCACATATTAAGCACCTGTTTGAAATCGTGGTTACTCAGCGCAGCTTTCACCCCGCCGCAACCATAGTGACCGCAAACGATCACGTGCTTCACTTTGAGGTGTTCCACAGCATACTCCAGTACGCTCAGCAGGTTCACATCGGTATGGATGACCATATTGGCCACATTGCGGTGAACGAAGATCTCTCCCGGCTGTGTATTGGTAATCTCATTCGCAGGAACGCGACTGTCGCTACAGCCGATCCACAGGAATTCCGGTGTTTGTATATGCGCCAGCCTGTCGAAATACGCAGGGTCGTCTTCTACTTTTTCTTTTGCCCAGGCTTTGTTCTCCAGTAATAACTTCTGATATGTTTCCATTATGATTTGGTTTGAGGTTCATTAAATAAAAAGTGCATGGATTTGTTCGGGCTCTTCCTGATCTCTACCCTGACCTTTTTAAGGTGTGCATGCAACAGGAAATTGTTCACTTCTTCAATCACATCTTTATCAATATAATCGGCACGTGTTGTATCAATTAATACATACGCATTCCGGGGAACGTCTTCCAGTTTTTTCTTCACAATCGGTTTATTCAGGAATGATACATCTTTCCTGAAACGGATCAGGTAATGACTATTGTTATTCACCACAAATACCGACGACCGGAAATTACTGCGCAACATAAAGAACAGCCCTACAGCAATCCCAATCAGTATACCTATTAAAAGATCTGTCAGCAATATCGCGGCGATGGTTACCACAAACGGCACAAATTGATCCCAGCCCTTCCGGTAGAAATCCCTGAACAAAGTTAACTTCGCCAGCTTATATCCTGTAAAAATAAGTATAGCAGCCAATGCGCTC
The DNA here is from genome assembly GCF_000515315.1 of Asinibacterium sp. OR53. NCBI lineage: Bacteria > Pseudomonadati > Bacteroidota > Chitinophagia > Chitinophagales > Chitinophagaceae > Asinibacterium > Asinibacterium sp. OR53. The sequence goes on from NZ_KI911562.1 coordinate 915,495, forward strand.
AGGGGTATTTTATTCAACAATGCTGGAATCAACATCACACACAACAACAGCAATATCCCATGCAGGATGGCGGATGCTTTTGTTTTTGCACCGGCTGAAAGGTTGGCCGAGCTCCTTACTACAACCGAAGTCAGCGGCAGTCCGCCCAATAAACCCGATACCATATTCCCAATACCCTGGGCCTTGAGTTCCCGGTTGGTGGGCGTTACCCTTTTCAGTGGATCCAGTTTGTCTACCGCCTCTATTCCCAGCAAAGTTTCGAGGCTGGCTACAATGGCGATTGTTGCTGCAGACACCCATACATCGGGATTGTTTAAAAAACGAATATCCGGAAAAGTGAAAAAGGAAAAGAAAGCCTCAACATTTTCAGCAACCGGTAGGGCAACCAGTTGTTTGGCTTGCAACGCATACGCCGGGTGGATAGCCTTATAATACTCATGGATAATGACTGCCGCCAGTACCACTACCAACGGCGCCGGTATTTGCTTCAGCATTTTCCTCGACTTGATGAACCTGGTTTCCCAGGCCGCCAGGATACCTAGCGATATGAGTCCGATTACCACAGCAGTTGGTGTGATATCATTATCATATCCCACGAGGTGTGGAAATTGTTTCAGAATCAGGATCAGGCCAATAGCGGCCAGCATGCCTTTGATTACGGAATTGGGAACATAGTCGCCAATAACCCCGGCTCTTGCAAAGCCCAATATCAATTGTATCAGGCCCGCCAGCACTACGGCCAACAAAAAAGCTTCATATACCTGAAGCTTCAAAATAGCTGTTGCCACTATAACGGTCAGGCCGGCAGCAGGACCGCTTATGCTCAATTGTGAGCCGCTCAACATCCCTATTACAATACCTCCTGCCACGCCTGCTGTGATGCCGGAGAACAGGGGAGCGCCCGATCCCAGTGCAATGCCCAGGCAAAGCGGAAGCGCTACCAATACAACAACGATCGATGCACGCAGGTCGGCGCCCGCATGCTTCATATATTTTTTCATGCCACTTAAGATTAAATAAAAGAATAGTTACTGCAATTGATCAATCAACCACAGTAATTGGGAGGCGGCACGAGAATATCTGTCGCGTAATTCAATGGAATAGCATCGGCTTCTGCCGGTTGCAGTTTATGCAGATAAATGATGGAAGCTTGGATGCAAACAACAGGAGGAGTAACAAAATCGGAATCGGCCTTTTTCATAATGCTTTTGGCGGCATCTACTGAGTGCGGGATCTCTTCATTGAACTGGTTACTGAACAACATCCTACCCATTTGTTGAACGGGCAACATTTGTACAGAAAGAACCAGTACCAAAAAAATATTGATGATCTTTTTTCCCATCTCCTGGCGCGAAAATAGATACGGCTGCCTTAACCAGCAACCGTATCCAATGCTTTAACAATAATCTTAACCTAAATATGACCGTTCTTTTACAGTTTAAATATTCAAACCGCCGCAGGCGCTCAATACCTGTCCGGTAATATAAGAAGACATATCGCTTGACAGGAACAAAGTAGTATCGGCAATCTCTTCAGCTTTACCAAACCGTCCCAGCGGGATTTTCTTTAAGAATTCCGTTGCACCATCGCCGTCTTTCAGGTAATGGGTCATATCGGTTTCAATAAAACCGGGAGCGATCGCATTGCAGCGTACATTGCGGCTACCCAGTTCCAGTGCAACAGATTTGGTGAAGCCGATGATGCCGGCTTTGCTCGCTGCATAGCTCGACTGGCCTGCATTTCCGCGAACGCCTACGATGGAACTCATATTGATGATGCTTCCTTTTTTGGCTTTCATCATCGGGCGTATCACTTGCTTGGTCATGTTAAACACACTTTTCAGGTTGATGTCCATCACTTCATCCCATTGTTCGGCGCTCATGCGCAGCAAGAGGTTGTCTTTGGAGATACCGGCATTGTTCACACAAACATCTACCGTACCAAATTCCTTCACTACATCATTTACGAAAGTCTCGCAGGAAGCAAAATCACCCGCATTGCTTTGATATGCTTTGGCATTCACACCCAATCCTTTCAACTGGGTTTCCAATGCTTTGGCCTTTTCGGCGCTGCTGTCGCTGATATAGGTGAACGCGATATGACTGCCGTGTTCAGCCAGTTTGAGGGCGATAGCCGCTCCAATACCCCGGGCTGCTCCGGTAACGATCGATACTTTTCCTTCGAGTAGTTTCATAGATGTCGTTTGTGCGGCAAATTTAATGAGGAATGAGATATAGTGGAGGTTACTGGTATTGCAACATCAGCAATTTGATCTCGTCTATATACTTGCGGTCATTACTCAGGCGAGGTACTTTATGCTGACCGCCCAGTTTGCCCTTGCTCTTAAGCCATTCATGGAAGATGCCTTTTTCCATGATATGCAGTTGCGGCATGGTAAGGGCCATGTCTTTATAGCGCTTGGCCTCATAATCGCTGTTCAGCGATTTCAATGCGCAGTCCAGCTCATAAGCGAACTGTTCGATGCAGGCGGGTTTTTCTTCAAATTCAATGAGCCACTCGTGTGCACCTTTGCTCTCATCACCAAAATAAACAGGCGCTGCGGTATAATCGTTCACTACTGTTCCTGTTTTCTCACAGGCCATCGCAATAGCCCTGTCGGTATTATCCGCTATCACTTCTTCCCCGAATGCATTGATGTATTGTTTGAGCCGGCCACTCACTTTGATTCGGAAAGGGTATGTGGTGGTGAACTGTACCGTATCACCAACCAGGTAGCGCCAGAGTCCGCCATTGGTGCTGATCACCAATGCATAATTTTTACCAATCTCTACATCTTTCAAGCCAATCGTTACCGGGTTGGGTTTACCGTATTCTTCTACCGGCATGAACTCATAAAAAATACCGTGGTTCAAAAACAAGAGCAGGCCTTCTTCTTCCGGGTTATCCTGCGCAGCAAAAAAACCTTCACTGGCATTGTACATTTCCAGGTAAGTACAGCCATCACCGATCAGTTTTTTAAACTGCTCGCGGTAAGGCAGGAAAGAAACACCTCCATGGATATACAACTCCATCGTTGGCCATACTTCTTTGAGATTCGATTTACCCGTGATCTCCAATATGCGTTTTATGAGCACAAGGGTCCAGGTAGGTACTCCTGAAATAGAGGTAACCGTTTCGGGAATCGTAGACTGTGCCAGCCTTTCTATTTTCTGTTCCCATTCATCCATCAATGCAATAGAAAGTTCCGGCGTGCGTATCCAGTTGGCCCAGATGGGCGTATTCTGCAACAGTACAGCGCTCAGGTCGCCATAATGCACTTCTTCATTGATCTTGCTGATCTGGTGGCTACCGCCGATGACCAGACCTTTACCCGTCAGCAGATCACTTTCGTTGTTATAATTGTAATAAAGGGTGAGTACATCTTTGGCTCCCTGGTAATGGCAGTCTTCCAAACTTTCATTGGTAATGGGAATGAATTTACTCTTATCACTCGTAGTACCGCTGCTCTTGGCAAACCAGTTCACCGGGGTATTCCATAACAGGTTTTCCTCCCCGTTCATCAACCGATCGATATAAGGTTTCAGGTCGTTGTATTCATGAATGGGTATGTGCTCCTTGAATTTCTTAATATTGAATAATTCCTTGAAACCATAACGGCGGCCGAACTCGGTATTCTGACCATGGGTAACGAGGTCCTGCAATACCTCCCGCTGAGAGGCAATAGGATCGACCATCCATTGCTCTATGCGCCAGTGTCTGAACCGGGCCAGTCGGGATATAGCGGGGCTGAGGATTTTCATACGGGATCAACAGCAAAATAAGGAATGAAACTGATAACTCAAACTCCTTCCTTGCCCATTTCAATGATCCAGTCTTTCCTCCTGAGTTCAAAATTGGTTCCCAGGTACAACCTGCGAACCTGTTCATTATCAGCCAGTTCCTCTGCTGTGCCGTGTTTGAAGATCTTTCCTTCGATCAAAAGGTAGGCCCGGTCGCAGATAGAGAGTGTTTCATTTACGTTGTGGTCGGTAATAAGGATACCGATGTTTTTATACTTGAGGCGGGCTACCACACTTTGTATATCTTCTACAGCGATAGGATCCACACCCGCAAAAGGTTCATCGAGCAAAATGAATTTGGGGTCAACAGCCAGCGCCCTGGCAATCTCGGTCCTGCGCCGCTCGCCACCACTGAGGCTGTCGCCATTATTCTTGCGCACATGGTGCAGGTTGAATTCGTCCAGCAAAGTTTCCAGCTTATGATGGCGTTCCTCTTTGTTGAGGTCTGTCATTTCCAATACCGACATGATATTGTCTTCCACACTCAGCTTGCGAAACACACTGGCTTCCTGGGGCAGGTAACCAATACCCATCTGGGCCCGTTTGTACATGGGCAGTTTGGTAATATCTTCTTCATTCAGGAACACAGCGCCTTCGTCGGGCTTGATCAGTCCTACCACCATATAAAAAGTGGTGGTCTTTCCGGCGCCGTTGGGGCCCAGTAACCCTACGATTTCGCCCTGCTTCACATCTATGCTCACATGATTCACTACTGTGCGGCCTTTATAGCTTTTCAGTAGTTGCCTGGTATGGATGGTTAAATTCACCGTTAGAATATTTGAACAAAAGTAATATTGTTGTTTCGAGAATATCGACTCGTTTCGTTAATTCTTGCCGTTTGCCTTTACATTTGTGCATATTTCGATTTTAGCATGAAAGTAACCGAGCATCTGCAGCAAGCACAGAATACCCTGATCAGTTTTGAGGTTTTACCTCCTTTGAAAGGAAAAACCATTGCATCCCTTTACGATCATTTAGACCCCTTGATGGAATTCAAGCCCTCCTGGATCAACGTAACCTACCATCGCAGCGAGACCATGTTCAAGAAAAAAGCCGATGGTACTTTTGAAAAAGTAGATGTTCGCAAACGCCCGGGAACAGTAGGTATTTGCGCGGCCATTATGAACCATTACCAAATAGATGCCGTTCCGCATATTATCTGCGGCGGGTTTACCAAAAGGGAAACCGAAGACGCATTGATCGATCTCGACTTCCTGGGTATCGACAACGTACTGGTATTACGTGGAGATGCTGCCAAAAATGAAGCATCTTTTGAACCGGAAACCGGAGGCAATATATATGCACTCGACCTGTTGAAACAGGTATGCAATATGAACCATGGTGTTTATCTCGATGAAGACATCAAGAACGGAGGTAAAACCAGTTTCTGCATGGGCGTAGCTGGTTACCCCGAAAAGCATTTCGAAGCGCCCAACCTGGAAATAGACCTGCAACGGCTGAAACAAAAAGTAGACGCCGGTGCAGAATACATCATGACACAGATGTTCTTCGATAACCAGAAATTCTTCGACTTTGTAAAAGCCTGTCGCGATATGGGTATTACGGTACCTATCATACCGGGACTGAAACCCATCACCAATAAAAAGCAGTTATCGGTTCTGCCGCGCATTTTCCATGTTGATCTTCCCACTGATTTGTCCAATGAGCTCATGAAATGCAAAACAGATGCAGAATGCGAGCAGGTAGGTACAGAATGGCTGATCCACCAAAGTAAGGAACTGAAAAAGTTCGGTGTGCCCGTGTTGCATTATTATACACTGGGCAAACCCAAAGTGATCTGGAATGTTGTAAAAGAAATCAGCTAAGGTCTGTTACCACTTGAATCCGTAAGCAACGCGCAATGCCAGTTGCTTGGTATTGTTTGAAATGGTAAAGTCTTCATACTTCACGCTCAGGTCGAGATGGTTGCCAATAATGGTTCCTACCGATGGTGAATACACAAAAGAGAATTTGTTATCGGTAGACTGTGTACTGTAAGCAGCACCCGCCTCTCCGGATACATATAACGCGGGCATGAGAAAAGCTTTCACACCCGCTTTCAATGGAATGAAACCATAACTAATGTCGGCAGGCGCCACACCTGTTGGCTTTTGCATGTCGAATGTTCTGCTGAAAAAGTGGGTATAACCGGTGGTCAATATCCATGAAACGTTTTTTGCAAAGCGTTGCTGTAAACGCAGGTCGGCCCCCAATGTAAATCCTGTCTTGTCTCCCAAAGACATCCCGGGGCTTACACTCACACCCAGCCTTAACGGGTTGGTGCTTTGCGTTTGCGCCTTCCCAACATACCCAGCAAATAGCAATACTGCTGCCAATACAATTTTTGATTTCATAATGGTAGGTTTTCCGTTTACGACCCAAACATCATGCCATCAGAGTAAATCTGGTATATCGATTACAATGCTATATGTTAAAAAAGGATCTGTTCTTTTTTTGAAAGCCTGAGCAGTTTTGATTCCAGGTTGTTTATTTTTTTGCCCTGTTCTATACTGTTTCGTGTATTAATACCTACCGAATCTTCCTTAAGTTTTTTATTACTGATGGTCTACGGGCTCCATGGATAACACCAAGGATAATAATTTCAATATCAGTAATCTTGTAGATAATAATCCAGGAATAACAGACAGCCTGACGGTACATTTTAGATTTTGTTGGTAGTTCGCGGCACTCCTTAAAAGCCAGCGGGTTCCGTTCTATTCTATCAATGGTTTGAAATAGGGCGTCGCCGACTTTAATAGCATTGAGTGGAGATTGGTCAACAAAGGCAATGTAGCCAGTTACTTCATTGATATTCTGAAAAGCTTGCGAGCTAATCCTTACTTCCCGAGGCCGTGAAGTAGTCGCTTTCGACGATGTCCCCATTCGGATTTCGCAGTTTTAAGGCTAATTGTTGGAGTTGCTTCTGCATTGGCAATCCACTGTTTAAATGCAGCCATGCTCACCGGCGTTCCAGGTAATGATAAAGAATCATCAACCTCATCGCTGGCAATGATTTTAATCGCTTTCTTTTTTGCTAATTGCTGCAAAGTCAGAAGAGCGCGTGTATCTGATATTTCCAGTGTAAGCGTATGCATATTTTGATTATAACCGGTTTACTGTAAAAATACAACTATTGGGACATTTCTTAATAAGTATAAATACCTCATTTTCGACTATATTGTCATATACCAAACATTTCTTAACCGTCCATTTAAAGTTTTGTTTTTCCCGGTTTATATTAATTCCCAGATACCTTTAACTCTGCACCAACCATTTTTGTAGCAAACTTTTCTGTTTGACCGAATAATCGCTCGCCTATCGCTTCAGCTGGATTTATATTTTGAAAGCCTGAGCACTTTTGAGAATGTTACACAGCAGGTGCAATGAAAAGCCGGGTGTAGGCGCTTGCATCCGCTGCAAAAGACTCAGACTGTCTATTTGTTTTTGTGTCATGATGTTTGTTTTTGGGTGATGAAATGTTCGGGCCCTTCAATGGTGATCCATACCGTTTTGCTTGCACCCAGCACCGGACTTACTAGGTTCATGAGTGCATGGAAAGCTCTTCTCGATTGTTCACCCCTGCCTTCCCCCGTAAGAATACTTACGGGGGCGATACAACCTTTCAGTTGGCGGGCTGCATCGTTGGCAGGATGAACAAGGATCAAAGACCTGTTGGGAACATTCAGCAGCAGCAAGTGCCTGTTGTGCCTTTCACTGCGGCGGATCACCACCCTGTACCGGCGTTCGGGGATACAGGAGCGGTTGCGCTGGTTATCTTTCCAGGGTAATTCTATGGTGTAACAGATGATGCTTCCGGAAGCAGTCTGCAACACGCCATTGGTTCCACCCGGCAGATAAATACGCTTTAATTGCAATTCCATGGTTCTATCCCCCATAGACTACTGAAACAATATCACTGGCAAAACCAGTTTCCTGGAATCCATCGTAATAGTAAGCCATGTACTCTCTTGTTTCAGGCTTACCCGTTTGGGCCAGCGGGGTGTAATCGAGGTAGGGAGAGCTTTTTGCCACATCCAGCTCCTGCCACTCCAGTTCGCCTTTGAGTCTGCTGTACAGGCTGATGCCCGGCATGCCTTGCTTATTAAAGCTCAGGCTTACATAACCGTCATACGCAGTACCTACGAGTGTAGGCTTCAGCGAATTTTCATCCACCAAACGGTTCGATGCAACAATACCCAGCTCTTTTCCTGCGTTCAGTGTGTAAGCAGGCAGGGTCTTGATGCGGGTGATGACCGTGCGGATTAATTGCAAACTGTTTTGTTTTGCCAGTTCTTTGGCTGAGGCAGCTTCTTTCAATTCTACCTTTTTGAGGTCGACCTTATTGATATGATCGATGATGACTTGCGCGGCCGCCTGTTGTTCTGCTACTTCAGCAGCCGTTAAGCCCAGGCCCGTACCCAGCAGGCCCATTTTTTCTTTATACGTACTCACCCAGATGGTTAAGTGTCCTTCTGTTTTAGGTAAGTATGGTGCAAATACTTTCATAAAAAATGTTTTTAAGTTTTTAAAAAATTAGTTTCCATTTTTTGCCTGCTGCAGACAGGCCCGCTAGCGGTTTGTTAACGAGAACAAAGCTATAAAGCCAACCTATTGCTTTACCCTTGCGACCCTTGCGCAACCCTCCCTAACACTCTGGTTTACAGATCACATTATTTTTAAAATTCTATGAAAGAGGGGCAAAAAATGCCTGAATCAGAGATTACCCTTCTCAATTTCATTGGGGCGATTCATCATTTTTGCCTCTGCGGGTGAAGTGTTAGCGTTGTACGATCAGTGGACAGCTGCGCTGCCTGTTCATCACCTGCATGTGATCGTCCAGTTCCTCTTATTGTCTTCAAGACTCTCCATGACGGTAGGTATAGCCCTCCCGTACAGCGCACTGAGGCGTTGGTGGTTCATGTGGCATTACCGGAGGTTACACAAAAAATCCTGAATGTAGGACTGACAGGCGAGTTCCGTCTGAAGGCAGAAACCATCGGACGTCAGACGGATATGATCCGCCTTAAGGTGGACGCGGTCTGACTGGAGACGGATAAGATCTGTCTGAAGATAGATGACGCCGGACATCAGACAGATATGATCCGCCTTAAGGTGGACGCGGTCTGACTGGAGACGGATAAGATCTGTCTGAAGATAGATGACGCCGGACGTCAGACAGATATGATCCGCCTTGAAGCGGATACGATCTGACTGGAGACGGATGAGTTTCGTCTGAAGGTAGATCACATCTGTCTGGAGGCGGACGAGCTCCGTCTCAAGGAAGAAGCCGTCAGACATGACCTGCCAGCTGTCAGATGAAATATTGACTACTTCATGTCAGGGGAATCTCGATTACAACGCTATATGTTAAAAAGGCCCGCAATTTTTTGCGGGCCTTTTATATCGTATCTCTATTGATTTTTATTCTGCTTCAGCAACAACTTCTTTCACTTCAGGAATCATGCGCTTCATCATGCCTTCAATACCGGCCTTGAGCGTGATCATGGAAGAAGGGCATCCGCTACAACTTCCCTGCAGCATCAGGTTCACCACACCATCGTTGTAGCTTTTGAATTGTATCGCACCACCATCCATCTCAACAGCGGGCTTCACATAATTTTCCAACAACTCTTTTACACGCTTTACTACATCATCGTCATCGGCGCTTACTGCATTGCTGGCTTCGTGTTTTACTTTGGCCACCTCCTCTTCGTTCACTACTACGCCGCCGTTCTCCAGGTATTCTTTCAGGAATGTTTTGATGGTAGGTATGATATCCTGCCACTCTTCCGTATCGGTTGTTTTAGTAAGCGTTACAAAATTGCTGGCAATGAAAACACTTTTAATGAAAGGAAAACTGAACAGCTCTTTCGCCAGGGGAGAGGGAGCTGCTTGTGACTCATCTGCAAAATCAATGCTCTTGCCCGGGTACAACAATTTGTTGGCCACAAACTTCATGGTTTCGGGGTTGGGCGTCATTTCAGTATAGATACTGATCACCGGGTTGCCTGTCTTAATCATACACTTCAATTTTATGGTGTGCAGGGAGCTTATCGAAGTACAAAAATAAACAAAAACCGCGGCTTCGCTGAGGCTGCGGCTCGCGGAAATCAATGTACATGCCTTTTTTTCGCAAATCGTAAGCTCTTACACGCTTATTGCTGTGGCAAAATGCATATATGAAAACAGAAAAAATGTAAACTGTTGAGCGATATTACAGGCGTATACCAGCGCTAACCGTTACGTAAAACATGTTCTGTCCGCGCTCTGTAAGGTCGGGTCTTCCGGCTACCGTTGCCAGGTTCTGCGGCATCACATAGGCGGGAATAACAGCCGCATTGAATTTACCCACTACCAGCACAACGGGTATAGAAGCCTCGTAAGACAGGATGTTGAACTGGGTAACATGTTCTGTTACGTTTTGCTGGGAAACGGGAAATCCTAAAACATTTTCTTTCTGCAGGTAGGTATTGCTGAATTGTTGCGTGCCTGCATAGGCATAAACAGAAGGGTCTATTGCGATGGCTGAATTCTTCATCAGGCCCTTTGTAATGATGAAGAGATGGTCAAGCCCGAAAGTGGCGCCAACGTCTGTTTTGTCGCTGAACTTCAAATCACCTCCAACATTGATGTTGAGTATTTTGTTGGTGTACGCCAGGTTGATCCCGGTCTGCGATTTCAGCGCCGATTGCACCAATGTACTCTTGTCTTTATAAAGGAACTGGGTATAAAAAATATTCCCGGAAAAATGATCTGACTGAGGAAAGCGGTAACCACCTTCTACGGTAGCACCTGTGTAAGTTGCCGGCTGGGCACTGTTCTGAACAAATATGAAGTTTCCTTGCGCATACAAGCCGCTCTTGTGGCGGAAGCCAATGGTAGGAAAAATACCACTGCTCTTCAAACTATCTGTCCGGCCAAAATAATGTAAATAAGACTGGTAATTGATCGCAGCATTGAATTCGTTCTTGGGTGCTTGCTTGTTACCGGCCGTTCCCTCTTGTGCCTCGGAAAATACCGGTAAGCTTATTGCTATCAACCATAACCATTTCGTGATAATTCCTTTCATACCTGTCTGATTTATTATATCATTCTAATCCCAGCCAACAACTTACGTATGGTGCTTTTAAAAAAGGATACTGGAGTTTAAATGTGCTGTCTACAGCACTATATATGAATATAAAAAATTACTGCTTATCGCCTGCTTTCACTTTTCCATGTGCTTTCACTTCTGTGCTTGCGCTCACTTCAGGTTTAGCTTTTGATGCCTTCTCTTTTGCTTCTTTCATTTCATGGTGAGCGGCTGCTTTTGCCCTGTCGGCTTTTGCTTTCACTTTTGCATTGGCTTCATCTGCATCTTCTTTCATGTCTTTCGCTTTGCCTCTTGCATCCACATTCGCATCTCCATGTACTTCAGACTCTGACCTTTCAGATGCCCTTACCTGTCCTTTGTCTTCACCACCGGCATTGGAATTGGCATTTGCTTTTGCCCTAACTTTTACATGGTGGTCTTTATCCTGGTCCTGGCCTTGTGCATTGTCGGCATCTCCATGTACTTCAGATTCTGACCTTTCAGCTGCTCTTACCTGTCCTTTATCTTCACCACCTGCATTGGAATTCACATTTGTTTTTGCGTTAACGCCTACTCCCGCATTTAACTGTGTATTGCTTTGTACTTTGGAGGCGGTATTAACGGTGGTATTAACTGCTGCATTCGTAGCGTGTGTAGCAGCGGCAGACGCTTTTGCGGCGGCATTGGTGCTTGCATTCACTGCATTGCTGGTAGCCGCTGATGTACGGGCTGCTACCTGGCTTGCCGCACTTGCTGCCTTTGAAGCATTTACTGTAGCATTGGTAGTTGTTTTAAGTCCTGCCGCAACCTGGGCCTGCGCCGCATTGAAAAATAACACTACTGCCAGTGCTGCTGAAGACTTGATAATGGTTTTCATGTTGAGTTGAGATTTTGTTTTACAATCTGATTTTAAAAAAACATTTCAAGTTCCGTGCCAATCTGTTCATCTCCAGATAAATCTTTTGATAACTGGTTGTATATAAGTTGTTTATGTTATGCTAATGGTAAAACGTACCTTGTAATTCATGTTATCGATCCCGCCTTACCAACTGCGCAGTATCGGGGACCATGCCCTGCTCATCGACTTCGGTCAATGCATCGATGAACATATCCACCAATGGGTCATGGCCATCTACGACTATTTTCAGCAGGAACCGCTTGCCGGACTGCTCGATTGTATTCCGGCATACAGCAGTATCGCATTTGTTTATGATTTGGTGTTTTGGCGGAACAAAACAGGCAACTCAACTGTTGTTGATTACCTGGGCAGGATCATCCTCGAAAGGCTCTCCCATGTACAACTGTCCGCCCGCCGGAAAATAAACAGGGTGGATGTTCCCGTCTGCTACGATCCTACCCTGGGCATCGATATCATCAACCTGGCTGCTGCTCATGGATTAACAGTTGAACAGGTGATCAACATGCACGCTTCAAAATCTTACCACGTATATATGCTGGGATTTCTTCCCGGCTTTGCATATATGGGTAAGGTAGATCCCCGCATCGCCACTGAACGGTTACAACAACCCAGAACCCTTGTAAAAGCAGGTAGTGTAGGTATTGCAGGCGAACAGACCGGCATCTACCCGGTTGATTCGCCGGGGGGGTGGCAACTGATCGGACAAACACCTTTGCGGGTATTTGATCCGCGCAAAAAAGATCCCTGCTTTTTCGCACCGGGCGATGAAGTGCTATTTTATCCCATTACCCTTTCCGAGTTTCAAAAAATGAAAGCGCATGAGTCTGCACATCGTTAAAAAAGGCATACTCGACAGCATACAGGATGCGGGGCATTATGGCCGGCAACACCTGGGTATTGGCCCGGGCGGGGTGATGGATTTTATCGCTTTCCGCACAGCCAACGCACTCGTAGGAAACAGCAAGGGTGAAGCCGTACTGGAAATGCATTTCCCCGGTCCTGTTATCCATTTTACAGCAGATTGTTTGATTGCACTGAGCGGCGCCGATTTTGGCGCCGTCATCGACGAGGTAGACATCAACATCAACCAGCCACTGGTAGTCAATAAAGGTTCCATACTTCGCTTTCAACAAAAAAGAAACGGTGCGCGTTGCTATCTGGCGGTCAGGGGCGGACTGAATAATGAATTGTTCCCTTATCATTTTTCCGGTGAAAATGAAGTGGTGGCTTTACCCTGGAAAGCCGATCTATACGGACTCTACAACAATGACCGCATTCGATTCGTTCAGGGTTCTTTTTTTTGTCAACTCTCCGAATCGAGCCGGCAGCATTTCTGCAACAGCCCTTTCAGCATCACAACCCAAAGCAACCGTATGGGTTACCGGTTGAAAGGAGAAGCTTTGCAATTAACAGAAAAGCAGGAGCTGGTTTCCGCTGCCGTAACAAAAGGCACCATCCAGTTATTGCCCAATGGTCAGCTCATTGTGCTGATGGCCGATCACCAGACCATTGGCGGATATCCTTGTATCGGTCACGTGATCAGCGCCGATATTCCTTCACTCGCACAGTCAGATAATGGCCAGGCGCTTGCTTTTGAATCCGTTTCCATTGCCGAAGCAGAAACGCTGCGACTCCACCAGGAGCAACATTTGCAACAACTGCAATATTCCTGTACCTTCCGTATGCAAGAATATTTTTCATTGTAATGATGACCATCGACCTCAATTGCGACATGGGCGAAGGTATGCCGCATGATGCCGGACTGATGCCTTTTATCAGCAGCGCCAATATTGCCTGCGGCTATCATGCCGGCAATGCCGATACCATGAAACGCACTGTTGAACTGGCTTTGCAGCATGGGGTGGCCATCGGCGCCCACCCGGGTTTCAAAGACGCGGCTAATTTCGGCAGGAACGAAATGCATTTACCCGAACAGGCGTTGTACGAATTGGTAAGCGAACAGTTAATGCTGTTGAATCGAATAGCCTGGAATTTGGGAGCCCAGCTGCATCATGTGAAGCCGCACGGCGCACTTTACAATATGGCGGCCAAAGATCTATCCATGGCTGAAACCATTGCAAACGCTGTTAAAATGGTGGATGCCTCCCTGGTATTATACGGACTCAGTGGTAGTAACCTCATTTCGGCAGCACGTGCGGCAGGATTGAAAACAGCGAGTGAAGTGTTTGCCGATCGCAGCTACCAGGACGATGGAAGCCTTACACCCAGGAGCCGTTCCGGCGCTATGATCAAATCAGAAGAGGAGGCGGCAGCACAAGTGCTGCAGATGGTGCGGCAACAAACCGTTACCAGCGTGAACCGCAAACCCGTTACCATCCTGGCAGAAACCATTTGCATACACGGCGATGGTGAGCACGCCGTTTCCTTTGCAAAACATATTCATCAAGCGTTAGAACAAAACAACATTGAGATCCGGAAAATTTAAACCCACTTTATTCAGCGGTGTTGGCCTGGGCGCGGCATTTCTCATGGCCAACTCTTCTATCGGACCTGGTTTCCTTACCCAAACAACTGTTTTCACGCAGCAGTTGTTGTACAGTTTTGGTTTTGTGATATTGGTCTCTTTATTACTCGACATCGGCGCGCAACTGAATACCTGGCGCATCCTTACCATTAGTGAATTAAGGGCGCAGGACCTGGCCAACAGGTTGCTTCCCGGCCTCGGCTATTTGTTGTCTGTGCTGGTGATACTGGGAGGCTTCGCCTTTAACATCGGCAATATTGCCGGATGCGGACTCGGCGTTAACGTGCTCACCGGGCTTTCTTTTCAACAGGGCGCTATCATTAGTTGCGTGGCTGCATTGGTGCTTTTTTGGATACGCGAGATAGGAAAAATGCTCGATCATTTTACCAAGATCGTTGGGTCTATTAAAATACTACTCACCCTTTTCATTGCCTTCAGTGCGCATCCGCCGTTACTGCAAGCGATTCACCGTACTTTCATTCCCGAAACCATCAGCTCACAGGCCATTGTAACCATTGTGGGTGGTACAGTGGGCGGTTATATCACATTCTCCGGCGCACACCGGCTGCTCGATGCCGGTATCAAAGGGAAAGAAAGCATGCAGGAAGTGAACCGCAGTGCAATGAGCGGTATCATTATATCAGGACTCATGCGTTTCATTCTCTTTCTCGCTACAGTGGGTGTATTGGTACATGGTGCGGTACTTGATCACGATAATCCTCCTGCAGGTGTGTTCCGTTTTGCAGCAGGCGAATTCGGTTACCGGGTATTCGGTGTGGTGTTGTGGAGCGCCGCTATTTCTTCCGTCATTGGCGCTGCATATACTTCTGTTTCTTTCATGAAAACCTTTCACCCTTTGCTGGCAAAATATGAACGCCTTTGTATTTCCATTTTTATCCTGTTGTCAACTGCTGTGTTTGTTTTCATCGGTAAGCCCAGGCAGTTATTGCTTTTTGCCGGAGCTATCAACGGGTTCATTCTCCCACTCGCACTCGCCGTTATATTAATAGCTGTTACAAGAAAACGGTTGATGAACGGGTACCATCACCCCCTTTGGATGCAGGCAGCGGGCTGGATTGTAGTATTAGCCATGGGGTGGATGAGTGTTGATGCTTTTATCAGTTGGGTCAGGTAAACTTTCTAACTTCGTACCACCAGCTATGAAAACATTATTGGTCATCCGGCACGCAAAAAGCAGTTGGGATAATATTTCCCAGGACGATTTCGACAGGCCCCTCAACAGCAGGGGTCACCACGATGCGCCGGAAATGGCCCGGCGGCTGCTGGCAAAACAATTGCAAATAGACACATTCATTTCCAGTACTGCCGTTCGCGCTTTTACCACAGCTACCTATTTTGCAAAAGCTTATCGCTTATCCGAGAAGAAGATCATCGCTGTTCCGGAATTGTACCATGCATCCGTTGCTGTTCTCTTCCGTACCATTTCACAGATCGATAATCATTATCAGTCTGCCGCCATTTTTTCTCATAACCCCGGTATCACTGCATTCGTTAATGAACTCTGTTCGGTGAAGATCGACAACATGCCTACCTGCGGCATTTTTGCCGTAGAAGCCGATACCTTACACTGGAAGGATTTTGAATGGGCCGAAAAATCTTTTTTGTTTTTCGATTATCCCAAACTTTAGCTGCGCTTTCTGTTTACGAGGTATACACCCGCAAAGATCAATGCGGTTGCTGCTGCTTTTATCAATGTAAAATGATCTCCCAGAAAAAGTGTAGAAACAATAGCCGCAAAAACAGGTTGTGTATAAATATAACTTCCGGTGGCAGAAGGTCCGATGATAGAAAGTGCATACACGCTCAGCAAATAGCCGAGAAATGTACCGGCTACCGCTACAAAGCCCAATGCCAGCCAGTGACTTGCGTGAAATGCCTGCCAGTCGGTATGTATAAACGGGCCCCATCCTATGGGTAAAATAGCGATGGCACCGATGGTGAGTACCCATCGGGTAACATGCAGTGCGCTATAAGATTGCATCAACGGTCTTGCCAATACCAGGTAGAAAGCATAAGCGATGGCAGCAGTCAGCGCCAACAGATCGCCTACTATATTATTTGTATTGCTGCCGGCATCCCGGATCATGATCAGTATCGTAGCGCCACCGATACCACAGGCAAGTCCTGCTAACCTGGTTGCATTCATTTTTTCTTTCAACAGCCATACAGCAAAGATGCTGATAAAAATAGGTGTGCCCAGGGAAAGCATAGCGCCATGAAAAGAAGAAGTCATGGAAAGGCCCTTGATCAAACAAACCTGGTTCAATGCAATGCCTGTGAGTCCGCACAGAATAAAACGGAGAATATCTTTTTTCTGAATGCCGGCGGCGGTACCGGGCTTCATGAGAAACAATGACCAGAAAAGCGAAACACTTACCAACACCCTTACCACATTTACCGCAAGGGGTTGTATATAAGACGGTGTAACGTATTTGATAATGGCATAATTAATACCGAAAATAAAATTGGCTCCCAATCCGGCCAGGTGCGCTTTGGTGTTTTTGGTCATCTCTCCGGTAAAATTAACCCCTTGATTGATTTAAAGAACGGTTTTCAACAGCTCTGGCAGATCTTTTTCGCAGAACCTGTGCAATACCGGCCATTGATAAGGAAAAGCTGCCGATGCACGGAGCGCGTTTGGCAGACGGAAACCTGTTTGCTTTTCGCTGTAGGCATATTGCTTCTTTTTGAGCAGCCCGGCCAGGTATTCCTGTTCTGTTTGACCAGGTGTGGGAATCAGTATCGATTTTTTTTGCAAGACCATCAGTTCCATAATGGTAGTATAGCCGCTCCTGCATATAATCACGTCGCTTTGCAATATAGCAGCCTGCAATGCAGTAGTAGACAAATGGTTTTCTATCCTCACGCCATTGATCGGCGCCAATTTTTCATCGTTGCCCGGTTTTCCACGAACCAACAGCGTTTCGCCGCCGAGTGCTGTCAGACCCGGCAAGACCTGTTGTTCCAGCAGGCTGCGCTGAGGTTCGGGGCCCGACAAAAGAATGCAGCGATCATACCTGTGTTCTGTCTCCACCGGCTCAAAGCGGGTAAGCAGGCCAATATAATGAACCGGTATCCGGGGCAGTTGGCGGGGATGGGATAAACTGCCACTTACATTGTTCTCCGAAGCATCATCCGGCACCCAGCAAACTTTGAACCGTTCAATATAATGGTAGTTGATCTTTTGTATCAGGGATTCCAGCCAATTATAAGGCGCTTTGATCTGCAATTGGTGCGTCATGAAAACGCAGGGTATACGATTACTGTAAAGGCCATACCGGTTATCAGCTATCACCAGGTCTATCGCATGTGTTTCAACCACGTGTTCCAACCACCGGTGTTCCCGGGCAATGGTTTGCAATAATCCCGGTAGTTGCGCCAACAGTTTAAATGGCAACCAGCTCTTTTTCCTGCTATATCGTACACGATAGCCTTTGAGTGGGAGCATCGTCAGTTCCGGGAATTCCTTCTCCAACAGCACCCTTTGCGCGCCTTCCGCTGCTATGAACACCTTAAAACCCTGCTTCTTCAACGCATCAATGATGGGTATGCAACGGGTAGCATGTCCCAGACCCCAATCGAGCGGGGCCACTAAAACCCGTTGTATGTTAAAAGTTCCCGGCACGCAGTCCGATTTGATTTATTTTAAACTGTAAAGTAGTAATTTAGATGTCAGATTATGCAAAGGAAAATAAACCGGTTATTTATTTTACTGTTATTGATAACAGTGATGGGCTCATGCGGTGTTTTCAGCAAAAACAAGAAACCCGCATTTTGTGGTTGCCCTTCCGCACACAGGTAATTATAGTGAGTAATGAAAAGCGCCAACAGAGATATCCTTGTCCTGACCAATCAGTCGCACCTCAGCCGGCATGAACTGGAGTTGCACGTTGCACAATTGAACGCGCTTTTATATCATGTAGAAAGCTGGAATAATTTCTGCACTGCCAATGAGATCATTGATGTCAATCATCGTCGCATCCTTTGCAAACCACACCTGATTCAAAAAGCTATCCGCGATACCATTGCTGTTGATAAACCCTTTGTGTTCATACACAACAAAAACTGAGCTTACTTCAGCACAGCGAGGGCCCTTTCCAGTTTTTCAAACACTTCTCCTATTTCTTCTTTTTTACAGGTTCCTACGCTCAGGCGATACCAGGGACTGTCGGCTCCTGCACCAAATGCAGAAAAAGGAACCACCGCCAATTTGGCTTCGTGCAGTATATAAGAAGTAACGTCTGACTGTTTTTGTAAAACAGCACCCGCAGCTGTTGTTTTACCTGTAAGGTCTATTTTAACGGTAAGATAGATAGCGGCCTGAGGTGCAACAGCATCCACAGCATATCCTTTTTCTTTCAGTGCAATGAATCCTGCATATATTTTTTGAAGCCGTTCATTGATCTCTGCTTTAAAATGAGCGAGGTAATGATCGATGGCTTCTTTCTCTCCCAGGAATTTCGCAACAGCGTTTTGCTCGGGCATGGGCGCCCATGCGCCAAGGTGACTCAGGATCGCTTTCATCTTAGCAATAACCGAAGCGGGTCCCATAGACCAGCCCACACGCACACCTGTTGCCGCAAAGGCTTTTGAAATACCATCTACAAAAACAGTATACGCTTTCATTTCGGGCCTGAGCGTTATAGGGTTGTAATGCCGGGTGTTACCAAAGGTGAGAGTCCAATACATCTGGTCGAACATCAGGTACAATTTCTTTTCTCCCGCAGCTCTTTGTTTGTTTTCTTCCAGCACCAAATCGCAGATCTCTTCCAGCGCCGTTTTAGTAAGGGTGGTACCGGTAGGGTTCTGCGGGGTGCAAATGCAAAGCAGCGCTGCACCTTTGATATGGGGTTTGATATCAGCCGCAGTGGGCATGAAATCATTCTCGGGATGGCATTCGATCACACAATGCTCGCCGGCCGTCATGTGGGCATAGTGGTTGTTATTCCAGGAAGGAACACCATAGATCACTTTATCGCCTTTGTCTACAATCGCCCTGAAGATGGTATAGATCAATGGCCTGCCGCCGGAAGCTACCTGTATTTCCTGCTCGGTATAATCAAGCCCTTCACGTTCTTTCAAAAACAAACTCACCGCCCTGCGCAGGTCCAGTATCCCTTCCGCTGCCGGATAGTTGGTGTAGTGCTCCTTGTAACAGCGGATGATCTCTGCTTCCAACGCTGCCGGAATGGGAAAGATAGCCGGGTCGAAATCCCCGATGGTAAAATTGTAAATTTTTTCGCCTGCCCTGATCCTTTCGCTGATGGCATTGCCCAGCTTCACGATCTCACTGCCGATGAGTGTCTCTGCAAGGTGGCTCAGTTTCGGTTGATTCATACGTATCATTTAAAATGTGCCCGCATGCAAAGTAACTCATTATTTATGCACCATCGTTTTACTCGGATTTCTTTTTCTCGGTATAGTGCTTCTCCGCTTCTTTCGCCTTTTCAAAGTCAAGCACCACGCCATTGATACAATAACGAAGGCCGGTGGGTGGGGGACCATCTTCAAACACATGGCCCAGGTGCGCTTTGCAGCGGCCGCATTCCACTTCGGTACGGCTCATGCCCAGGCTATTATCCGGTAAATAGATCACCGAGCTTTTGCTGATGGGTTCATAAAAACTCGGCCATCCGCAACCACTTTCGAATTTGGTATCACTTTTAAACAACGCATTGCCACATGCCGCGCAATAATAAGTGCCCGCTTCTTTCAGGTTTTCAAACTTACTGGTCCAGGGTCGCTCGGTACCTTTTTGCCTCGCGATATAATAAACTTCGGGTGATAATACGCGTTTCCAATCTTCGTCTTTCATCACCGCTTTACCTGTATCTGTTCTCGAATAAACAGGGTTATCGTTTTTCTTGTGCTGATCCATATCGGTCTTTTGATTGTTTTGAGAATAACAACCTTGCCCCAACAAGCAGGCCAAAGTCAATGAAAATATCCATTTCATTTGATGTGAATTTTATACATTAAAGTTACGAGTCATACCCCGTTATGGTTTACTCCTGCGTACAAACAATCGTTTGTTTCACGCCAGGATTCAGTCTTTTCAAAGGTTTTCGTGATCTGTTAAACATTTTTTAAAACACACATACTATCTTTGCTCCTCACTCAAGGTTAGCACTTACATGTTTAATATTATTTTGTTCGGTCCTCCCGGAAGCGGAAAAGGTACACAAAGTGAAAAACTGATCGCTGCTTATGGATTGAAACATTTGTCAACCGGAGATCTGTTGAGAAGTGAAATTGCCGGCGCCACTCCATTGGGACTGGAAGCCAAAAAATTCATGGACAGAGGGGAACTGGTGCCGGATGAAGTGGTTATTGGCATGATCAGCGCCGCGCTTGACAATAATCCCCAGGCCAAAGGCTTTCTTTTCGACGGTTTTCCCCGTACCAAGGCGCAAAGTGAGGCCCTTGACCAGCTATTGACGCAAAAACGCACTTCTATCGGTGTGGTACTGGCGCTCGAAGTAGGTGAGGAAGAGCTGGTTAAGCGGTTGCTCAACCGGGGACTTACCAGCGGCAGGAGCGACGATAACAACGAAACCGTGGTTCGGGCCCGGATCGTGGAATACCATAAAAAGACTTCCGCAGTAGCCGATTATTACCAGGCTTTTGATAAAGTGGTGAAAATCAAGGGAGAAGGAACTGTAGAACAAATATTTGACGCTCTTTGCAGCGAAATTAACAAACGGTTGTCTTAAATATAACAAATGGTTTAAACAACCAATAACCAACTGCAATCCCGCCAAGTACCCTATGGCGGGATTTTTTTTAATTCAGATTTTGGCTTTATTTTTGCAAACCCTTTGGGACTATTAAATAACCACTACCCGTTTTCGAACAATTCTACTTAGTTCATCTTTTATTCATTCATCGATCAAACGTTGTAATTGCATGGGTAGATCATTCATCCGGTCTTTCGGGGTATTTGTGTTGATTATTTCGGCCTCCCTGGCCTTTATGAGTTTTGTTGTTGCAAACAACTCTGGCAGTACGATTCCGGTATCCGCTCCAAATACAGTTCCGGTTATTCAATTCACGGCAAACGAAGGAGATGCCCGGCTTTCCCTTTACGAAAAGCTGGCGCTTGACTCACTGGGTCTCTCACACGAAGCATTCGAATATGCCTTGAAAGGTCATGACCAGTTATTAAGCGATGGAAAAATTGAAAAGGACAACCTGCTTTCGATCATCGACTTTTCCCTTCCTTCCGGTAAAAAACGGCTTTTTGTTATAGACCTGGAATCGGGAGAGCTTCTGTTCAATACGTATGTAGCACATGGCAGGAATTCTGGTAAAGACATTGCCACCAAATTCTCTAACAAACCCAACAGCTTCAAAAGCAGTCTCGGGTTTTATGTAACCGGCAATACCTATACCGGCAAACACGGCTATTCCATGCGTCTTAACGGCGAAGAATCCGGTATCAACGACAAAGCAGAAGGCAGGGGCATTGTGATGCACAGCGCCGCTTATGCCAATGAAAATTCCATAGAAGAGCGTGGCTTCATTGGCCGCAGCCTGGGTTGCCCGGCCATTCCGAAAAATGTACACCGGCAGATCATTGAAACCATCTGTCACGGAAGTTGTTTGTTCATGTACAGTCCGGATACTTATTATTTAAGTCATTCTAAACTGATCTGATTTGATAAATCACTGAAATAAAAAAGCCTCCCACAACACAATTATGGGAGGCTTTTTTATAGCTGAACAATCTATTTTTTCGTCTCCAGTAATTTAAAGAACTGGTCGAGTTGCGGAAGAATAACAATCCTTGTTCTGCGGTTAGCAGCACGTCCTCCGGCAGTATTGTTATCGGCAAGAGGCAGGTATTCACTCCTTCCTGCCGCAGTCATGCGTTTGGGATCAAGACCATAGGTATTTTGCAGGATGCGCACCACGCTGGTAGCGCGTTTTACGCTGAGATCCCAGTTATCAACAATACCTGCGCTGTGAATAGGATTGGAATCGGTATGGCCTTCCACCATGAATTCGATCTCAGGCTGGTTTTGCAACACTTTGGCTACTTTACCCAGTACTTCCTTCGCTCTTTCCGTAACATCATAGCTGGCGTTTTTGAAAAGAAGCTTGTCGGAAATATCTACATAAACCACCCCTTTATCTACTTTGATGTTGATGTCTTTGTCGTCCAGGTTGCCAATGGCTCCCTTAAGATTCATCACCAGCGCCATGGCAAGGGAATCCTTACGTGCAATAGAACCCTGGAGGTCTTTGATGTACATGTCTTTTGCCCCGATATTGTCCAATGATTTGCGGATGCTTTCTGCCTGCGCATTCGTTACCACCGACATATCCCTTAACTGGTTCAATACCGTATTATTATTCTGTTTGAGGTAATCGATCTGTTTTTTGAGATCATCTACCTGTCCATCTGCGTTTGTTTTCGCGGACTGCAATGCTGCATTTTTGTTGTTGGCTTTGTCCAGTTCATCTTGTAATGCGCGGTATTTCGACTGCAAATCGAGGTAAGTACCGCTGAGCTGGTCGTACTTGGCTTGCGACTCTCTTAATTTTTTGGGACTCACACAGGAAAACAATACCGCTGAACTCAATAGCGCTGTTAAGTAAATCTTTACTTTCATAATTGATGCTGTTAAAAATTAAACAATGACGGACTCCTAACGTCGGAGCCGCTAAAAAATTGTATCTGCGCCAGAGTGTAGAGGGGTAAAGAGGCGTAAAGGTAATAAACAAAGCGCTCGCAAACTCAATGCTGTGAGTACTTTGCTTTTATTAATCCGTTCTTAATAAATTTATTTCCAAACTACGCGGAAGTTGCCGTTCCAGGTATTGGTTGATGTAGTAGCAGAAGTAACCGTTACCGCTACAGTACAAAATACTTGCCCCATTGGAAGCGGTGAAACCGTTACGCTGTTCACTGCTGTAGACGAACTGAGGTCCTGCGTAAAAACAACCGTACTGTTGT